>CATYJC010000021.1 GCA_958407555.1 uncultured Collinsella sp. | reverse complement strand
CCTGTTCGTGCGGAACTCGCGATAAACTTCATCAGTGCCCGCCCCACGGGAAACCGGCGGGATAGACCGGCTCAGATGGGGCTTTGATGCATGGGTGGTCTGTTGGTGGGCAAATGGGTATGATGCTGTAGTTATTGCATCGACTCTGTGATGCATGTTTGTACGTTCCCGGCGGTCGGTTTGCCAGAAGCGCCCCGTCGGTTGTTCCAGACCCGTTTCGAAGAAAGGAAACCACACGAACCTATGGCAGCTAAAAAATCATCTCCCTTGAAGATCATTCCGCTCGGCGGCCTTGACGGCATCGGCAAGAACATGACGGTCTTCGAGTGCGGCGACGACATGGTGCTCGTCGACGCCGGCCTCATGTTCCCCGACGACTCCCAGCCCGGTATCGACTTGGTACTTCCCGACTACACCTATGTCCTGGAGAACGAGGAGAAGCTCCGCGGCATCGTCGTCACCCACGGCCACGAGGACCACACCGGTTCGCTTCCGTACCTGCTGCAGGACCTCAACAACAAGGTGCCCATCTTCTCGAGCAAGCTGACGCTCGGTTTTATCGAGGGTAAGCTCTCCGAGTTCCGCATTCGCGCGCCCAAGCTCCGTGAGGTCAAGGGCGGCAGCCACGTCAATCTCGGTGGCATCTCGCTCGACTTCTTCTCCATGACGCACTCCATTCCGGGCGCTTTGGGCGTGTTTATTCGCACCAACCAGGGCACCGTTATGCACACGGGCGACTTTAAGCTCGATCAGACGCCCATCGATGGCGTCACGCCCGACTATGCCGCCATCAGCCGCTTTGCCAAGCAGGGTATCGACCTGCTGCTTTCCGACTCCACCAACGCCACTGTTCCCGGCTTTACCAAGTCCGAGGCCGAGGTCGGTCCCAACCTGCTGCACGCCATCAAGAACGCCCCGGGCCGCGTGTTCGTCGCGTCGTTCTCGAGCCACATCCATCGCCTGCAGCAGATCTGCGACGCCGCCCGCAAGTGTGGCCGCAAGGTCGTCGTGACCGGACGTTCCATGCTTACCAACACCCGCGTGGCGCGTGAGCTTGGCTATCTCAACATCGACGATGCCGATATCATCGATGCCTTCGATATCGATAACCTGCCCGACGATAAGATCGTCGTCATGTGCACCGGTTCGCAGGGCGAGCCGCTGTCGGCCCTGTCCCGCATGGCCAACGGCGAGCACAAGACGCTTTCCATCCACGAGGGCGATACCGTCATCCTCTCGGCAACTCCCGTTCCCGGCAACGAGAAGGCCGTCCAGCAGGTCGTCAACAGCCTGGCCAAGCTTGGCTGCGACGTCTGGGATAAGTCCCGTGCCCTCGTTCATGTCTCGGGTCACGGCAGCCAGGAGGAGCTCAAGCTTCTGATGGCCATGGCCAAGCCCACCTACTTTATGCCGGTTCACGGCGAGGCTGTGCACCTGCGTGCCCATGCCCAGCTTGCCCGTAAGATGGGCATTAAGGATGATCACATCTTTATCCTCGACAACGGCGACACGCTCGAGATGCGTGGCGGCATCGTCAAGCGCGGCACGCCCGTTGAGTCCGGCGTCGTCTATGTCGACGGTCTGCGCATCGGCGACACCGACCCCATCGTCCTTCGCGATCGCCAAAAGCTCGCCAACGACGGTATGGTCACGGCTGTTGCCATCGTCTCGCTCAAGCACAAGAAGATCGAGGCTATCGAGTTCTCGGGCCGCGGCGTTTCGTTTGCCATCGACGACCAGTTCTCCGAGGATGCCTCCGCAGCCATCATGAAGACGATTGAGAAGGGCAAGTTTAGCTTTACCAGTAGCGGCTCCGATGCCATTCGCAAGGCCGTGCGCGATTCGCTCTCCAACTTTATCTGGAGCCGCACGCGCACCCGTCCGATGATCATCCCAGTCGTCATGGAGGTTTAGTTTGGCGCGCGGATCTGCACAAAACGCCAAAGGCAACAAAGCCAACAACCAACCGGCATCTGCTAAGGGTGCCGGTTCCCATCTGCGTGCCAATAAGGGCCACGAGTCCGAGTTCGATGAGTTCGAACCCCTGGTCGAGCCTTCGGCCAATCGCGATATCGCCGGCGTGGTCATTGCCGTTTTGGCGATTGCGTCCTTCATTGCCGTGATTTCTCCGGCAACGGCACCCGTGACAGCTGCGGTTGCCGGTTTCTATCACCTCGGCTTTGGCCTGGGCGCCTACGTGCTGCCGATCGTCATCTTGCTGTTTGCCGCCAC
The DNA here is from genome assembly GCA_958407555.1 of uncultured Collinsella sp. GTDB lineage: Bacteria > Actinomycetota > Coriobacteriia > Coriobacteriales > Coriobacteriaceae > Collinsella. The sequence goes on along the minus strand of CATYJC010000021.1, from coordinate 19,091 downwards.
GCTCTTTTTGGGTGAGGACTCGCCGCTCAACATTCGCTCGGTCGCGGGTGGTGCCGTGGTCTTTGTGGCCATTGTTTCTATCCTGTCGCTGATGGTGCCGGGCACGAGCGATTCGTGCGACCTCATGTTTGCGCCGCAGAACCTTTCCGCCTCGGGCGGCTACATTGGCGCCTTTATCGCAAGTGCCTTGCAAAACGCCCTGGGTAAACCTATCGCTATGGTTGTCTTGCTGGGCCTTGTCGTCGTTGGCCTGGTCATCATCGGCTTTTCGGTGGGTGGCGTTTTGCGCTCCGCACGTGATCGCGCTGCCGATTTTGCCGAGCGCCGTCGTGCCGATGTCAACGCGAGCCCGTGGGGCGATGAGGAGGCCCTGTCGGTTCCCGGCGTTGCCCGTCCGCACCTGAGCATTCTGCGCCAGAAGGGGGCTGACGCCGCGGTGACCACGTTCATGGGTGGCGATGCCGACCCGGTTTTGGATGACGACGAGGACGATGACCCGTTTGTCGACGTGTCCGAGGCCGTGGAGGCCGAGCGCGCCAAGACCACGCTGCTGCCGCGTCGCCATGCCAAGAAGGGCAAGGCCGCGCCCAAGCTCAACACGAGCGAGCCCGACCCGTCTTGGTCCGATAGCGAAATCGAGCTCACCGAGGGCGATGACGAGGACGACGAGACTCCGCTCGAGACCGCCAAGACAACCTTGCTGCCGCGTCGCCGTGCCAAGGCAGGACAGGTCACCGGACAGTTTTCGATGGAAGACGACCCGGACAAGGCTGACGAGTCAGAGCCGCCATTTGCCGTGAATCCCGTTTCGGCAGCTCCGCAGATCCCTGACTTCCTAAAGCATCCCAAGGTTTCCGATGCTTCCGCCCCCACGGCTTCCGCTGCTTCTGTTGCAGCCGGCGATGGGGGAGCGGACGGTACCAATGCCGATGCCGAGGGCGACCAAGAGGACGGCCTCAAGCTCCCGCCACTCGAAATCCTGCATGCCAACCCGCAGTCGGCGTCCTCCGCGTCTTCTGACAAGGAGCTGGAACAGACTGCCGAGTCGCTGCAGTCCACCTTGCTTGAGTTTGGCCGTAGCGCCCGCGTCGTCGGCTGGATTGCCGGCCCCACGGTCACGACCTTTAAGCTGCAGCCCGGTGAGGGCGAGCGCGTGAGTAAGATCTCGAGCCTCGAGGACGATATCGCGCTTTCGCTTGCCGCCCAGTCGGTGCGCATTTTTGCGCCGATTCCCGGCACCTCGCTTGTGGGTATCGAGATCCCCAATCGCAAGCGTCAGAACGTCAACCTGGGCGACGTGCTTCCCTATGTGAAGGGCGGTCCGCTCGAGCTTGCCATCGGTCGCGATGCCGAGGGCACGCCGGTTGTCGCCGACCTCGCCAAGATGCCCCATCTGCTGATCGCCGGCACCACCGGTTCGGGTAAGTCGGTCATGATCAACTCCATCATCACGACCTTGCTCATGCGCGCCCTTCCCGAGGACGTTCGCCTTATCATGGTCGACCCCAAGCGCGTCGAGCTTGCGGGCTATAACGGCCTGCCGCATCTCTATGTGCCCGTGGTGACCGAGCCCAAGCAGGCTGCCAGTGCGCTGCAGTGGGCCGTGTCCGAGATGGAGCGTCGCCTGAAGGTCTTCGAGCGCCTCAACGTTCGCAAGATCTCGACCTATAACGAAAAGCAGGCCGCCGGCGAGTTTGAGCATTACGATAACCCGCCGCAAAAGATGCCCTATCTGGTCATCATCATCGACGAGCTTTCGGACCTGATGATGGTCGCCGGCAAGGATGTCGAGGCCTCGATCGTCCGTATCGCCCAGCTGGGTCGTGCCGCCGGTATTCACCTTATCGTGGCTACGCAGCGCCCCAGCTCCAATGTGGTGACGGGCCTTATCAAGGCCAACATCACCAACCGTATCGCCTTTAACGTGGCTACGGGTATCGATTCCCGCGTCATCATCGATCAGATGGGCGCCGAAAAGCTCACCGGTTTAGGCGACATGCTGTTCTCCAAGGTCGACTGGGGCAAACCCCGCCGTATCCAGGGCTGTTTTGTCTCGGACGACGAGATCAACGAGATCGTCGAGTTCGTTAAGTCGCAAAGCGAGCCCGATTACCACGAGGAGATCCTGTCTGCCGTGGCGCCCGCTTCCATGTCCATGGCTGGTGGCGGCGGCATTGTTCGCACGGGTGTTGCCGAGCCGCAGGATGACGACCCGCTTATCTGGGAGGCCGCCCATATTGTGGTGGAATCGCAGCTGGGCTCCACATCTGGCCTGCAACGCCGCCTCAAGGTTGGCTATGCGCGCGCCGGGCGTATTATGGACATGCTGGAAGAAAAGGGTGTCGTCGGCCCGCCCGACGGTTCCAAGCCACGCGAGGTCCTGCTGGACGAGGAGGGGCTCGCTGCGCTGGAGTCTGTCGACGCCGAGATGGCACGTGAAGATCGTGAGTTTGGAGGATTCTGATGGCTGCACGCTTTGGTGACATGCTGCTCGAGCAGCGTCGCCGGATGGGCCTTTCCATCCAGCAGGTCGCCAACACCATCAAAATCAGGCCGCAGATCATCGAGTTTTTCGAGACCGGTAACTTTGCATCGATGCCCCCGCGCGGCTATGCGCAGGGCATGATTTCGAGCTACGCTCGCTTTTTGGGGCTTAACCCTCGCGAGGTCGTCAACGCTTATTTTGATGACCTCATGGCATATGAACGCGAGACCTCGCAGCAGGGCGGTCGTTTTCAGGATGCTGCCGGCTACGTTAACTCGCGCTCGTCGGTCGATAACGGACGCTTTCTGATGGTTCAGGGTGGTCGCTCGACGCGGTACGGCCAGCGCCCTCCGCAGGCGGGCTATATCACCGAGACGGGCTCCAGCGAGGAGATTCGTTCTCAGCGAGATCGCTTTCGCAGTACGCCCATGCCTGATGACCGTGCGCTTCCCGCCGCTCGCGGGTTGAGTCGCGATCCCCGCGCCGGTTACGGCGACGGTGGCTACTCCGGTCGTGGTTATCGCGGAGTTTCTGCCGGGCGTTCCCACGGTGGTTACGCCGACGCCGATACCACGCAGGTGACGCCGCGCCTCCGTTCTCAATCGCAGCCTTACGGGCAGCGCTCTTCGGCGCCTCGCTCTGGCCAGCGTGGCTATCAGAACCGTGGCGAGCTTGCGCCGCGTTCGGGTCAGCGCGGCTCGCAGAGCCAAGGCGGATATCGTGGTCGTCCCGATAGCGGTCGCGGCCGTATGCCGCAGGGGAATGGGCGTGGCGGCTCCAGACGCGCACGCAGCGGCGGGCGCGTCTCCCAGAACAACGGACTCGATCCGCGTATCGTTTACGCCGGCATCGGTGCCGTGGCGCTTTTGTTGATTCTGCTCATCGTGGTCCTCCTGCGTGGCTGCGGCTCTTCTGCACCCGAGTCGACGCCTGAGACGCCCGCGGCCACCAAGACGACGACCAAGAAGTCTTCCAAGAAGACCGAATCTGTTGACGAGGATGAAGGCACCGACGAGGCGACGGATTCTGCCGATTCCGATGCCGCCAAGGCGAACGCGAAAAAGAAAGAGGACGAGGTCATCAAGGTCAAGGTCTCCGTTGCCAAGGGCAAGACCGCCTGGATCGAGGTCAAGGTCGACGGTAAATCGGTCTTTGGCGCCCAGGCAACCGGTCCCTTTGAGCAGGAGTACACGCCCGAGTCCTCGATCGAGATCACCACGTCCAAGCCCTCCGATGTCACGGTTACCAAGAACGGTGAAAAGGTTCGCTACGACACCAAGACATCGGGTGTGGCGCGCGTGACCATTACCGTTCCCAAGAAGGAGACCGCAGAGTCCGAGGATGGCGAGAGTACCGACGGCACCGACGCCCAGTCTACCGACGGCACCGACCCTCAGTCTACCGACGGTACCGACACGGCATCCGACGGCCAGACTGCAAACGATTCAGATGACTATTCGTACGACAGCTACTAAGGCTCCCCGTACCGAAAGGAAGAACCATGGCTAAAGATTCCAGCTTCGACGTTGTGTCCGAGGTCAATATGCAGGAGGTCGATAACGCCTTCCAGCAGACCGCCCGCGAGATCTCTCAGCGCTATGACCTCAAGGACTCCGGCGCCACCATCGAGCTTTCGAAGGGCGACAAGCTCTTTACGATCAATGCCCCGGCCGATTTTGTCTCCAAGCAGATTATTGACGTGCTGAGCTCTAAGCTCATCAAGCGCGGCATCGATCTTAAGGCTGTCTCTTGGGACGCGCCGCAGGCGGCTTCGGGCGGTACCGTGCGCGTGCTCGGCCATATCGTCGAGGGCATTGACCAGGCGACCGCCAAGAAGATTAATAAGGACATCAAGGATCAAAAACTCAAGGTCAAGGTGACCATCGAGGCCGATAAACTGCGCGTTTCCTCGGCCTCTAAGGACGCGCTGCAGACCGTGATCCAGTTCCTGCGCGACCAAGACTACGGCCAGCCGCTGCAGTTTACCAACTACCGCTAACTTACTCGAAAGGACCGTTCTCCAACATGGATACACCTTTGGGCTCCGTGCTCTACATCACCCTCGGGTGCGCTAAGAACGAGGTTGACACCGACCGCATGCGTTCGCTGCTGACCGCCGCGGGCTATGAGGAGGCATTCGATCCGCAGGACGCCGATATCGCTATCGTCAACACGTGCTCGTTTCTCGCCTCGGCGACGTCCGAGAGCATCGAGACCACGCTCGAGCTCGCTAACGAGGTGCAGGACGGCGTTCGCGCCTGCCCCATCGTCATGTGCGGTTGCGTGCCGTCTCGTTACGGCGATGACCTGCCCGACGAGCTTCCCGAGGTCGCGGCCTTTGTGAAGGCCGATGAGGAAGACGGTATCGTCTCTGTCATCGATGACGTACTGGGTGTGGAGCGCGAGATCGCAGCCTATATCCCGCAGGTCAAGCGTACCGTCGAGGGCGCCGTTGCCTACGTCAAGATTTCCGATGGCTGCAATCGTTTTTGCAGCTTCTGCATGATCCCCTACATTCGCGGTCGCTATCATTCGCGTAATGCCGAGAGCATTATCTCCGAGGTGCGCGACCTGGTTGCCGGCGGTGTGCGCGAGATCGTGCTGATCGGCCAGGACACGGGCATTTGGGGCACCGACTTTGCCGACGAGGACGTCGCCAAGGGTTCGCCGCGCAATCTGGCGCAGCTGCTGCGTGCCGTCTCTGAGGCTGTGCGCCCGCACAACGTCTGGGTCCGCGTGCTCTATCTGCAGCCCGAGGGCATGACCGACGAGCTTATCGAGACGATTCGCGATACGCCCGAGGTGCTTCCCTATATCGATATCCCCGTGCAGCACTGCGACGCGCGCATCCTCAAGGCCATGCGTCGCTCCGGTTCGCGCCAGGAGCTCGAGGATCTGTTCCGCGACCTTCGCGAGCGCATCCCCGGCATCGTGATTCGCTCCACGGCCATGGTCGGCTTCCCGACCGAGTCCGACGAAGAGTTCCGCGACCTTATCGACTTTATGGACACCGTTGGCTTTGACTACACGAGCGTTTTCGCCTACTCGCGTGAGGAGGGCAGCCTGGCCGCCAAGATGGAGGGCCAGGTCGATGAGGAGGTCAAGCTCGAGCGTGCCCAGGAGGCCATGGATCTTGCCGAGTCGCTCGGTTTTGCCGCCACTGCCGCCCATGTGGGCGAGCGCGCACAGGTGATTGTCGATGGCATCGAGGAGACCGAGGATGGCGCCGAGCTGATCGGTCATGCCTGGTTCCAGGCGCCCGATTCCGATGGCGCGGTGCATCTGGACGCCAGCGAGGCGTCCGTGGGCGATATTCTGACCGTTGAGTTTACCGATAGCTTCTGCTATGAGCTTATCGGTCATGTTGTGGAGTAGGAGAGCGTCGTGGCAAACGAGAGTAATAAGGAACTGACGAGTGTTTGGACGCCCGCCAACATCGTGACGTGCGTTCGCATCGTCTTTATCCCGGTGTTCATGATCGTCTCGGCCCTGTCTCACGCGAGCGTTGCCGGTACGGACTGGAGCACCTTCGACGGCCCGCTCGCCGCCGCTGCCTTCATTCTGTATGTGATCCTGTCGTGCACCGATAAGGTCGACGGCTATCTGGCGCGCTCGCGCAACGAGATCACTGATTTCGGCAAGTTCTTGGACCCCATCGCCGATAAGCTGCTCGTGTTCTCGGCCCTGCTGCTGTTCCTTGATTTTGGCGCGGTGACCGTGTGGTCCGTGTTCATCATCCTGTTCCGTGAGCTGCTGGTGAGCGCCCTTCGCATGGTCGCGAGTGCTGCCGGTGTAGTCGTTGCCGCCGATAAGCTCGGCAAGTACAAGACGGCGACCACGATGGTCTCCATCTGCGGCTATCTGTGCGTCTTTGCGATGGCCGGCCTTCAGCTGGGGCCGGTGTCGCTGCTGCTCGGTGTCTATTCGGTGTCGCGCTTCCTGTACGTCATCGCCGTGATTTTGACCGTTATCTCGGGCGCCCAGTACTTCTGGAACTGCCGCAAGATCGTCTTTTCGGTCTAGGTCCTGGTGGGTATGACGGAGTCTTATTTGCAGATCGCTGCAAACAACGAGGAGCTGGCGCGCGATATTGTCGAGCGCGCGAGCGCTCGGGGCGTGACGGTTTCGACGGCGGAGTCGCTGACGGCGGGCATGATCGCCTCGACGATTGCCGATATCCCGGGTGCCTCGGCGGTGCTTCGTGGCGGCGCGGTGACCTATTGCGATGAGATCAAACATCGCGTGCTCGGCGTCGAGCAGGAAACGCTCGATCGGTTTAGCGCCGTGTCGCACCAGACGGCGCGTGAGATGGCTGCGGGCTCGCTGGACCTCTATCAGAGCGATATAGCCGTGAGCGCAACGGGTTACGCTGGGCCCGGTGGTGGCACCGAGCAGGACCCCGCCGGTACGTTCTATATTGGCTGGGCGTATCGCGCGGCCGATGGGGGAGCGCCGGTTGTCGAGTCTGCGCGCTGTCATTACGAGGGCGATCGGTCGTGCATTCGTGCCCATGCGGTCGCGGAGGCTTTGGGACGCATTGTCCGCGTGCTCAATTCTATGGAATAGACGTGGTTTAAGGGGCCTTAGGGCCCCTTAATTGTGGAGATAGGGACCTTTGATCGGAATTACGTTTGCGCTGGTACATGACCTAAACTTGTACGAATACCTGTATTTGTGATTGGCCTGGTCAAGCGTTTGGTCGGTGATTGGTCGGCGTTTGGTCGGATTTTGGAATGGTCGGGTGAATATGATGAATCTGAACGGTTGACCACGAACAGCCGTTCGTTTATTATCGTTTCAGGTTGTTAAGAGGAGGGCTATTCATGGCCAAGAATTCAGGTCCCGTACGTACCGTTCATGCACGCACGACGGGTAAAGAGCGCGACGAGATGATCGCCACCACCAAGGCCGAGATTGAGAAGAAGTTCGGCCAGGGCTCTATTATGAGGTATGGCGACGGCGGTCCCGAGCTCGAGGTCGAGGCTATTCCGACGGGCTCTCTGGCGCTCGATGCCGCCTTGGGTATCGGCGGCGTTCCGCGCGGCCGTATCGTCGAGATTTATGGCCCCGAGTCCTCCGGTAAGACGACGCTTTCGCTCGAGATCCTTGCAGAAGCGCAGGCCATGGGTGGTGTCGTTGCATTTATCGATGCCGAGCACGCGCTTGATCCCACCTATGCTGCGCGCATCGGCGTCGATATCGACGAGGTCCTGATTTCCCAGCCCGACACAGGCGAGCAGGCGCTCGAGATCGTCGATATGCTTGTGCGCTCCGGTGCCATCGACGCCATCGTCGTCGACTCTGTTGCCGCCTTGACTCCGCGTGCCGAAATCGAGGGCGAGATCGGTGACACGACGGTGGGTCTGCAGGCTCGCTTGATGAGCCAGGCGCTCCGCAAGCTTGCCGGCTCGCTTGCCAAGTCCAACACGACCTGCATCTTCATTAACCAGTTGCGCGAGAAGATCGGCGTCATGTTCGGCAACCCCGAGACCACCACGGGCGGCCGCGCACTCAAGTTTTTCTCTTCCGTGCGAATCGATATTCGCAAAATCGATACCATCAAGCTCAAGGACGAGGTTATCGGCAATCGCGTGCGTGCCAAGGTCGTTAAGAACAAGGTGGCCGCTCCGTTCCGCTCGGCTGAGTTTGACATCATGTATGGCACCGGCATCTCCAAAGAGGGCTCGATTCTGGATATGGCCGTCGAGTGCGGCATCTGTAAAAAGATGGGGTCCTGGTTTGCCTATGGCGAGGATAAGCTCGGCAACGGTCGCGAGGCCGCCAAGACGTTCCTGCGCGAGCACCCCGATTGCGCCGACGAGATCGAGCACAAGGTTCGCCTTGCCTGCGGCCTTGAGTATGACGACGATGCCCCCTCCGAGGTTGAGTTGACCGATCAGCCCGCCCCCGAGGAGTTTGATGAGCTGTACGCCATCGATGGCTCCGCAATGCTCGACGATGACGACGAGTAGCGGATGCCGACATGTCGTATACGGTGACCGAGGCCACGGTCGTTTTTCCCGATAAGAAAGCGGCCTCCTCGTTCTCGAGCGGTTATGCGTCTAAAAAGCCCTGTGCGCATATCGATTGCGATCTTGAGGGCGGTTTCGAACGTTCCATTTGGATTCCCGTGCGCGTGGCGCGCCTGTACGTTAAGAACCGCCCCGATCTTCCCTGTGATTGGGATGACTTTCGCGAGGCGGTGCAGCTTATCGAACGCAAATGTGCGCTCACCATGGTGACAGAGATGCTTTCGCGCCGCGATCATGCCACGGGCGAGGTGCGCGATAAGTTGGCGCGCTATGGCTTTCGACAGCCCGCGATCGATTTTGCGGTTGCTCGAGCGACCGAGTATCGGTTTTTGGACGAGAACCGCTTTTGCTCGTACTTTATCGAAGAGCGCAAACGTCGCGGTTGGGGACAGCGCAAGATCGAGGTTGAGCTCAAGCGTCGTCATGTCGTGCTTGACGATATCCCCGGGTATCCTGAGGCGTATTTTACCGTGGATGACGACTTGACTCGTGCATCGGCCTTGCTCGCTAAACGTCGCGTACCCGAGGTCCGTGCATTCGAAAAGCTCGTCAGATTTTTGATGAGTAAGGGTTTTTCGTATCACATCGCCGCCGATGCCGTTAAGGCGCGCCTCGATGTCTCAAGTGAGGAATGCGCCGTGTAAGCGTAGCACCCGTTACGCCCCTGCCGTTCACCGCTCGATTGGTGCCGTGCCGGGTGCGTTTATTTGACAGTTGTTGCGGTTCAACGTAGGATAATCACTGTCATTTGCTTTGTGATATGTGCTCATCTGTGATGAGTTTGTTTATATGTTTATTTGTATCCGACCCGCATAAGCTGCGCCCATATTACTCAAATGTCGCGAGCCGTTCGTAAGGACGGTTCGTTTTGCTGTGTAACGAATCCATAAAAAGGAGTGAGCATGCCTATCATTGCAGCGCTCGTTGGCCTCGTTTTGGGTGCCATCGCCGCCATTGCCTACATGCGCACCGCCAAGCAGGGTAGTCTTCACGAGGCCGACGAAAAGATTCAGTCGGCACACGCGCAGGCAGAGTCCCTGATCGGTGATGCAAAGCGTCAGGCCGAGACCCTCAAAAAAGAGGCTCTGCTCGAGGCTAAGGAAGAGATCATCAAGAACAAGCAGGCCGCCGAGGCCGAGGACAAGCAGCGTAAGAGTGAGATTCGCACGCTCGAAAATCGCGTGATGCAGCGTGAGGAATCGCTTGATCGCCGTAACGATGCGCTCGATAAGCGCGAGCATCAGCTGTCCAGCCAGGCCGGCCAGGTCGAGAAGCGCTCTCGTGAGCTTGAGGAGCTCTGCGCCAAGCAGACCTCCGAGCTCGAGCGTATTGCCGACCTTACGCGCGAGGACGCTCACAAGGAGTTGCTCGACAAGGTCCGCGGCGAGGTTACTCACGAGGCTGCTACCATTATCCGCGAGTCCGAGCAGCAGGTCCGCGCCGAGTGCCACAAGACCGCCCAGGAGATTCTCTCCCTGGCGATTCAGCGTTGCGCCGCCGACCATACCGCTGAGGTCACCGTCACTTCCGTTCATATTCCCTCCGATGACCTCAAGGGTCGCATCATCGGTCGCGAGGGTCGCAATATCCGCACCTTTGAGCAGGTGTCCGGTGTCAACCTCGTGATTGACGACACCCCCGAGACCGTCGTGCTTTCGAGCTTCGATCCGGTCCGTCGTGAGACTGCCCGCGTGGCGCTCGAGAACCTCATTGCAGACGGCCGCATTCACCCCGCCCGCATCGAGGAGATGTATCACAAGGCCGCCGACTTGGTTCAGCAGCGTGTGCGCGAGGCTGGCGAGCAGGCCGCCTTCGATACCGGTATCCACGATCTGCACCCCGAGATCGTCAAGACCCTGGGTGCTCTGCGCTACCGCACCTCGTTTGGCCAGAACGTGCTGCAGCACTCGCTTGAGGTCTCCGACCTGTGTGGCGTTATGGCCTCCGAACTTGGCCTGGATGTTGTGACTGCCAAGCGCGCCGGCCTTCTGCACGACCTGGGCAAGGCCATCGACCATGACGTTGAGGGTCCGCATGCTGTGATTGGTGCTGAGCTTGCCCGCCGTTATGGTGAGAAGCCCGTTATTGTCCACGCGATCGAGGCCCATCATGCCGACGTCGATCCCAACACGGTGCTCGACGTTCTGGTCCAGGCTGCCGATGCCGTCTCCGCTTCTCGCCCCGGTGCCCGCCGCGAGTCGGCCGAGAACTACATCAAGCGCCTTGAGAAGCTCGAGGAGATCGCCAACTCTCACGATGGCGTCGAGCGTACCTATGCCATGCAGGCCGGTCGCGAAGTCCATGTCATGGTCCAGCCGGATAAGATCTCCGATGCCCAGTCCACGGTGCTTGCGCACGATATTGCCCACCAGATCGAGGAAGAGATGGAATATCCCGGTCAGGTGCGCGTTGTCGTGATTCGCGAGAGCCGTGCCGTCGATATCGCTAAATAACATGAACGACGCGAACGAGCTCATCTCATTTATCGCGTCGATGTCGGGGGAGGGCAACCTTCGCGTCGAGGAAAACCTTGGCGAGGGGTATGTTCGCCTCCGCGTTTCGGAGGCCGAGCGCCGTCAGGCCAAGCATGACATTCAGCACGTAGAGGACATTGTCATCGAGATGCTGCGCAATGCTCGCGATGCCGGAGCCGATAAGGTCTATCTTGCCACGACCAAGGAGGAGGGTGTTCGCACTCTCCTCTTCCTGGATAACGGTTCGGGTGTACCGCAAGATATGCAGGAGCGTATCTTCGATGCCCGTGTCACCTCCAAGCTCGAGAGCATGAAAATGGACCGTTGGGGTGTTCACGGTCGTGGTATGGCGCTGTTCTCTATCAAGCAGAACACGGATGAGGCACGCGTTATTACATCGGGCGTCGATTTGGGCTCCGCGTTTAAGGTGTGCGTTGCCACCGATCGCTTGGGTGAGCGCGCCGACCAGTCGAGCTGGCCTCAGGCGGTTAAAGACGAAGACGGCCGCTATGTATGTGCTCGCGGCCCCCACAACATCATTCGCGCGGCCTGTGAGTTTGCCCTTGAGGAGCTGCGTTGCTGCGATGTGTATCTGGGCTCTCCGTCCGAGATCGCTGCGACCCTGTACGCTCGGGCTTCGAGCCGTCTCGATACGTCGCGCCTGCTCTTTATCGACGACGAGTGCGAGCTTCCGGTTATCGATCGTTTGGGCCTTGCCTCGGATGCCGAGGACTTTATCCGGATTTGCTCCGGGTTGGGTCTCGAGATGTCCGAGCGCACTGCCCACCGTATTCTGTCGGGACAGATTAAGCCCGTTCGCGGCGTGACCGCGCGCCTGCTGCGCGAGCGCGATTCCACCTCGCATACGCCGGCTCCCGTTGATCTTGCCAAGGACCGTCGAGGCCTTCGCATCGCCAAGGATGATATGGCGCAGTTTTCGCGTGCGGTCGAGCGTGACTTTAACGACCTCGCTGCCCGGTATTACCTCAATCTGTGCGGCGACCCTAAGATTCGCGTTTCGCGTGATCGCATCACGGTGACGTTCGATCTTGCCAAAGAGGAATAAAATCTTTACCGAGTCCGCTCGGTACGATACAGTTATTGCAGTTAAAACGTACTTTTAAACGCAGGAGTTTCTTCATGGATTGCCTGAAGGTATCAAGCAAATCATCGCCCGCGTCCGTTGCCGGCGCCATTGCCGGCATGGTCAAAGATGGCGTCCCCGTCAACATTCAGTGCGTCGGCGCCGGTGCCGTCAACCAGGCCATCAAGGCCGTTGCCATTGCGCGCGGCTTTCTGATTCCGACCGGCTTTGATGTCTCCTGCGCGCCGGTGTTCTCCGACATCCTCATTAACGGGGAGTCGCGCACGGCAATCCGTCTCTCTATCTACGTTCACCAGATTAATCGGGCTGCTATGGATAACGTCGTCATGGACGACGTTAAGCCTGTTGCGTAAACGAGCCATCTGCACGCTTGTAGCACCTATACGCCCCGTCGACACCATCGTTAGGATGTAAGCTCATGGACCAGCGTTCCGTACGCGATATTCTTGCCGGTAAAACCTACTTTATCCGCACATTCGGCTGCCAGATGAATCAGCACGACTCCGAGCGCGTGAGTGGCTTGCTCGATTCGTATGGCTGTCTTATGGCGCTCGATCCGGAGCATGCCGATATTGTCGTGTTCATGACGTGCTGCGTGCGCGAGGCTGCCGATACGCGCCTGTACGGTCAGTGCAATTCCTGCAAGAGCCTTCCTCCTTCGCCTTCGGGTAAGCGTGTGGTCGCCGTGGGCGGCTGCATCGCCCAGCGCGATGGCGAGGGCTTGCTCACCAACGTCGATAACGTCAACGTCATTTTTGGCACCCATTCTATTGCGCACGTGGCCGAGCTCATCGCCGAGGCGTTTTTGGACGGCAAGCGCCATATCCGTACGAATGAGCATGAGGATACCGACGCCATGAGTATGCCGTGGCATCGCGAGACGCAATATCACGCCTGGGTGCCCATCATGACGGGCTGCAACAATTTCTGCACGTACTGCATCGTGCCGTACGTCCGTGGTCGTGAGAAGAGCCGTCCCTTCGAGGAGATTGTCGATGAGGCGACCGGGCTCGTGCGCCAGGGCGTGCGCGAGATTACGTTGCTTGGGCAAAACGTTAATTCCTACGGTCGCGATCTCTTTGGCAAGCCGCGTTTTGCCGATCTGCTGCGCGCCGTGGGCGATACGGGTGTCGAGCGTATCTTCTTTACCTCTTCGCATCCCAAAGATCTGCTGCCCGAGACCATCGATGCTATGGCCGAGACGCCTGCCGTTATGCCGCAGCTCCACCTGGCCGTTCAGTCGGGCTCCACGCGCATTCTTAAAGAGATGAATCGTCGTTATACGCGCGAGGATTATCTGGGTCTGGTCGATCGTATTCGCAACCGTATGCCCGATATTGCGCTTTCGACCGACATCATCGTGGGCTTCCCGGGCGAGACCGAGGAAGACTTTGAGCAGACGCTCTCGCTTGCCGAGACGGTGCGCTATGCCCAGGCCTACACGTTTATTTACTCCAAGCGTGCCGGTACCCCGGCAGCTGAAATTTATGACCCCACCCCGCACGAGATTATCCTTGAGCGCTTTAACCGTCTGGTCAAGGTTATCGAGACGACGGCGCACGAGTATAACCAGGGCGAGCTTCACACCGTGGTGCCTGCACTTATTGAGGGTACGAGCAAGAAGAACGACGCTGTCCTTCTGGGCAAGAGCCCCAAGAACCAGACGGTGCATGCGCCAATTCCTGCTGGCTATAGCATCGATCAACTCATCGGCAAAATCGTCGATGTTGATATTGATGTCGCCAAGACGTGGTATCTGTCTGGCTCCGTCGTGGGCGAGCCCCGCTAATGATTTCTCCTGGTGCAAGCCTTTCTGCTGTAGCGATTGTCGGTCCGACAGCGGTCGGAAAAAGCGATGTTGCCGACCGCCTGGCCGCTCGTCTATCGTCCGAAGTGTTGTCGTGCGACGCGATGCAAATCTATCGCGGCATGGACATTGGTACGGCCAAGATGATGCCCGAGGAGTGCTCGGTGCCCCTGCGCCTTGTCGATATCGTAGATCCGGGCGTCGCGTATTCCGCTGCGCTCTATCAGTCTGATGCCCGGGCGCATATCGAGCGTTTGCTTGGCGAGCAACGGCTTCCGGTCTTTTGCGGCGGTACGGGCTTGTATCTCAAGGCTGCACTCGATGAAATGGATTTTCCTTCGGGAGAACTCGAGGACAAGCGTCGCGCGGGCTATCAGGAACTTGCTGAGCGTATTGGCGAGGAAGCATTGCATGCCTTGCTTGCCGAGCGCGATCCGGAATCTGCTGCCGTGATTCATCCCCATAACGTGCGTCGTGTGATTCGTGCGCTCGAGATGCACGATGACGGCGTGTCATATGCCCAGCAGAAGTCGAAATTCAGTGTTCCGCGCGAGCGTTATCATGCCTTGTGGTTTGGTTTGACGCGTAGCCGTGAAGTACTCTATGAGCGCATTAACCTGCGTGTCGACCTTATGTTTGAGCAGGGACTGGTTGATGAGGTCCGTGGCCTTATGGATCAGGGCCTGGGCGATGCGCTCACGTCGATGCAGGCAATCGGTTACAAAGAGATTATTGATGCCTTGCGTGGCGCTATTACCATGGATGAGGCCCGTGAGCTTATCAAGATGCGCTCGCGTCGCTATGCCAAGCGCCAGCTTTCCTGGTTTAAGCGTGACGATCGCATCGTGTGGTTCGATATGGATGAGTTTACGATCGATGAGGTCGTTGATGATATTTACTGTCGCATCGAGGCTGCCTAATGGCTCGTTTCCCTTTGGTCCCCACGGCGCCTGAGCCCGAGCGCGCCATCTTGGTTGGTGTTGAGTGGCGTGATAACGCCTGGCCGCTCGACCGTTCGCTCGACGAGCTTGAGCGTCTGGCCCACACCGCTGGAGCTCAATGCGTTGCACGCTTGTCTCAGCGCCTGGTTAAACCCTATCCCAAATCGTTTATCGGTTCTGGCAAGGTCGAGGAGCTGTGCGGCTTGGTGCATCGCATGGATGCGGCTGTTGTTATCTTCGACGACGACCTGACGCCTTCACAGCAGTCCTATCTTGAGAAAGCCGTGGGCGAACCGGTCAAGATTATTGACCGTACGGCGTTGATTTTGGATATTTTTGGTCTGCATGCCCAGACGCGTGAGGGCCGCTTGCAGGTGCAGCTGGCACAGTTGCAGTACCTGCTGCCTCGTTTGCGAGGTATGTGGAGCCATCTTGCTAAGGAACAGACGCGTGGCGGTATTGGCTCGCGCTTTGGCCAGGGCGAAAGCCAGCTCGAGGTCGACCGTCGCCTGATTCGCAATAAGATCGCTGCGCTTCGACGCGAACTGAAACAGGTTGAACAACGTCGCGATGTGCAATCGAAAAGCCGTATTGAATCGCCGGCGTTTCGCGTGGCGTTGGCTGGGTACACCAATGCCGGCAAGTCGACGTTGCTTAATCGTTTGACGGGATCCACGGTGCTTTCGCAGGATAAGCTGTTTGCCACGCTCGATCCTACAACGCGCTCGTACCGTTTGCCCGGTGGTCGTGGCATGACGATCACCGATACCGTCGGCTTTATTCAAAAGCTGCCCCATGGCCTGGTTGACGCGTTTAAATCTACGCTTTCCGAGGTGCTCGGCGCCGATTTGATTCTTAAAGTTGTAGATGCTTCCGATGAGGATTACGAGCGTCAGCTTGAGGCGGTTGATCGTGTCCTTGACGAGATCGGTGCCGGTGAGCGCTTGACGCTTACCGTGTTCAATAAAATTGATCTGCTCGATAGCGTCGACCGCTTGAGCTTCCGCCGGCGCTATCCCGAGGCGGTGCTGTTTTCGGCTCAGACGGGTGAGGGTCTTGATGACTTAGTCGACCGCATCGCTCGTGAAGCGGCCGCTACAGACGTGTTGCTCTCGGCCGATATTCCGTATCGAGAGGGCGCGTTAATCACGCTCGTGCACGAACAGGGAACCCTCCTGCACGAGGAATACCTCGAGGACGGCGTTCGTATTGTGGTAAAGATTCCGGCCCGTATCGCACCGCGTCTCGAGCGTTACCGAACGGAATAAATCAGCTCCAGTACACCCAATATAACGGGCTGGTGAAGCAGATAGAACGGCAGCGCATGGCGTCCGAGGCTTGCGAGCGTCGGGATGGGATTTTCATAGGCCCATGCTGGCGCTTCACGGTTTGCTTTCTGTGCCGTGCGGGCGGCAAAGAAACCTGCGAGGTACATAAATAAGAAGGGTATGAGCGGATAGTAATCACCGGAGACAAAGTCTGGACCTGGGAACCCCAGCCAAGCTAGATAGGGGATAGGGTAGACCGCTTTAGGAATGCTCCAGGTACAGGCAAAGAGTATGAGGCAAATCGTTATGCCCCATACTGCCGGCATCCTATCGAGAACAGGGCGCGCGAGCGCGACAATGGCGGTGCACGCCGCCATGCAGAAAATGATGCCGAAGTTCACCGAGTCATCGACTGAGACGAGCGTCGTTGCGACCCATACAACTAAAGCGGCAACGGCATATTTGGCGGCACGCTTGATGTTGTTGCGCGAGAGGGTGCACATCCAGCCGGCAATAAACAAAAATACCCAACTGATGCTAGCGCGCCAGATGTCTTGGAAGATGGTCTGGGTAAACCAGGGCATCTTCCAACCATATAGGTAGGCAAGGTCGTAGCAGGCATGAAATCCCGCCATCGACAGCATGGTAAACCCGCGAATGGTATCAAAGACCGTGATGCGTTTTTGCATTACGAGAACCGGCGCATCAAGCCGACGACCTTGCCCAGGATTGTGGGATTTGTCGCATAGATAGGCTCCATAGTGTCGTTTTCGGGCTGCAGGCGAACGCGTCCCTGTTCCTTATAGAACGTTTTGACTGTTGCGGAACCATCGATCATGGCCACGACAATCTCGCCATTCATGGCGCTCTTCTGCTCGCGGACGATGATGTAGTCGCCGTTATAGATGCCGACGTTAATCATCGAATTGCCGTGAACCTCGAGGATAAAGGACCCCTGGTCCGTTGCAATCTCGGTTGGGATGGTAAAGGTGTCCTCGATATTCTGCTCGGCAAGAATAGGAATCCCTGCAGCGACACGGCCTACGAGAGGCAGCGATACGGTTCCGCGGGGCGCCGTGGGCTCATCGGACTTTGAGATGGATACGGAAGATCCGTCCTCGTCAAAGAGCTCGAGGGCGCGAGGCTTGGTGGCGTCACGCTTGAGCAAGCCTCGCGCTTCGAGTGCGGAGAGATGCGCATGTACGGTGCTAGGGGAGGAAAGGCCCACAGCCGAAGCCATCTCGCGCACACTGGGCGGATAGCCCTTCTCCTGCTGATATTCCTTGATGAAGTCGTAAATTTGCTGCTGACGCTTGGTAATTTTGCGAGCCATCAGGGATTCCTCTCTACCCATACAAAACAAATGTTCTATTTTTGCTTGACAGGAACAACTGTTCGAAGATAATAATAACCGAACACTCGTTCCCGCGCTAGACTTTTTTGTCCCCGCGGCTTGATAAAACAGTTCTCGTCAAAACAAACGAGAGGAGAACAGAATGAACGCAGCGGATATGGTCCAGGGAAACCTTGCTCTTAAGCTCGAGGCGTCCGCCTCGCCTGCCTTCACGGTCGTGAAGGGTGGACGCTCCCATTTTCAGGCTGTGGCCACTAAACCCGTTCGCACCCAGCGTGCGGCCGCTGCTTCGGCTCCTGTTGCCCTGAAGGCTTCGACGATTGTTGCTGTTGCTGTAGCATTCACCCTGTTCTTTGTGCTCGCCACGTCAGTCTTTTCTGCTCGTCACGCAGCATATGCCGATTCCGTAGCCAACGTTACCTACGAGACTGTTCGTGTGCAGTCCGGCGATTCCCTGTGGTCGCTTGCCCAGGAGCATCCCATCGATGGCCTTTCCACGCAGGAGACTTCCGACATGATTCGTAGCGTCAATCACCTCGATCGCGGCTCTCTTGATGCTGGTACAGTTCTGAAAGTTCCGACTCGTTCGTAAGATTTCGGCTCGGTCGCATGGTACCCTTGTTATCGTTTAAGAGGAGGTACCATGCGCTGTCCCAAATGCGGCAAAGCACATACCCGCGTTGTCGATTCCCGTATGCAGGAGTCGAACAACACTATCAAGCGCCGTCGTGAATGTTGTTCGTGCAATTATCGTTTTACGACGTTCGAGCGCTGCGAAGATCCCATCGAGGTTATCAAATCCGACGGATCAAAGCAGCGGTTCGATCGTAACAAGCTGCTGGTCGGCCTGATGCGCGCCACGATTAAGCGCGATATCGATACGAAAAAGCTCAACGAGATTATCGATGATATCGAGGTGGAACTGCGTTCCCGTACGCTGACGGCTGTTACGTCCCACGAACTTGGCGATATGGTGCTCAAGCGCCTGGCCAAGATCGACAAGGTGGCCTACATTCGCTTTGCCTCGGTCTATCGCGATTTCAAAGACGTCGACGAGTTTTTGCAAGAGCTCGACAAGCTAAGGTGATTTCATGTCCAACATTACCGTTAACATTAAGCGTCTCGATCCCACGGTTGAGCTTCCCAAATACGCTCATCCCACGGATGCCGGCCTTGACCTCCGCGCCAACGAAGACTGCATCCTCAAGCCCTTTGAGCGCCGATTGGTCTCCACTGGCTTGGCCATTGCGCTGCCCGATGGCTACGCCGGCTTTGTCCAGCCCCGCAGCGGCCTAGCAATTAAGCAGGGCCTGTCTATAGTCAACACGCCCGGTCTCATCGATGCTCACTATCGAGGCGAGCTTAAGGTCATCCTCATCAACCTGGATCCCACCAACAATATCCAGATCAACAAAGGCGACCGCATCGCCCAACTCGTCATCCAAGAAGTCCCTACAGTCAATCTCGTAGAGGTAGACGAACTAGACGAAACTGATCGAGGAGCCGGCGGTTTCGGTTCTAGCGGCGTCGCCTAGCTCTTTACTTTGCTGAACGGAGCATCGTAATGTTCGCTCGCCCCTTGGAGGCCCCTATATATCGTCCCGCGCGCAGTTTCGCAGCGAAGC
>CATYJC010000020.1 GCA_958407555.1 uncultured Collinsella sp. | reverse complement strand
GTACAACGAGGCCTAGGTCTCTCACCGCAGGATCTGAGGGCTGACCTTCGCGGACGTCCTCGGACATGAAAGAACCCCCGCTGCGCACTACGTGCGGCGGGGGTTCTTTCGTCCTGCGGAGTGTCCGCGAAGGTCAGCCCTCAGATCCTGCTGCGACTACGTCCTCGGATTGTGTGGGCGGATGAAGGACGTAGTTGGTCGGGTATTCCGTCCCCTTCGCTGTTTCGCGGCTTTACCGCGAAAGGCGCGTTACTTTGGGGATGGATGGGGGGGCGTGGCTGTTGCAACGCCTTATCCCTTTGCTTTTTCGCGCCTTTGGCGCGAAACGCGCAGCACCTTGGGAAATGCATTGATGTGTGGACGGGGCTGGATTGCGGATTCAAATGGCTAGAGAGATATGGGTGCGAACGAGAAATCGTTATTGGGGTCATCCTTTTCCATAAACTCATCGAGACAAAACGTCATGTAGATTGGAACGTACAGAACCTTGCCCTCTTTGCTGAGATTCTCGTGGCTCAGTACAACGGCCTCGGGAATTTTGTACTCGCCCACACTCATCAGACGATCGAGGGCCGCATGCGCTCGAACTTTCTTGCCCGATTTGACCTCGATTGGGACAACATGCCCGTGGGCGCCTTCGATCACAAAGTCAACTTCACCGACCTCACGCGTTTGGTAGTACCATGCATCCGCCCCGAGGGCAACGAGTTCCTGCGCGACCACGTTCTCATAGAGACCACCAAGGTTGGGAGTTTTCATATCAAGATAGACAGCGCGTGCAGTGCTACCGGGGTATCGCGATGCGAGCATGCCTGTATCAGACTCGTATAGTTTGAAGGCTGTCGTTTTCTCCGTCCTCTTGAGAGGACTCCGTGGCTCCGTCACCCTGGCGACCATCAATCCAACACCTGCGTTAACAAGCCACAGGAAATCCTGCTCATATTTTTTAAGGCGAGCTCCCTCACCCAGAGACGAAACAACAAAGCGATGAGACTCCGCCTCAAGCTGAACGGGAATTTGCTCAAAAATCGACCGAACGTTAAACGCTCGAGTCGATGCATATTTTGAGATATCGCTTTTGTACTGATCGACCAGCTGAGTTTGAAGCTCACGTGTGCTCACGAGCGAATAACCCGAATCAATATAATTCTGAACGACCTCCGGCATGCCGCCGCAAACGATATAAGCTCTATAGTTCTTGAGCATCGCCTCATGAATATAGTTTTCGACAGGATGTTTCTCGACAAGGCAGCTGCGAATGCCTGCAAGCACATTCTCGCTAACGCTGTTTGCCCAACAAAACTCTTCAAAATCCATCGGGCGCATAACAATGTGCTCTACATACCCCACCGGAAAAGAAGAGATCCCCTTAAACTCAGTCCCAAGCATAGACCCCGAGAAGACATAGCTAAAGCGCCCATCCTCGACCAACGCCTTCATGAGTGTAACGATCTGCGGATACTCCTGAATCTCATCGACAAAGACAAGCGTATCGCCCTCAACAAGCGGCGCATCCGCAAGAAGGGCTACACGGTTGATAAAGTCAACGGAGTTCTTTGCGCCAACAAGTGCATTCCTTGCTTCGACATCGAGTAGTAAATTGACCTCAAAATACGAAGCGTAGTTGCTTTGTCCAAACGCGCGAATCGCATAGCTCTTGCCAATCTGACGCGCACCAGTAACGAGTAATGCCTTATTGGAGTTATTCTTCCAGCTCAAAAGCCTATCAGTGACCTTACGGCGTAGCATTAAACCCCCAAATGACAAAAATTGACAGATAGAATCGCCTAAAATCATACAAAAATTTGCAGATAATATTGTCGTAAAAATACAAAAATTTGGAGATAGCAAAGGTTCGAATAGGCCTCAAAGCCACTGAAACAGTGCTCTACTTTGCGAAGGGGCTGGGGACGCTGTTGGGTGCGTCTCCAGCCCTCTGATGCTTACTTTGGATCCCGATGGTGGGGTGTTGTCGGTGCTGCTTGCTTGGTTACCTTGTCTCGCCGCTCTCTGTGCGTAGGCGGTAGCCGTGGACGAAGTCGCTAATAGCCGGCCAGGGAATCTGGCGGTCAACCCAAAATTGGAGCTGGACCAGATAGCGCTCGGTGGCGCGGGTGAGGGCTGCAAACTGTTCGTGAGTCTCTACCTGGGCGTAGAGGTCGCGGCTGTGGGCGAGGATTGCCGTGGTGTCATCCATTTTGCCGGTGACGTCGAAGGCGCCCGAGAACCAGTCGCACAGGCGTGCGGCGCTGTTGTTGATCGTTGCGAGGTCGGCGGTGCCATCGTTGGCGTTTTCGTTGGCCTGGGCTCGCAGGAGGGAGAGGGCGTCGGTGGCGTTCATGCAGTAGCCGACGGTGAAGTTCCAGACGGCGAATTCGCGGCCGGTGTCGAGCTTGCGGCGGCGCATCAGGTCGATGTCGCGGGGCTCCTCGAGCATCATTTGGTCGGCGAGGGCCTCAAGTGCAGCGGTGTACTCGGCAAGGTCGAGTGTGAGCAGGGTGTTGATATCCATCATCTTTAGGCCTCCGCCTCGATCTCGACGATTTCGTTTTTAATGTACATGCCCTGGTTGTCCCAGACATTGCGGCAGGCAGCGGCAAAGCGTTCACGGTCTGTCTCGCAGATGCGGGCGAACATGTTACAGGTGCCAAAGGGCTCGCACACGTCAAAGAAGATGCAAATTGACGACCAGCCGCCATACCAGCTCACGGCGCCCGCTGGCTCGTGAAAGACGGGGTTCTCGATGTGCTCGTAATTGGCGATGGGGCCCGATACGGGATAGGTTACCTCGGCATCGCAGATCTTAGCCGAAAAGATACGTGATTCGACCGGACAGGACGATTCGAACAGCTTGCATGTCTCGGGAGCCTTGTCCCAGAGCATGTCGGCGAGAAACGTCTCGCCATTCAGCGTGATCTTGAGCATTTTTGTCATAGTAAGGACCTCCTCAATCCGTCGCTCAAGGGGCTCGCTGGCGGATAAGGAGAAGACAGCAGCGGGGTCGCCGAACCCAAACTTCACGACAGGTCTCTGTCGCCCCAGCCCGCGCTGTTCTTCGCTAAAGTACCATGCCGCAATTGCGCGTGCAATATCAGTTTTTGCTTTTCTGGAAGCGGCAATCGACGAGACGGCTCGCCGGCTGCCGGCCGACGCGCGGCATAGGCACTCGTCTATTCCTTAAGTTGGATGAAAAACGCCATGTTATTGCAGGGCTGCATACTCGTCTTATAAGTGCATAGAATCTCGTATAGTGCGAGTAAGATATTACGCTGTCTGTTTTATGTTTAGCAAAGATATAGTTTGCATAATCTGGTCTAATCCCTGCTCTATTAAAATAAAGTTGCACGTAAATGACGTAGATATGCTTGAGCTGGGGTTCTGTACGCTGAGCGGATAAAAACGACCGTTCACCGTTCAACTATTTTCAAAATGAATAAAATGAGCGATAAAGAGAATATAAACCTTAATAAACTCGCGTATTGCACGGACGCGGGTTATTAATGGGTTGTAGGCCTTTTACAGAAAGGATTCCAGCAATGTCTAAGCCTCTTGGCAAGCCCGATCGTATTGTCGTCGCCCTTGGCGGCAACGCCCTCGGCAACAACCCCGTTGAGCAGATCGAGGCCGTGAGCAACACCGCTCACGCCCTTCTCGGCCTGATTGAGCAGGGTAACGAGATCATCATCACCCACGGCAACGGTCCGCAGGTCGGCATGATCCAGAACGCCTTCGCCGCCGCCCACGACGCCATCGGCACCCCCGAGATGCCGCTGCCCGAGTGCGGCGCCATGTCCCAGGGCTACATCGGCTATCACCTGCAGCAGGGCATTGGCCGCGAGATGCACAAGCGCTATAAGCGTTGGCACGCCGCAACCGTCGTCACCCAGATCGAGTGCGACCCGGACGACCCCGCGTTCAAGAACCCGACCAAGCCGATTGGCCCGTTCTACACCGAGGAGCAGGCCAAGGAGTTCATGGCCGAGGATCCCTCCAAGGTCTTCGTCGAGGATTCCGGCCGCGGCTGGCGTCGCGTCGTCGCTTCCCCCGATCCCAAGAAGATCGTCGAGGCCGATTCCATCCTTAACCTGCTCGACAACGAGTTCATCGTCATCGCCTGCGGTGGCGGCGGCATCCCCGTCGTCCGCGACTACGAGAACAAGGGCTGCTACAAGGGCGTTCCCGCCGTCATCGACAAGGACCTGGGCGGCGAGCTGCTGGCCGAGGACTGCGACGCCGACGTCCTGTTCCTGCTGACCGCCGTTGAGCACGTCGC
Organism: uncultured Collinsella sp.; assembly: GCA_958407555.1. Lineage (GTDB taxonomy): Bacteria > Actinomycetota > Coriobacteriia > Coriobacteriales > Coriobacteriaceae > Collinsella. The sequence continues at coordinate 17,231 of CATYJC010000020.1, read as the reverse complement.
CATCAACTTTGGCAAGCCCAACCAGGAGGAGCTCGAGGACATCACCGCCGACGAGGCCGAGCGCCTGGCCGACGAGGGCCAGTTCGGCAAGGGTTCCATGGAGCCCAAGGTCCGCGCCGCCATCAAGTTCGCCCGTTCCCGCAAGGGCCGCACCTGCATCATCGGCGCCCTGGACAAGGCCGCCGAGACCATGGCCGGCCTCTCCGGTACCCGCATCCACGAGTAGCCTCTACTCCATTGTCTCTCTCGTGGGCGCCAGGCAAGGCGCCCACAAACTAGCCTCTCTTCATGAGCCCCGCAGTCCGCTCCGACTGCGGGGCTTTTGCTATTTACCTAGTCCCCGATGGGTGGGTAGTCATTGGGGACGTTCTTAAACGACTAGTCAAACAAGAACGTCCTCAATGACTACTAATTTAAATCTGTCCCCAATGACTGCGGAAAGCGCATCTCACACCGACGCATTGCTTTCGGGCCCTCTCTCCGTGCTCCCTATAAGTTCAGCTGGACTCCCCGCAACCTGTTCCGCGTTGGCGGAACGAGCGCGACGTGGAGTGTCATTCTTTACCGCGTTAGACTAGACGCAGGGAAAGGAGGAGGACATGGATGCTCGCGTCAAGCAGCTTGTAAATATGATCGAGGACGCTCAGCCTGTCGCTGTCGCGGTGCTTGCCAAGCGTCTCGAGGTAAGCGAGCGCGCCGTGAGAAACTATATCCATCGCGCAAACGACAATCTTGCGGGGGTTGCACGCATCGTTGGCAGCAAAGGGCAATATCGTATCGATGTTGCACATGCAGATGAGCTTGCTCGCTTGCTAGACGGTGCGGCTCTGGCCCATCCGGGCATTCCTGATACGCGCGACGGCCGTGTGTCCTTCCTTCTTAACGACCTTCTCATGCGGTCCCAGTGGGTGACGATTGAGGAGTATGCGGATTTACTCTACGTTTCGGCGCGAACTCTGTCCAATGACATGCGTCTGGTAGAGCAGAAACTCGCCCAATTTGACTTGACGCTCGAAAAGCGCCCTCGCTACGGAATCCGCGTTGCGGGTGGGGAGTCGCAACGGCGTCTGTGTCTGGCCTCGCTGGTGAGGCCCGTGTTGCCCGACACCGACGATGCAGAGCTCGCCGAGCGCCTGCGGGCCATCGCCGCATGTGTGGACGATGCCCTGACTGCCTCGCCCGTCACGGTGAGCTCGCTGGCATCCCGCAATCTCATCATGCATCTTTACATCGCTCTTGGCCGCATCGAGCAGGGCTGCTATGTCCCGGCTGCAGAATCGGACGTTTTAAAGCTGGAGGGAACGCGCGAATACGCTGCGGCTTTCCAGATTGCCGCAAACATCAAGGATGCCCTGGGCGTGAGCATGCCCCGAGAAGAGGTTGCCTTTATCGCAATCCATTTGCTCGGCAGGGGCACGGGCGTGCCCGAGAAGGGCTCGGCCGTTATCTCGGACGAGATGTGGGAGATCGCTTCCGAGATGGTATGTGCGGTCAACGATGAGTTTAGGTTTGACTTTAGCGGCGATCTTGAACTTCGCATGAACCTTGCTCGGCATATCGGCCCTCTGGGCTATCGCCTTGAATATCACATGCATATGGATAACCCCATGCTGCCCGATATCAAGACGAGGTTTCCGTTGGCCTATTCGATGGCAGCTGGCACCTCGCAGGTACTCGAGCGTCATTTTGGCAGCCAGCCCTCTGATGAAGAGCTCGGCTACATCGCCATGGCATTTGCCCTGGCCCTCGAGCAGCAAGCCGACCAGCCGCGTCGCAAGCGCATCCTGATCGTGTGCGCCTCGGGAGCGGGAAGCGCCCGTATGCTCGAGCACCAGTACCGCAAGCAGTTTGGCATGTATATCGATTCGATTGAGACATGCGATGTCGCCCGCGTGGGAACGTTCGATTTTTCGCACATCGACTACGTGTTCACAACGGTGCCGCTCAACGTCAAGTTGCCCGTGCCCGTCCGCGAGGCCGATTTCTTCTTGGAGACGAGCGATGTCAACGCTATCCGCAAGGTGCTGAGCGACGACACTGCGCAATCGGACTCCGTAAGCTCTTTCTTTAGCCGTGCCCTGTTCTTCAACCGCGTTGAGGCGTCGTCGAAGCAGGCCGTTCTCCGATATCTCTCCGAGCGCGCCGTCGAGAGCGGCCGTGTCGATGCCCAGTTTGCCCAAGAGGTCGCCGAGCGCGAGAGCGCGAGTGCCACCTCGTTTGGCAATGGGGTAGCCATGCCCCATGGGATGCATCCCTTGAGCGCCGAGGCCTTTGTTACCGTGGGCCTGCTCGAACATCCCATTCTTTGGGACGAATACGGCCATGAGGTCGATATCGTCTTTATGGTGTCGTTTGCCCGGTCGGGCGGCGATGAGGCGCGGATCTTGAGCTCACTGCTCGCCGAGATCTTTATGGACCGCCAGGGGGTCGAGCGCCTACGCGAGCGCCGGTCCTGGCATGAGCTGATGGCGCTTGTGCAAGCGCATACGGCTTAAGACTTCTTTTGTCGATAACCCTGTCTGTCTACCTGCAATAAACCTCGAGGATTGCGGGCGGGAGATAGGCGTTTCGAATATTCAAGTACAAACCAAACATCACGGGAGAGGAGACCGTTATGGACGATCAGGGAACCGAGATGGTTTCGTTTCAGCTGGTCGCTGCAGCGGGAGAGGCACGCAGCCTTGCCTTCGAAGCCCTTGAAAAGGCAAAAGCGGGGGATTTTGACGCCGCCGCCAAACTCATGAAGCAGTCAAAGGATGCGGGAATCAAGGCTCACCACATCCAAACGCAGCTGCTTTCGACTGAGGCAGCGGGCGAGCATCTGTCGGTGGATGTGTTGCTGGTCCATGCTCAGGACCACCTCATGTGCTCCATGCTTGCTCAGGAGCTCGTGCAGGAGCTGATCTGCCTGTATGAGTGCACTGCAACCAAGAACGCCTAGCGGCGTGCGGTGACTATCCAACCAATCAACGCGAAGGGAATCCCTTATGAAGATCCTTCTTGTTTGCGCAGCTGGTCTGTCTACAAGCATTCTGATGAAGAAACTCGAGAAATATGCGGAGCAAAACGGCATCGAGCTCGATATCGATGCGGTGGGTATCGGCGAGTATCAGGAGACGTGCGCCAATTATGACGTGCTGCTCTTGGGGCCGCAGGTGTCCTACCAGCTCAACACCGTCAAGCAGGGGAGCGGTAAGCCGACCGCGGTCATCCCCGCACAGGACTACGGCATGGGCAACGCCGCCAACGTGCTGGCACTCGCCCAGTCGCTGTTGGGTTAGGAGGCGACCATGGAAAAGTTCATGACCCTGCTTCAGGAAAAACTGACCCCTATCGCCAATTTCTGCGGCACCGAGCGCCACTTTGCCTCCATGCAAAAGGGCTTTATGAGCGCGATCAGCTTCATCTTGGTATCAGCCGTCTTTATGATCCTCGCCAACCCGCCGGTCACGGCCGACCTGGTGGCGCAGGGCGGGTTCTGGTCCGTCTTTGGCCCTTGGCTCGATTTTGCGACGGCCAATAAGCTCACGCTGCTCATCCCCTTCAATATGACGATGGGCATACTGTCGGTGATCGTGACGTTCGCAATCGCCTATAACCTGGCGGGCACCTACAAGATGCCCAAGCTTAACGCCGGCATGACCTCGCTGGTGATGTTCCTGATCGCCGCGGCGCCGTCGTCCTACTACCAGCTTGCTGACGAGTCCGTGCTCCAGGCGGTCCCCTGCACCTATCTGGGTGCACAGGGCCTGTTTACCGCCATCATCGTTGCCTTGGTCTCCGTCGAGGTCACGCGCTTCTGCCAGACCAAGGGCATCACCATCAAGATGCCCGATGGCGTGCCGTCGTTTTTGTCCGAAACCTTTGGCGCCATCGTACCTATGCTCGCCAACATCCTCATCTTCTTTGGCGGCAACCTGCTGATCCAGATGATCGATCCCGCGCTGTCCATCCCCTCGGTTATCGAGAAGCTGCTCGCTGCCCCGCTTTCCGTCGCAGTTGACTCTGTGCCCGGCGCACTGCTTATCTGCTTCATGACGCTGCTGTTTTGGTGCTTTGGCGTCCACGGCAACATGATCGTAATGCCCATCACCGCCCCGGTCTCGCTTGCCGCCTTTGCCGCCAACGCCTCGCTCTATGCTGCCGGGCAGCCGCTTGAGTTCCACCCGGTGCTCATGTCGTTGGCCATCAACCTCATCGGCGGCACGGGTAATACGTTCTCTTTTGTGGCGCTCTGCGCGTTTAGGGCAAAGTCGCAGCAGCTCAAGGCATTTGGCAGGGCATCGATCGTGCCGAGCTTCTTCCGTATCTCCGAGCCCGCGATCTTCGGCGCGCCCATCATCTTCAACCCGATCCTCATGATTCCGTTTGTGCTAGGCGGCATGATCTCGGCCCTGCTGTATTGGGGTGCGGTCTCACTGGGTCTTGTCTCTAACTTCTACATCTTGGTGAGCGGCACGTTCCCCATCTTCGTTCAGGGCTTTGTCCAGTGCCTCGACCCGCGCATCTGGGTGTTTACGATCGTTTTGATCGTGGTCATGGCTGTGGTCTGGTACCCGTTCTTTAAGGTGTACGATAACCAGCTCCTGGCTCAGGAGCAGGAGAACGCCGCGGCAGCTTCTGCCGAGGATGCTGAGTAGCATGAGTTACTTTGACAGAACGTCTGCCGCCGGTATGCCCGAGGGCTTTTTGTGGGGTGGTGCCCTCGCCGCCAACCAGGCCGAAGGGGGCTGGAACGAGGGCGGCCGCGGCATGTCGCACTCCGACCTGATCCCACAGGGTTCCGACCGCTGGGATGTAATGTTTGGCAGGCAAAAGCCCGTGGACGATCCGGACAGGCTGTATCCATGCCGCTGGGGCAACGACTTCTTCCATCATTGGCACGAGGATGTCGAGCTCTTTGCCGAGATGGGCTTTAAGTGCCTGCGTCTTTCAATTTGCTGGAGCCGTATTTTTCCCACAGGGATGGAGGCCGAGCCCAACGGCGAGGGCTTGGAGTTTTACCGTCAGGTATTCGAGGCGCTGCGCGAGCATGGAATCGAGCCGCTTGTGACGCTGTCGCACTACGACTATCCGTTGGCTCTGGTCGAGCGCTATGGTGGCTGGCAAAGCCGAGAGATGATCGAGCGGTATGCGCACTACGTCGAGACCGTCGGACGCGCGTACCAGGGCCTCGTGCGTTATTGGCTTACGTTCAACGAGATCAACAGCGTGGCGCTGTCCTATCTCAACGCGGGTGTCACGCTCGAGGATGAGCGTGACCGTGCAGCCGTGACTGCGGCGTTCTCGCACCATATGTTTATGGCGAGCGCTCGCGCTGTCGAGATTCTGCACAAGATCGATCCCGCAAACAAGGTGGGTTGCATGGTCGCTGCCGGTGCGACCTATCCGTACCGTTGTGCGCCCGAGGACGTATGGCTTGCGTATGAGGAGGACCGCGGCCGCTACTTCTACACAGACGTGATGGCTGCTGGCGCCTATCCTGCTTGGAAGCTGCGTGCACTCGAGAAAGAGGGTGTTCACGTGCCCTTTGAGCCGGGCGATACGGAGTATCTGGCAGAGCATACGGTCGACTTCATCTCGTTCTCGTACTATTGCTCGCGCTTGGTGTGCGCCGATGATCAGGTGATCGCCGAGAAGGCGGAGGGCAACGTGTTCCCGACGTTGCGCAATCCGTACCTCAAGGATAAAGAGACTGCCTGGAAGTGGCAGATCGATGCGCTGGGTTTGCGCGTGACGCTTGCCGGCTACCACGATCGTTACCATCTTCCGCTCTTTATCGCTGAGAACGGTGTGGGCGGACTCGATGCGCTGGAAGACGGCAAAGTCCACGATGCGTATCATATTGATTACCTGCGCAGGCATATTCTTGCGCTACGCGATGCAATTGTCGAGGACGGTGTTGACCTGATGGGATACACGCCGTGGGGCTGTATCGATCTGGTATCGGCCTCGACGGGGCAGATGAAGAAGCGCTATGGCTTTGTTTATGTCGATGCCGATGATACGGGCAAAGGCACGTTCGATCGCTACCGAAAGGACAGCTTCTGCTGGTATCAAAAGGTCATTGCATCAAATGGCGAGGACTTGAGTTAACCCTTGCAAGCCTGCTGCCCCCGCGGCCCGTTTCGGCCGCGGGGGCTTTTGCTATTTACCTAGTCCCCGATGAGACCCTCATTCTGTGGGTAGTCATTGGGGACGTTCTTAAACGACTAGTCATTTAAGTCTGTCCCCAATGACTGCGGAAACCCGGCACTTGGGGACGTTCCTTTTCTGCCGGCAGCTTGGAACAGTCCTTAAAGCCCGCATCAATCAACTGCGGAAAGCGCATCCCAGAATGAGCGTCCAACATGGGACATGGTTTCCCTTGAGGGCCTCAACCGGAAAATGCATCCCGGAATGTTGCCGGAAAGTGGAACGTAGTTTCCCAAACAGGCCGTGCGCGGAAAGTGCATCCCGCTATCGAACTTCAAAGCGGGATGCATTTTCCGTGCCAGCAGTTCCGGGCAGCCAGAGACCACTCATTTAAGTCTGTCCCCAACGACTAGTAGTAGGCCCACATGGCTTCGGCTTCATTGAGGACCTCTACGACGCCCCAGCGGCGGGCGCTGCGGCTGGCCGAGTTGGGATCGAAGACTCCAATCTGGTCGGCGTCGTCAATACCGTAAAGCACAATGTAGTGTCCAACGCTGGTAAAGGTGCCCGGCCGAACGGCGGCGATGACGGGCGCTCCCGAACGCAGCGCCTGAGTCATCGAGTCGCGATCGTTATGGAGCTCCGTTCCGTTAAGTCCCAACTGCCACGCGCCGCTCGTCATAAACGACCATTCGGTTGCACCGGTGGGGGCGTAATTGCCCGCCTCGGAAAGCGCGCACATATCGACGGGGGTCATATCGGTGTGTCCCGTCTTAAAGATATAGACCATGGTGAGGCACGTGGGCCCGCAGGCATTTTGGCGGATGGTGCCGCCGGCGTAAGGCAGCTCCGACCACGCAGGGTCGATCTGATAGAGATGGGGCATCGTGCCGGCTTGCCATTGCGAGCGCGGGGTCGAAAACGCAAACGAATAGCCGGGTGCGACGGGGGCCTTGAGCAGCTTGTCCTCGGCGGTGGGCTCGAGACCGGCCGACCCGTGGGACATACAGGAGCTCATAAGCACAAAGACCAGACAGGTAAGGATAGAGCACAGTGCGAGGCGAAGTTGACGAGCCGGCAGGGCGGGGGCATTCGCGTGCGATGCCGAGCGGTAGGGCTTGCCGTCGCGTCCGCCTTGGGGATGCGAAAAGAAGCGGTTGATATGGATGCCGGGCTGACGTGCGCCGTTGCGGCGCAGTTGCGGAACCTCGGCCTGACGCTGTCGAGTGCGCGCGCCCAAGCGGCTATCTTGCTGCGCGCTTGTGCCCGTGCTCAGACGGCCACTCTGCCGTGTTCTGCTTGACTGCTGCCGAGACGAAGGCCTGGGTTGCTCTTGGAGGCGTTGCGGATTGCTGCTCGTGGCATTTCTGGGCGTAGGCGTGGTACGGCCAGCAAGGCGAACGCTTTGTCGCCGTTGATCACCGTCGTTGTATCCGTATGCCATTCGTACCGCCTTGTCTCATGTATAACCTGTCCATCCTACAAAAAAGATGTGCAACAAATGGGTCTGCGCGTCAAAAGCTCGGTAAACGGTACGAAAGGCGCAAAGCACACGGCCTCAAAAACATCTCTATATGCGTCCGATGAGCGTACGCCCGTCGGACGGGCGGCAACAATGAGCGGCAAACCGTGCCGTTCGTCCCAAAAACGGCGCCGCTCGTTTTGCAGTTCTGCCTTCGGTCGAGCTACAAGCGGAGCTGCTGCGCCAAGGCCGTATCTTAAAGCCACGAAATAAAAGAGCGCGGCAAAACAGACCGCGCAAGGGGTGACGCCAAGGGCGTCAAAAAGGAAAGGAGGGGAACAATGGCGGACAAGAACGCAGAAGTTGCAGTCGAGGGTGACGGCGGCATGAAGAAAACGCTTTCGCTCTGGAACTTCTTCACCATCGGTTTCGGTGCCATCATCGGTACCGGTTGGGTTCTGCAGGTCGGCGACTGGATGGTCGTGGGCGGCGGTCCCGTTCCCGCTATGATCGCATTCCTCTTGGGCGCAATCTTCCTCGTGCCCGTCGGAGCTGTTTTCGGTGAGCTCACGGCTGCCATCCCCATCTCGGGCGGCATCGTCGAGTACGTCGATCGTAGCTTTGGCCGCACGCTGAGCTACATCACCGGTTGGCTCCTTGCCCTGGGCAACGGCATTTTGTGCCCGTGGGAGGCCATCGCCATCTCGACCCTCGTGTCCGAGATGTTCGGCAGCCTGCCCGGTCTTGAGTGGCTGCGCGCCGTCAAGCTCTACACCATCCTGGGCGCCGACGTTTACCTGTTCCCGACGCTGATCGCGCTCGGCTTCGCAGTCTACGTCATCTTCCTCAACTTCCGCGGTGCCAGCTCGGCTGCCAAGCTCCAGGCCTTCCTGACCAAGGCCCTGCTCTGCGGCATGCTGCTCGCCATGGGCGTCTCGCTGTTCACCGGCTCGCCGGACAACGCCATGCCCGTGTTCTCCCAGGTCACCGGCGCTGGCGGCGGCAAGGCCGCTACCGAGGGCGCCAGCCTGTTCGCCGGCATCGTGTCGGTCCTGGTTCTGACCCCGTTCTTCTATGCCGGTTTCGACACCATTCCTCAGCAGGCTGAGGAAGCAGCCGAGGGCCTCAACTGGAACAAGTTCGGCAAGATCATCTCCCTGGCCCTGCTGGCCGCCGGCGGCTTCTACATGGTCTGCATCTACTCGTTCGGCACCATCCTCGACTGGCATGAGTTTGTTAAGAGCCCGGTTCCCGCGCTTGCCTGTCTCAAGGGTATCAACATGCTCCTGTACCTGGCCATGCTCGTCATCGCCACGCTTGGACCCATGGGCCCGATGAACTCCTTCTACGGCGCCACGAGCCGCATCATGCTCGCCATGGGCCGCAAGGGCCAACTGCCCGAGAAGTTCGCCGAGGTCGACCCCAAGTCTGGCGCTCCCAAGCTCGCCTGCGTCGTTCTGGGCGTCATCACCGTCATCGGTCCGTTCTTGGGCAAGAACATGCTCATCCCTCTGACCAACGTGTCGGCTCTCGCCTTCATCTTCTCCTGCGGTATGGTCGCCCTCGCCTGCCTGCGCATGCGCTTTACCGAGCCCGACCTGCCTCGTCCCTACGAGGTGCCCGGCGGCAAGTTTGGCATCGGCCTCGCTATCGCTGCCTGCGCCATCATCATCGGCCTGCTCGTGATTCCGTTCTCTCCCGCCTCCCTCAACATGGTGGAGTGGAGCATCGTGATCGGCTGGTTGGCTATTGGCCTGGCCCTCATGGCTTTCACCAATTCCCGCAAAAAGTAACGCCTAGCCGGGGCGGATCGGGTGCGCGGAATCCTCTCTCCCGCGCACCGAACCCGGCACCACTTGGGTAGCTTTGTGAGGCCTTAACCCAACACGGCCTCGCCCACTATATGGATCCATAAGGAGGAACCATGTCCACTAAGTATGCAATCGTTGGCGGCAAGCTCATCGACGGTACCGGTGCCGAGCCGGTCGAGAACTCCCTCGTTCTCGTCGACGACAACGGCAAGATCGAGTACGCCGGCGCTATGCAGGACCTTCCCGAGGGCGTTGAGGTCATCGACGCCGCCGGCAAGACCGTCCTTCCCGGCCTGATCGACACCCACCTGCACTTCTCGGGCAACCTGACCGACGATGACACCGATTGGGTCATGCAGCCGCTCCTCGAGAAGCAGGCCGTCGCCGTCAAGCAGGCCTACGACTGCCTCACCCACGGCCTCACCACCGTCTGCGAAATCGGCCGCTTTGGTATCCAGATCCGTGACTGCATCGACAAGGGCGTCTTTAAGGGCCCGCGCGTTCTGGCCACCGGCCTCGGCTTCTGCCGCGTTGCCGGCCACGGTGACTCCCACCACTGCACCCAGGAGCTCAACAAGGAATCCCATCCCTGGGGCGACCAGGTCGACGGTCCTTGGGATCTGCGCAAGGCCGTCCGTCGTCGCCTGCGTGAGAACCCCGATGCCATCAAGATCTGGGCTACCGGTGGCGGCATCTGGCGCTGGGACTCCGGTCGCGACCAGCACTATTGCTCCGAGGAGATCCAGGCTGTGGTCGAAGAGGCAAAGATGGTCGGCATCCCCGTGTGGAGCCACTGCTACAACAACCACGCCGCTGCATACGATTCCGTTCGCTTTGGCTGCGAGCAGCTGATTCACGGCTTCGATATCGATGAGCGCACCATGGACCTCATGGCCGAGCAGGGCACCTTCTTCACCCCGACGATCGCCTTCCTGCCCACCTGGTACGCCACCTATCCGCCCGTCTACGTCCCCGAGCTGCACGACAAGTACGAGGGCACCCTGGTCGAGAAGGAGCTGCAGCGCAACTACGACTGCCTGCGCGAGGCCAAGAAGCGCGGCGTCGTCATGACGATCGGCTCCGACTCCTTCTCCTTCGTCACCCCGTACGGCACCTGCTCCATCGAGGAGATGTACGAGTTCGTCGACAAGATCGGCTTCACCCCGGTCGAGACCATCACCTGCGCCACCCTCAACGGTGCCAAGATGTGCCACATCGAGGACGAGACCGGTTCTATCGAGGCCGGCAAGTGCGCCGACCTGCTGGTCGTCAACGGTGACGTCGCCGCCGACATCCACGTGCTCAACACCGACAACATGGACGTCATCATGAAGGACGGCTGGATTGTCGAGGCGGGCACCTTTGGCGAGGCCAACAAATACAGCGCCTAAACCACCGTTCATCGACGACTGGATGTAAAACACAGTATTTGATTGCATAATGCAATGGGGAGGGTCGCTTGCGGCCCTCTTTATTGCTATGGGTGCGATAGATAAAAGGGGATGACGGTGGATTTAAACAGGCTGATTCTGGGCAAGAGCTACAACTCTACCAAGGTCTTTCGCACGGCACAGCACGTGGTCCAGGCCATCCTGCTCGGTGTTGTCGTTCCGGCGCTTATCCTGCTGCTTATCTGGGATTTAACCGATAATCCCAATCCCGTTCCGGGCGTTGTCGTTATTGCCGGCCTGGTCATGCTGTGCTTCTTTTTCTCGTATGTCTTTGTGGTCCCCGACGACCTCACATCGAGCGCAACCGACCGTACGCTCGCCATCGCATCAAAAATATTCGCCTACACGTCGCGCGGCCTTACGCCCGAAGCGGCCCTGGGCGCCTCCAAAATCATCCTGTCCGAGACCATCGCCTCTGCCATCTGCTTTACCGACGGCAAGCAGGTTCTGGCAAGCTGGGGCGAGGACTCGGCAAAGTGCCCTGCCGGCACCCCGGTGGTGCTCAAGACCACGCTCAACGTGATTGAGACGGGCGAGCAGAGCGTGTTTTCGCGTGACGCCTCCAATGAGACGGGCGGCTATTTTCCCCGCCTGCGCGCCGGCATTGTCGCGCCGCTTACCGTGCGCGGGCATTGCGTGGGCACACTCGAGCTGTATTACCCCCGCCTGAGCAGCATCGATATGCGCCAGACGGCCCTTGCCTCGGGCTTTGCCGATCTCATTTCCACGCAGCTCGCCAGCTTTGAGCTCGAGCGCCAGGACGAGCTCACGGCCCGCGTTGAGCTTCGCGCCCTGCAGTCGCAGGTCGACCCGCATTTTCTATTCAATACCATTAGCACGATCGTGTCGCTCGTTCGAACCGAGCCCGACAAGGCGCGATCGCTGCTGATCGACTTTTCCAACTACTATCGTCAGACGCTTTCTGACTCCGATACGCTCACCACGCTCGAGCACGAGGTGGAACAGGGTACTCGTTATATCAATCTTATGCAGGCCCGGTATGGCGACGGCCGTCTGCGCGTTTCGGTCGACATCGACTTTGAGGTGCGCGACAGCCTAGTGCCGCCATTTATCTTGCAGCCGCTGCTCGAAAACTGCATCAAGCATGCGCAGCGCGAGACCGAGCCGCTTTCTATTCGTGTTAGGGCTTTTGAGACCGATGATGGCTTGGAGATCATCGTCGAAGACGACGGCATCGGGATGAGCGAAGAAGTCTGCGCGCATCTGTTTGAGCAGCATCGCCGAGAGGAGCCCGAGAGCATTACCGCCGACGGCTCCATCAAGCGAGGTTGCGGCCTGGCGCTCTTCAACGTGCTTCAGCGCATCCATTTCTTTTACGGAGAAGATTCCGGCATGCGCGTGAAGTCCCAGGAAGGCGTGGGAACACAGGTCATCGTTGAGTTGAACGGCGAGCCGCATGAGCCGGCGCCGTTGACGGTGTAGCACGCGGTTGGATTGAGAGAAAAAGAGGGGAAGCGCATATGTCCGAAGGCTGGAACATCCTGGTGGTTGATGACGAGCCTCCCATTAGGGCTGAGCTACGCTATCTGTTGGAAAAGGATACGCGTGTAGGTCAGATTGCCGAGGCAGGCAATGTCACCGAAGCCGTGGAGTCGATTCTGTCGAACAAGCCCGACGTGCTGTTTTTAGACATTACCATGCCCGGTCGCTCGGGAATTGAGCTTGCCGAGACGCTGCAGAACCTAAAGACGCCGCCGGTCGTGGTGTTTGTGACGGCATTTGCCGAGTATGCGGCTGATGCCTATAACCTCGATGCTGTCGATTACATCGTCAAACCGGTCGAGGATGCCCGCTTGTCAAAGGCGCTCGACAAGATCGAGGCCGCCTTGGGCGCTCGCCGTGTCGTCCATGCTCCGCGCCAGCCTTTGCGCCTGACAGTGGATCGCGGGGACAAAAAGGTGTTCATTCCTGTGGCGGATGTCTGCTACTTTGAGGCACGCGCCGATTTTTGCAACGTCGTCTGCGCCGAGGGAACATACCTGATCAATGAGTCGATTTCCTCGCTCGAGCGGCGCTTGGCCTCCGAGGGCTTTATTCGTGTCCATCGCAGCTATCTGGTCAATTTGGAAGACGTGCATAATGTCGAGATCGGTTCCACGGGTCTTATGGAGCTCAGGCTCGATCGCGTAACCTCGACGGTGCCCGTGTCCCGTCGTCGCGCTGCCGAGGTCAAGGCACACCTGGGGCTTGCGTAGGCAGTCTGCATGCCATCGTTTGCCGCCGCAGGTTTGGCATGACCGTGCGGTGGGCATAATGGGTGACATCGAATGAAATCGAAAGGATCATTATGCCCGCGCTCATTACGCATCATCTGTTTGGCGAGGAAAGCATCGACCGTCTTCCGCAGGGCGTTATTACGTCCGACGAGGAGCGCATCGCCTTTATCCTGGGAAACCAAGGTCCCGACCCGTTTTTCTTCCACATGCTCACGCCGCGCATTTCCGACTGTATGTCGCTTGCTCAGGTCATGCACCGCTCGCGCATGTCGCGCCAATTCTCGTGCCTGCGCGACGGCGTGTCGCACCTGCAGCCGCGCGATGCCAATCTGGGTCGCGCCTTTGCGCTGGGCCTGCTGTCGCACTATGTGCTCGACCGCAATGCCCACCCCTTTGTCTACGAGCAGCAGTTTGGCATTGTAGATTCCGATCCCGAGCTCGAGGCCTCGGGCAGCCAAGTACACGCCGTGCTCGAAAGCGATCTGGACGTGCTGATGCTGCAGCTCAAGCGCGACGGGGCCACGGTCGAGGACTATCCGCCGGCGGGCGAGATCGTCACCACCGACCGCATCAATCGCGTGGCCGGCGTGCTGATGAGCTACGTCGCCGGGCGCGTGTACGGTATCGACATCCCGGCGGGGGAGTACGCCGGCGCCGTCTCGGACATGCAGATGCTCTATCGCACCATTGAGCCTGCCGGCTCGGTAAAGACGCGCGCGATTGCCCTGGTCGAGGGCTTGGTGCACGACTACTCGCTGCTCGACGGCCTTGCCCATCGCGTGACGACGGAGCTGCCCGAGCGCACCGGTAACCTGGGCCACCTGACATGGAAGAACCCCTTTACTGATGAGGTCTCGACCGAGAGCTTCCCCGAGGTCTTTGAGCGCGCGCTGGTCGATTACGAGCTCGCCGTCGCCCGCTTTATCGAGACCGGCGACATGGAGGCCGTGACCGGTCATATCAACTACAGCGGCCGCGTACTCGACGCCGACGAGGAGTTCGACCGCGAGGAGTAGGGTCCGTGCGCGCCCCTTTGCCGAATCCTTACCGGTGCCTCTGTGCAATTGGGGTACGATGAACTAACTGCATATTGGGCGAATACGAAAGGGCCCTGTCCATGAAATACACCAAGCTCGAGCGTAACTGGGTTATGTACGATGTGGGCAATTCGGCCCTCGTGTTGCTCAATACCTCGGTGGTGCCCATCTACTTTAGCGCCATCAATACCGGTGCTTCCTCGGCAGACCTGGTGGTCGCTTGGGGCAACGCGCAGACGATCGCCTCGCTGGTCATTGCCATGCTCATGCCCATTCTGGGCGCGCTTGCCGATTACGCCGGCAACAAGATCAAGTTCTTCTTGGGTTTCTTCCTCACGGGCCTGGTTCTTTGCCTGGCGCAGGCTATCCCAATGTCCGCCATGGCATTTTTGACCGTGTACGTGCTGTGCACCATCGGCCTTAACTCTTCTATGACGTTCTACGACGCCATGCTGCCCGACATTACCACCGACGAGCGCATGGACGCCGTGTCCAGCTCGGGCTATGCCTGGGGCTACATCGGTTCCACCGTGCCGTTCATCATCTGCCTGGCGCTCATCATGGGTGGCCCCGCTCTTGGTGTCCCCACCATGCTGGCAACGCGTCTGTCGTTTATCATCACTGGTGCCTGGTGGCTCATCTTTACTCTGCCGCTCATTCGCACCTATAAGCAAAAGTACGGTCGCGAGCGCGGTCCCGAGGACACCATCGGCCACATCGTGGGCGGTGTGTTCTCCGAGGTCGGACACACCATGCGCGAGATCGCCCACAACAAGACCGTGCTGGTCTACATGGTCGCGTTCTTCTTCTATATCGATGGCGTCCACACGGTCATTTCCATGGCCACCAGTTACGGCTCAGCTTTGGGTATCGATTCGACGCAGCTTGTCCTGGCGCTGCTCGTTACGCAGTTTGTGGCTTTTCCGTCTGCCATCATCTACGGCAAGCTCGCCGGACGCGTGGGCACGCTCAACATGATCCTGGTGGCCGTTGCCGCCTACATGGGCATTGTGCTGTTCGCCGCGTTCTTCCTAAAGACCGCCTTTGAGTTCTGGGTGCTTGCCATTATGGTCGGCCTGTTCCAGGGCGGCGTGCAGGCGCTCAGCCGTAGCTACTTTGGCCGCATTATCCCCAAGGAAAAGTCCAACGAGTACTACGGCTTCTTTGACATCTTTGGTCGTTATGCAAGCGTTATGGGCACCTTCCTGGTGTCGATCGTCACCTCGCTGACCGGCAACCCGTCGCTGGGCGTCCTTTCCATTGGCGTGCTGCTGATCGTTGGCTTTATGCTGCTGGTCCGCCTGTCCCGCATGACTCGGGCGGCGGAGCATGCCGCATAGGAGCGAGCGGCTATTGTGCCTGTCCACGGTACTCTTTTGGGGTTATCCGCAATAAACATTGCGACTTGCGAGCAATGATTTGCCCAAGTGGGTATGATGGAATCAGCTAGGTCGCGGGGCGTCGCCTGTGTTTGGCGGCGCCCCGTTTTTGTGTTGCAGGGAGGGAAGGCATGAACGCCACTGTTGTGATTCCAACATATTGGGCGGGCGATGATGCCCGTGCAAACGCTCCCGGCGCCTATGACCACTCGACGAAGCTTGACGCCACCAATCCCGAGCTCGACCGCTGCCTGGCCTCGCTCGAGCAGGTGCGCGACATTCCGAGGATTATCCTTTTGGTGGTCTGTCCCATCTCGGCTACGGCGGATGTGTCGAAGCGCGTGCACGAAATCGTCAACGCGCACCCTACGCTCAAAGTCACCATAGTTACCAACACCCAGGCATCGCGTATCGCCGACCGTGTGGCGCAGATTGCTCCCAAGGGCTCGGGCGAGTGCGTGAGCCTGCGCGGATACGGCGCCATTCGCAATATGGGGCTTGCCTGCGCTGCGGTGCTCGGCCACGATGCCGTCGTCTTTTTGGATGACGACGAGACCGTTACCGATGCCGACTTTATGAAGCGCGCGACCTATGCGCTGGGCCAGCAGACGCGTCAGGGCCTGCCGATTTTGGTTAAGAGCGGTTACTTTTACGATCGCGACGGATCGCCGTTGGCGCCCACGGACAAGGTGGGCATTTGCCATCGTTGGTGGACCAAGCGCATCGAGTTTAATCGCTGGATGAAAAAGGCGCTCTCGGGCACCCGTATCTCGCGTTCAAACTACGTGTGCGGCGGCCTCATGGCACTTCATGCCCGCGCCTTTACCCGTGTGGCGTTTGACCCGTTTATCACCCGAGGCGAGGACCTGGACTACCTCTTTAACATGCGCATGTTTGGCTACGACGTGTGGTTTGACAACGAGTGGACCGTTCGTCACCTGCCGCCCGAGTCCGAGAAGCGCTCGCCGCGCTTTATGCAGGATGTGTACCGTTGGTACTACGAGCGTGCCAAGCTGACATTTGCCGCGCACCAGCAGGAGCTCGTCCCCGTCACGGCCGCGTCGCTCATGCCCTATCCGGGTCCGTGGATTTCGCGCGAGCTCGACGAGCGCGTGCGCAAGACCGCCATGGTCCGCAGCATGTTTACCCGCGAGCACGAGGGGTATCTACGCATTTGGCGCCACGGTATTGACGAGGCCAAGACCTACGCACGCCAAAACGCTGCAAGCTACCTGCGTTTCCAGAGCTTCTGGCCCAAGATCATGGACGGGCTCTGGCGCGACGCACAACTGACCAGCATCCTGGAGGGGACTGAATGATCGACCGCCGCGCCCAGCGCGATAACTCAATATCAATCTTTCGCGTGATCGCCGTTGTCTGCGCCATTTGCGTGCTGGTGTACTTTATTTTCGCCCTGGCGACCGGAATCGAGCCAATCGCGACCGTGGTCGCCTGCGCACTGCTGTGCATCTTTCTGTGCATTTTTATCTATTTGACGCTCAATCCCGATTCGGTGCGTTCGCAGTACACCGAAGAGACGCTCTCGGTGGCCTCTGCCATGCTCGAGGACATCAAAGGCGGCCTGACGCAGGAGTCGGCGCGTCTGGTGTGCCAGCGTATTTTGCCCGAGACGCGCGCCATGACGGTTGCCATCACCGACGAGGGCAACGTGCTGGCCTGCGCGGGCGAGTTCGAGGAAAAGCTACTGCCCGATTCGCC
>CATYJC010000019.1 GCA_958407555.1 uncultured Collinsella sp. | reverse complement strand
GGCAAGCTCTTCAAGGTCAATCAGCATCCACTTCATCCCAATCGATAAGCTCCAGGCTGCGCTTCCTCGAGACGAGGTCGTGCAGGCAGCGTTCCTCGGTCGCGATAGGCAGCCGATTCCTCGGCATACGGTCGAGTATTCCCCGTTTGACGTCGTTCAAACCATCGTCCGTATGAACGAACTCGATGGCACCGAAGCGGGTATCGACGAGACCTTCCGCGCCCGTCGTCACGCATGAGATGCGCCCGAGCGGGATTTGCGAGATGAAGCCCCACTGCGATGCCGCGGACTCGAGGCTTTCATAGGTGACCTCGCCGGGGCGCAAAAACGCCGCGATATGGCAGAGCAGGTCGCAGCCGTCGGGATGGAACAGCAGATAGAGGTATGCGTCATGGGCGACGCGCTCGAGGATGCCGTCCGCAACGAGTCTCTTGATGGTCGAGCGGAGCGTATCGCCGGACTCACCGAAAAGGACACCCAGCTCGCGGCTGCGGAAGAGGATCCGGCCCTCCAGGTCGCACCCATGCAGAATCTTGATCGCCTCGACGCTTTTCACTGAAACCCTCCTGTCTCCTCTCAACAACTATACCCGAGTGGTCTAAGTTTAAACCATCTACCCCAAGAATACCGTCCCACACCCTCTCCAAAGTCTCCCTCCCTGGAAAGCTGTCCGCATCTTCATCAAGCCGGACTAATCTGAACCTGAATGGCATGGTGGCCGCAGCCATGGCCCTTGCCCGGAAGACGGCGAAAGGCTCCCAGCAGGGCCCGAGATCAAACATTAGCAAGCCCCACACGACAGGGCCCGTCGGAAACCGGCGGGCCCTGCGCATCACATTGCCACGACCCCGAAAACGAAAGAAGGCGCCCCCGGAAACCGGGGGCGCCTTACCGACCGTACCTATTGTACCGCGCGCCGATCCCGTTGAATACCGTACTTACGGCCATCGGTACCCGCGGCGCCCTTGGCAGCGGCGTTCTTCGCCGCGGCCGCCACCTCCGCGGGGCTCTTGCCGCCTTTCCCCTTCGCCGGTTTGAAGAACTCCGGAGCCGGTTTCGGCTCGTCTCCATGGTAGAAGTGGAGCCCGTTGACGGGCGATCCGTAGCGGACGGCCTGGCTGATCGCGGCGGGCGATACGTGCAGGGGACGGGCCGCCGCCGGGTTGCCCATGAAGGTCCCGCCGGTTTCCAGGCAGACGATGGATCTGATTTTCGAATGGCGCTCCTTAAAGAACTCGGGAGCCGGCTTCGGCTCGTCGCCGTAGTAGAAATGGAGTCCGTTGCGCTCGACGCCCGTGCTTGCCGATGTGCGCACGCCTCCGGCAGCGATGCCGAACGCGCGGCCCGCCTGGAACGCCGACTCGAACGTCTCGCCGGTATCGAGGCACACCACGGGACGCGGCGGCCTGTTCGGCGGGATGAAGAACTCCGGAGCCGGCTTGGGCTCGTCGGCATAGTAGAAGTGCAGCCCTTGGGTGCAGGTGCCGCGCTGGATGGAGCGGAAGATGTTTCGCGAGTCGGCGAAACCGAGTTCCTTGGCCGCCCGGTAGGCGGAGTCGTAGGTCGCCCCGGACTCCAGGCACGTGATGGGTCTCTTGCGTTTGGCGTCCCGATTGTCCATGGCGGCACCCCTACTGCCTGATTCCGGCGCCGCGCGCACGGTCGCCGACGGTCGAGCCGGCCGCGACTGAGGCGCGGTGACCCAGTTCGACGGGGTCGGGCTTCACCGCGACGACGGCCTTGGGTTTCTTCTCGGAATACTCGATGCGCCCTCCGAAGGGATCGGAGAAGCCGAAGCAGTCCTGGGGGGTGTACAGGTCGATGCGGTCGGACTTCCACTCGCCGCGCACGGGTTCCATCATCGTGTACGAGATGTCGTGCGGCTCGATCTCGAAATCGCAGTCGAGCACGGTACCCATGGTGCCGCCGCACCCGCCAACGGGGTCGTAGATACCGAAGATGGGTTCATACGTTCCGGGCTTGACCGTGAACGTGCCGGCGTTTTCGCCCTCGCCGCGGCAGATCATCGACAGGCTGGCATCCAGGAACGCGTCGAGCGGCAGCGTTGCCAGGACCGCGAGCCCGACAGGGCGATTTTGCGGCATGTTGAAGATATCCTCGCGGAAGCTGCGCTCGAAAGGCGTAACGGGGTCGTTGACGACCTTCTCGATGGTCGTGCCCTGCGAGGCGCACAGCTTGTCGAAGATGCTCTCGGGGATGTCCGCGGGACGCGTGAAGGGCCTGTAGTCCTCGGCGGGCTCGTACTCCCACCTGTCGTCCTCGCCCTGGCTGCCCCTATGGCAGACGCACGGCAGGTAATCTTCCTGCCAGTCGCTCGCCGCGTCGATGACGTCGCCCTCGGAATACAGGCCGTTGACGGACAGTATGAGCGAGGTCTTGAAGGAGAGCCTGCTGAAATCGATGTCGTAGAAGAACCCGAACTTATCGGTCAGGTCGCCGCGGAGGCGTTCGCTGTCGACATAGGACTCACGCCCGAGGCACCCCGAGCCGAGCCGCGATTCGATTGCCTGGGCGAACTCATCGGCGATATTCTTGCAATCCGCAAGTCTCGCCTCATCGAGCCCGTCGTTGAACCTGTCCGTGAGCACGCAGGTGACGGCATGCGACAGGTCGCCGGCGGTCAGCCCCTTGTGCGTCTTGATCTTATCCGGGTCGATGAGGCCATCGGCCCACTCGAGCGAGGTGTCCGCGAGCAGTTCGCCGCAGATGCGCGCGGCATAGCCGTACTCCCCGTATTCGGGCCAGTAGTCGAGGTGGATATCCCCTCCGCTCCGGATGGCCTTCAAGATTTCCTGCCGGTTGAAACGGTTGCCGACGACATCCGCGAGCATCGCGGCGGCCTCGTCAGCGCCGAACAGGTTCACGACGTCATCGTAGCTGTCGATCTCGAGGTCATCGGTAAGGGTCGCGCTGTCATTGGGGTTGATATCGGCCATGTCGGCACCTCCAGTGAAACGGTTGTCCCCATCGATGCTACCCGCCGCGAGCCCGCACGGAAACGCCCCTTCCCGAACGGGAAGGGGCGCCCCTCCACCACCGCGCCGAGGGTATCCTTTTGCAAAAGACCCGTCAGTTCGGAGAGGGCATGACCGTAGAGCGAAAGTTCGATGCGAAGTCGATGCTGGGGATGCTGAGGAGATACGAGGCCACGGTCGGCGACCTTTTCGCCGTCGTGCCTCCCCTGATGTCCCGGGACAGCGTGAAGGCCGCCGACATCGACGGGGTGACCCTTAGGCGCATCTCAGTGAAAGACCTGACGGAAGGCATCCTGATGTCGGAGGAAAAGGTGGAGGGGGACGAGCTCATCCGGGTCGATGCGGCCAAGGCGGACCGTTACCGCCTGCGTGCGGGCGATATCCTGATGCCGAGGATGCTGCCCAGGCACAAGTACGCGGACTACATGGTGGTGAGCGCGGGGTATGCGGAGCAGGACCTTGCCACGTCCCGCAACATGATAACCATACGCCCGCGGGCCGCGGACATGGCCGAAGGGGAGCGCATAGCGTATTCCGAGATGATGGCGACATGGCGCTTATAGGCCCAAGGCCTGAACGCCCGGCTTTTTGCGCCGAGTTCGAGAAGCGCATTCACGGCTGGAGCTATCGCACTCTAGTGAAGCCAGGGCTCAGCGACCTCGCGCAGGTGAGGGGCGGCTATGACCTTTTGCCGAAGGAGAAAGTTGCACTCGACTTGTGGCGCGTGGGGTATCCCAGCCTGCGCATCGCGCGCGTCACCGACCCGCCGCACTCCTCGACCATTTTCGACGGCCTTGCGCCTCTGCTCTTCCGTGCAGCTCGGCATTCGCGAACTCCTAACCGGACCGATTCGGTCCAACTATTTGTCCGCACCCCCCATTTGTCTCGAATGCAACGACGCGATGTCCAGCTATGGCTCAGCCTTCGCAACCTGCCGGACTGCTCAGTAGCGCCCAGCAACTACTTGGTAGATACCCGGTAGCTGCGGTGTGGCGCAGGTAGTCGGCGACGAAAGACGCGGGGTGCGCCTTGCGGCCCGTCCCAGATGACGCCGCACGGTAGCGCTATCGGACAGCTGCGCTACCGCAGGTAGACGCTCTTGAGCACCTCGACGACCTGCTGCGCCCCGACGCCCTTGATCTTGAGCGCCTTGGGGTCGACGGGGTCCGACTCGTAGGCCTCCAGGAAGCGCCGCATGTCGGCGCGGACCCCCTCGCTCATGGCGGGGCGCTCGCCGCCCGCGAGCAGCGTGGCGAGGCGGCAAACGTCGTTTCGGTGCTTCTTCACGCTCTTCTCGTCGACGGCCTGGCCGCCCGCCCGCCTGGCGGAAAGGTCGAGCCACGCCTTGGCCTTGAAGGGGATCAGCCCCTCGACCGACAGGACGGCGACGCCGCCGGCCGACGTCCTGTTCTCGACGAGCAGCCGGTAGTATTCCTCGTCGAGCAGGATCGCCGAAAGGCTCGACACCTCGTCGTCGATGTGGATCGGCATGAGGCCGGACTCCGCGTCGCGCAGGTCGACGTCGGTGCGCGCGAACAGTTCCAGCATGGCGGGGAAGGCCGGGTCCTCCGGCTTGGAGAACCGGTAGAACTGCGGCTTTCCGCTGCTCTTCTGCCTGTTCTCGTACCCGCCCTCCTTGACGAAATCCCAGAAGACCTGGCCGAACTCGGGCGTCAGCGCCTCCACCAAAAGGACCAGGTCGAGGTCCTTGGTGGCCCTGAAGTCCTGCCCGGCCTCGCCGAACAGCAGGTCGCAGGCGCCGCCGCCGATCAGGACGTACTCGCCGTCATGGCCCGCGAAGCGCTCCTTGAACTTATCGATTCCCCTCATGATCGCCTCCAAGCACCCGGGTCAAAACGTTCTCGATCTCGCCCGCGATGCGCGGGTCGTCCCTCTCGTCGGCGGGAAGGGACAGGATGGCCGAAAGCGGGTCGACCGCGCATCCCGGCGCCGGCACGGGCTCGTAGCGCAGCACCTGCACCACGCACGCGGGATCCTCTGGCTCGTCGAGGCCGGCGTCGCGCGCGCCGGCCGCCAGCTCCAGGGCGCGCTCCTGCGCTTTGGTCGCGGCGAGGGTCGGCCAGGGGTCGTCCTGCAGCATCGAGAGTCCGCACAGCGCCGAGATCCCGCCAAGGGGAAGCTCCGCATCGGGCACGCGGCCCAGGCGGTGCTCCCTCGCGACCGGGCTCGACATGCGCGGCTCCAAGCGACGCCACAGCGCCATCTTGTCCCTGCCGGGGCGCAGCACCCGCCGCCGCCCCTCGGTGCCGACGATCGAGGGGTCGGCGGCCGCGAGCTCGTCGAATGCGCGAGAGGCGGTCATCTTCGCCGCGCCGAGGAGGCCTGCCGCCTGGGTGACGCAGGTGCCGTCGAGGTCGCCGTAGAGCGCCATGAGCGCGAGGCGCTGCGCCTGGGGCGAGAACGCGCCAACGTCTGTCTGCCGCCTGTCGCGCGCGTGGCTGCTTCCGCTGCTCAGCGCGATTCCCAAGAACGGCAGGTACACCTGCTTGTCCGGGGCGATGAAGGGCAGGCCTGCCTCGAGCATCCGCCCGACCCTGTAGCCCGTGGCGCCCTCGAGGGCGAAGGACACGGGGGTCCCCAGGGCCGCCTCCAGGGCGTCGCGGTGCTTCGCCATGGTCTTCACCGTCGGGCTATCGGCGGGGGAGGCCACGGCGAACGGCACGCCGAAGGCGGTCCACCGCTCCAGGGAGTACAGCCCCCTCAAGTAGAGGGGGAGCCCCGAGGCGTCGACGGGCTCGCAATCGACTCTCGTGTGCAGCGTCTTCTCGACGTACTTCCTCATGCCCTGCCTCCTCATGTAACTAAACAATTATAAATGTACCATTATGAATGGTACATAGCAAATCAATTAGTTACATTTAATGACGCCTTGCGAGCCCTCGTGGGCTTTCGAAATCGCGATGCGTCTAGCAGGGCGTGCCGCTCGTTTTTCCCTGCGTTTTCGTCTTGATAGAAGGGATATCTCACCAGGGGCCGAGATGATCGCGAGGTTCCTGGACGTCCTGGAGGATACCGTGAAGAACCCGACATGGCGCCCGGCGGAGCTCCAGGCGATCGACGCGCCGCCGGCACTGGGCTACCGGACGCCAGACTATATGGCAAATGCAGCGAAGTACATGGATCTGTACGGCGCCAAGCGCCGCGCGGAGGCCGAGTATGCGGAGGCCCTGGAGAGGGCCGAGCAGGCCCGCAGGAATGTCGCCGTCGTCCTCGAGAAGGCATCTCCCGCCACCCTCGCGGCCGCGGCAAAGAAATCGGCGGCCGCCGGCATAGCCGACAGCCGCCGAGACGATCCCGCAAAGACGATCCGTTAGCCGGTGGGCATCGACGCCCTAGTGCTTGATGCCGCCGGCCTCGTCCGCATGCGAACCGGCAGTTCGGTTCGCCGCCGCGCTCGCGGCCTTGGCGAGATCTGCGGGACGCCTATCACCGTCATGCGCTTGCGCGCCGTTATGCACCGGCACGCCCTTCACGGGGTCGAGCGTCATGGCTTCCCCGTCGAGATGGACATCGGTCCGGTGCACCGGTTCCGAGTCGCGCCCGTCATAGGTGAAGACATGCACCGGCGTCGGGTAGTCATCCTGAAGCTCAACCGGCGCCGCCTCGATGAAGGCGAGCTGCCCGCTGCCCTTCCCATCGGGCAGGTTGATATCGACGCTGATGCCGCCTGCGAACGGCGTGGCAATCAGCTCGCCGAAATCGGTCATTACGGAAATACGCTCGTTCATTACATACGCTCCTTGATACCCAAATTGCCATCAGATTCGTTCACGCTCCGTGCCGCCGCCCAGGCGGCCACGGTGGCGTCGGGGAAGTGCCCCCTGGCGCGGCTGAAATCGGGGGCGACGGTCTCGCCCCAGCAGAAGTCGTAGCCGCAGGTCCACACCCGCTCGCCATCCACCTCGACGGGCACCGACATATGCACCGGCGAGCCGTCGAAGGCCTCGATGACGTTCTCCCCGTCGAACAGGATGGGGAAGTCGTCCCCGTCCTCGCACAGCTGCCCGACGATCTGCTCGACGGACTCACGCGGGAAGTAATAGATCGGGCCGTAGTTCCAGCCGACCCCCATGGGGTCGCAGTAGGCTCGCAGCCCGTCCGGGTCCCCGGTGCGCTGCGCATAGACGCCGTCTATATCGACATGGCATGTGAAAAGGCAATCGCTCCCGCACGTCTCGCCGACGGGCGCGCGCCCTGCAACCTCGGTGAAGTACGAGTCCAGGCACCCTGCCGCGGCGGCACGGATCTCCGGGTCCTCCTTCAGCGCCCCGACGATGCCGTCGCAGACGGCACGCCCCCGAACGCCATCACCCTGGGACGCGACCTGGGGGAGCATGATGGCGGGACCGTCCTGGCCGAAGCGGCAGGCAAGCCCGTCCTCGCGACGCTCCAACCCGATGGCGCCCTGCGCGCGGGCGATATAGATATCCTCGAAAGTCGGGAAATCGGGTTTACGGGAGAAGTAGTCCATAGTCCTCACCCCCTAGATATGCAATCCGTTGCCGCTATCGTTCCCGCCGCCGGTCTTGGCCGCGGCGGTCCTAGCGCCCAGGAATTGGATCAATGGGACGCGGTCGGGAACCGCCGCCTTCTTCGTCCTTTTGGCTTCAACTCGGAACTGCTTCACGGCCTTGAGAATATCGTCCTCTCCCTGGGCCGCCTTCTCGCTGTAAGAGGGAAAGCACTCGACCCAGGAGGGACAGCGCGCGGTGAGCGATTTGATGGAATCCAGATCATCGGTGACGAGTCCGGCGGTGACGCCGTCGCCGTCCATGCCGATGGCATCTTCGAACCAATCGAGGCGGTTGAGGCACGAGCCGTCCCAGCCGTCATCGAATCCGAAGGAGGGCACGTCGTTAAGCGTGACGCCGCCGAAGAGCTCGAAGGCCGTGCAGGGGAACCCGCCGTGGCCGGAGCGGGAAAACACGTTCAGGAGATAGCCGTTATAGGACGGGTCTGAATCGACCGCATCGGGGCACCAGTAGTATCCGAGCGGAAGATCCTCGATGTCGGCGATGGGCCCGCGCGCGAGATACGAAGGGCTCTCGAAGCGCTTGAGCGCCGCAGTGATTTCCTTGACGCCCAACGTGTCGGCGGGACCGCAATCCGGGTTGAAGCACCGCGCCCACGCGGCACCGGTGGCGACAGTCTCGCTTGAGATCCAGTCACTGAGCTCCATGTCGTCCGCGAAGGTGAGGTCAACGGTAAAGTCCATCGCCATGTCCATCCAGGACCAATCGGGGCCCCCGGCCGCGAATCGCCCGGGGCCGTCGAACCCGATCCCGAGCCTCACGTCGTAGCTTCCGTCGTCTAGACGGCTGATCAGGATGCCCGGATCGTTCTGACGCTCGATACACCCGAACGGGCACCACAGGAAGCCGTTCTCCGCGTCCAGGTCGCGCAGCGTCGGCGAGCCCTCGATGAGCTGATAGGTCTCTTCCATGGCTATGCCTCCCTCCTAGTGCTTGATGCCGTCGGCTCCGACGGCATCGGGCTTGACGCTCTTGGCGGCGGCCTCCTTGGCAGCCGCGGCGACGTCGACGGGCAAATGTGCGGGGGTCTCGGCAGTCAGCTGCCCCTCGAGCACCATGTCCCCGTCGAGATGCACGTCGGTGCGGTGATCGGGTTCCTCGTCGCGGCCGTTGTAGGTGAAGGCGCGGACGGGCGTCGGGTAGAGGTCGTTGGCACCCGGGTCCGCATCGACGAAGGCGATATCCGCGCACTTGCCGCCGGGAACGTTGATGCCGACGCTGATGCCGTCCTCCCTGGCGTTGGCGATGAGCTCGCCCGCCTCGGTCTGCACGGAGAGGGCTCCGGCACCGACTCCCATGCGCTCCTCGAGCGCGGTGATGACGTCGCCGTATCGCCCGATGTGCTCATCGTCGATAAGGCCGCATGACAGGTCGTAGCTCGCCATCGCGGCGGCCATGAGGGCGCCGGTCATGCTGGTGCTGCCCCCTGCGATGCGGATATCCGCCGGGTCGGTATGCTCGCCGATATGGCGCATCTCGTCGTAGATGGCCGCCTTCTCTTCCAGCTTTCCGACCTGGCTCTCGATTTGTTCAACCTTCTTGTGGAGCGGTTCGTTGTAGATGCGCTTGAGGTCGCGGTTGAAGGTCGCGATGCGTTCGTTCAGCTCTTCGCTCGGCCCATCGATCTTCCTTGCGATCTCGGCGAAAACGATGCCCTGCATGAGCATCATCGCGATCCCGGTGCCTCGCACCTCGTCCATGGGGGTCTCGTTGACCTCCATGAACGAATCGAACGTCTCGGCCTTGCGATGCTCTTCGGCTGCAAGCAACTCGTCATAGCGCACTTGCTCGGAAGGGGAGGCCACCTCATCGAACTGTTCCCGCCAGTCGCGATCGACGGCGCAGTCCGGATGGTCGCTGAGGAAGACCAGTCTGCTGCACTCGTCCTCGTCATGATGAAGCCAAAGGTCATATACGGCATCGTAGTCCACGCCCGTGATGGCGGCGATCTTGGAGAATACGTTCTCGCGCACCAGGGAGTCCCCGACGCCGAGATACTTATAGATGTCGCCTCCGTCCGCCATGCATTTCACGGTGCCGGCGAAGGTGGCCAGTGGGTTGATCCTGTAGCCGAGCTGATCGGATGGAAATGCCCGGATGTACCAATCGCGGATACTAGACTTGAAATTGAAATGCTTCTTGCTCATTTCGCCAGCTCCAAAAAAAGAGGGTCAGCCAGATACGACAAAGATGCTACCCGCGTCGCGCATCAACGAGAACGGCCATTCCCGAACGGGAAGGGCCGCCAACTGACCGCAATGGGAATCAGGTCGAGCTAGATATGCTTGCCGCCGGCATCGCCGTCGGTCGATACGTTTGTGCTGGCGGCCTTCTTGGCCGCCGCGGCAATATCCGTTGGAGCGATCGGGGTAATGTTTACGGTTTTGCTCCGCTTCTCGATGTCGGCGACAGCCTCCTTGGCAGCCGAAAAGCCGGGATTGCGGAGGGCGATGACGCAATCATCCAGGATATCCAGGTGGAAATTAGGTTGAGGCGTATAGACGGAGCAGAATTTCATTTCCTCCGCCGGCTCGATCTTGCCCCCGCACGCTTGAAGGATGAAGTCCGTCTGCCTGAAGGCCAACTGGACCTGGCAGGCCGCGAAAAGCTCGGTGGCATGGCTGCGCACGGCCTCGGGATCGATTTTCCCATCGCGGTCCCTGCGGATGAACTCGTTGATGGCGTCGGTGGCGACGGTGTCGGAACCCCAGTTGAGGTTCGGAAGGACTTGCTCCGCGAGGCCGTATTCGATTGGGCCGCAGGAGGGCATGATCTCGTCCAGCATCGCGCGGTTCGCGATATCGAAGGCCTTGTTGGAATCGATGTCGCTGATGGAAATAGGTTCGAACCTGGATTCGACCACGCGCTCGGCGGCGGCGACGAGTCGACGTTCGTCCTCGTCGACCCAATCGATATTCATCGGCGCCTCACACCACACATCGAAGACAGTTTGAAAGCTCTCTCCGGTGATCTCAGCCAGCTTCACGAACACGATATACATGAATACCTCGTCATCGGACCCGATGAGGCTATCGAGCATGATGCCGTTCGACATGCCCACGACGACGTCCGCAAACGTGATATCGGGACGGATCTCGACATTGAAGCTGTTATCCGGGCAGAAGCCCCTATACCAATCAAGGACGCTCGAATCGAGTTCATATTGTTTCGCAGCCATGTCATCAACTCCCAGATAGAAGCAGGCCATATACACCGAAGATGCTACCCAGAACACCCTGCAACAAAAACGCCCCTTCCCAAATGGGAAGGGGCGCAACAAGTAGAACTTAGATATGCTTCCCGCCGCCACCCTCGCCGGACACCTTCTTGGCCGCCGCGGCCTTCGCGGCCTCCGCTTGTGCGCTGGGCTCGGGTGCGACATCTACGGCCTTCGGGATCGGGAGCGCTTCGCGCCCCTTGAGCCCCGGAGCATCGATGCCGAGATTCCCACACGCTCGGGCCGCCAGGAGGTCGAACCCGATGTTCTCGGCGAACTCGCGGGCTTCCTCGCCGTCGAAGGTCCAGAAATCCGGTCCGATAGTGGCGCCGGACCATGAATCCGCGCTGCAGTCATACCTCAAAGTCGTCTCATGGCAGAAGAACTTCCTGCCGGCCACATCGACGGCATGCGTGATGGGGGAGAAGTTCAGGATGGCATTGTGCTCACCCGATGGGTAATCGATGCCGATGCCATCGACGGAAAGCGAATCGGGATACTGCGCTCCCCAGCCATATCCGAGCCCGGAGAAATCGACCTTTCCGAGCCCGTGGACCACCTGTTCCATCTTCGGCATGACGGGCTTCGGCGCCGCCATGGTCTTCTTTACGTTAGCGGGCTCGGCCATGTCGTCCAGCCCGCGTTCGCGACGGCGGGCGATCATCTTCTGGTTGAAGGCGAGCACCGCCGCACGGCATTCCTCGGATCCCGCGGACGGGATGATCGGGCGCCCGCCGAGCTCCGCGATGTCCTGGGAGTCAACGAGCGTGAGGTTCTGGAAGAACGTCATCGCCTCGGCCTCGGAGAAGTCGGCCATGGTGCTCTCGCAGAGCCAGTCGCGCCCGGTGTCGTGGTCGGTGAACTGGTCAGCGTCCTCGATGATGAGGAAGCAGCGCGAACGCACCTCGTCGTTGCTGAGCTCATGGTCCCAGTCGTCGGCCAGGATGCGTGCGCCCACCATGAACGCATCCGGGAAGTATTCCTCATGCTCGCGGCGCTCCTCGGGCGAGTCGTCGTCCCAGTCGAGAAGCATGCCGTCGAAGAGCCCACAGGTCCCGGTGGGGTCGAGCTCCATTTCGGTATAGTCCCAGCCCAGCTCCTCGACGTTGCTGGAGGAGAGGACGTTGACTGCGGTGAAGCCGTTGCAGACGACCGCTTCCCACTTGCCGGTCTCGTATTTCTCAGCCATGTCCCTATCCTTTCGAAATCGCCCTACAGCTTGATGGCGCCGGCATTCCCGGCATCGTCCCCGCCGGTACCCCCGGCCGCCCTCTTTGCCGCCGCGGCGGCCTCGGCCGGCTCGGGCTTCTTCTCGGCTTCGGCGAGCTCGCGCAGGGAGTACTGATGGCACCACGTTTTGGCCTCGCAGACGGAGGCGAACCGGAGCCCTGCATCCTCGCAGGCGCCATCGCCCGTTGAGATCTTCGCCATATAGGGCAGGTCAGGGGAGCCGGCAACCTGGTAGATGTCGAATCTCGTCTCCCCGAAGCGGTAGGATTCCCGAGCCGTGCCGTAGGCGCGCTCCGCGAAACGCGGCAGCGAGCACGGCCCGACATCGGGTGAATCGTAGATGTTGTCCAGGAGGATATTGAAATCGCCCATGCTCATTTTGCCGGGCGCATAATATTCGCCGCCGAGCTTGAACCCCTTGGCATCGTACGAGACTCCGGAGATGAGCCGGACGTCCAGATAGGCGGAGCCGTCATGGTAGGAGGCCTCGATATGGAGCTCGCCGTTCGTATCGACGATACGGTCGATTTGGCAATCCCTGAGGGCATCCGCGCTGCCGGTGCCCTGTATGAGGGAAAGCAGCGAGTCGGCGACGACGAGCCCGCGGGAGGGCCTGTCCCAGCGCTCGACCGTCCCCTTGGCGACAACGGAGATCTCGGCCGGGTGTTCCGGGTCGTCGCCGCGCTTCAGCTCATCCAGCATGAAATCGAAATTGCAGATCTCATCGGAGAGGTCGCGGTCGATGGCGTTGTCGATTTCCGAACGGACCTCATCCATGAGCTCGGCGGAAGAAGCCACCTCGTCGGTATCGACGCCGTTTTGGTCCGCTACCTCTGCGGTATACTCCTCCCCCGCCTCATCGGAGAAGTAATAGGAACGGTCGTAGAGGACGCGTTCCGCGGGCATGAAGAAATCCATGGCGAAGTCCTTTCGGCTGCAAACGGGGGAGGCGGGACCGACCCGGTCACCGCCATAGACCGATAGTACCCGCCCGAATCGCCACCAGCCTCAACCACAGCCCCCATTTCCCGAACGGGAAGCCTTCGTGTCAATTCCGGCATTTTGCCGCACATGTCCGACAAAAAGACCCCGGACCCGAAAGGACCCGGGGTCGATAATCTATCCGCCCGAAAACGATTCGCTAGAGACGGTGCCCGCGCTCGACTGCGTCGCCGCGGCCGCTGAGCTGTTCCTTCAGTGCGAAAGCGCCCGCGGCGAGCTTCGCCGCCGCCGCATTATCGAGCAAGGCACGGTAGGTCAGCGTATCGACGCCATATGCCTCGATCCTGCATCCCGCGATCGCGCTGAGCATGGCCAAGGCCTCGTCCTGCCTGCCGAAGTGCTTGACCGCATCGGCCCGTCCGGCATCGGCGCGGCGCACGGCGATATCGCACAGGGGCTCCGACCCGGATATGGACTGCTCGAGATAGGCGAGCACGCAGTCGAAGCCATTGGATGCCGCCTCGTTGGAGACCTCGTCGAAGCAGATTTTCGAGCAGTCGAGCTTGACGCCGCCGACCTCGAAGCCCTGCCCCTCGTCGCGCCTGCAATACCAAAGGCAGGGTACGACCGCGGCCGCGGCGGCATCGAAGGTGCGCGACAGGAACGCCACGCCGTTCTCGTCCTCCCAGGGCGTGAGGGGCGTGACGTCGCGGGCGGCGTCATCCGCCGCAAAGAACGGAGACATGAACGTGTCGTCGGCGTAGGCGCCGAGCACCGTGCCGGCGCGGCTGTACTCGGTCTCGCCGAACGCGCCGTCGATCTCGCGCAGCACATCGTCCGCATCGGTGCCGGCGGAAAAACCGCGCCAGTCACGGGCAAGCGTGCCGGAGCGGCCGACGTTGTCGACAAGCTCCGAGTAGAGCCCGTGCACGGTCCCCGGGAGGTCGTAGATGTCCTCCGGGGCGATGGGTCGCCCGGCGAGCATGAAGGCCTCTCCATCGCGGATATCCTGGTCCACCAGCGTCTCGGGGTGAAGTCCCTCTTCCGGCTCGCCCGGCGAGGTCCTATCAATGAGCATGGCGGCGTAGCGTGCGTCCCCGCCGGCGATCTCGAGGAAGTCACTCCAGCGGTAGGTTTTCTCATCGGAAGTATCGCGGTCCGTCACGTACTCGCAATCGAGATAGGCCTTTACCGCCGCGAGACGATCGGGATGGAAATTGTTTACCCGCGCGAGGAGATTGCGGATATCTCGGGCAGTCGTCCCATACATTTGCGAGAAATCGTTGACGATATAGGAGAGCGCGATCAGGTCGCGCTTCACATAGGGACCGACATGGACATCCGTCTCACCCGGCGAACCGAGCCAGAAGTCTTCGAAAAGATCGAGGTCGCATCCGGTGGCGACCTCCACGGCCCTGACCGCCTCGCGCCCATCGAGCCCGCGTTTCACACCGGACAGGCCTTCGAACGACCTGCCCCTGAAATAGTCCAGGAGGTCGATGCCGAGATCGGAGCACTGGATATCGGAGGCCGCCGCGATATCGAACGACCCCGCCTCGAAGCACTCGGTATACGCTCCGGTGTCATCGTCGATATCGCTGCGCAGGAAGGCGATCTGGGTCAGGTCCTCCCCATCGCGGGACACCGGCCGGAACAGCGCGATGCCGTCGACGAGGGTAGAGCAACCGACGAACTCGCAGGTATAGGCGTATCGCGGGTTGAACCCCTCATACTCGCCTCCTGTCGAGACCAGGTCGATGGTGTCCATCGCGTTGTAGACGTGGCCGCCGGCGATCTCGAGGAAATCGTCCCAGCGGTACACGGTCTTATAGCCCTCGGGCGAGTACTCCACATCGGTATATCTGGAGATATCCGACTCGTTCCGTCCGCGCTCGTTCATATCCATGCACTCCAATCCAAAAAATCGGCACTCTGGTACCGAAAATGGTAGGGCCGCCCGGCCGCGATGCGGCCCGGCGGCCCATAGGGTTCCCGAACGGGAAGCCGGTCACTTCCTCTGCCGCTTGGTCGGCGTCAGCTTGCCCGAACCGGTCTTCCTGAGGATCGACTTGGCGGCATGAGCCATCTGCGGCGGCGTCTTCTCGTAGAGCTTTCCCGCCTCGACGTCGTCAACGAGCCGTTCGGCCTCGCCGGGCGTGAGCGTCTGGGCGCAGACCTGCCTACAGCTCAGGTCCTCGGACTCCACGGCGCCTACGACCTCGATCCCCTCGCGGCGGCACGGGGCCCCGACCAGGTCGAGCGGCGCGCGGACGCGTCCTGCCTCGATGAGCGCGGCGACCTTCTCGCGCGCCGCCTCCATATCTGTGGCGAGCACGGGATAGCTGAAGGTGACGGACTCGGAGACCGTCACCATGTAGTATTCGGCGCCGTCCTCGACGACCTCGAGTTTTTCAGCCATATATCGAACTCCTTGCGTTTCCTACGTCGATCCCTTGCCGGTCGGCGGTTTCTTCTTCTTGCCGCGGTCCTTCGCGGTCCTGGCCGCGGCGCTCTTCGCGTGCCCTGCCGTCTCCCGCGGAGGCCTGCCGTGCGGGTAGTACTTCTCCGGCGGGGCCTCGGTCTCGGGCTTGGCCGCGACATCGCGGCGCCGGCGCATCGCATGGCGCTCGGGGCCGTTGCCTCCGGCGCCGTCGCTCTCCTCGCGGCGGTAGCGCCGTCCATGCGGGCGCCTGACGTCGATCTCGCCGCCATCGTCCGTGGCGCGCTCGGATGGGCGCCCGTGCCGCCCGATGCCGTCGCGGCGGCGCTCATGGGCCTGTGCACGCGATTCGGCGAGCCGCGCGCCCTCTTTCGCCGTCATGGCCCCACCTGGGTCGCCGGCGGTATTCCGGATGGGTTTCCCTTCCGCGCCGGTATCGACCGACTCTGCGCTATGCACCGGAGGGGTAGGGGTTTCGGGGCGGGCATCTGCCATCGCACCCGTCTCCTCGTATCCTCCACTCTGGACGGCCGCCGCGGAAGCGCTTCCGGTGGCGTCCTTCCGCGCGAAGTGCCGACCGATGGCACCCGAATCGTCATCAGAGCTGTGTACGGGGCGGTCTGCGGCCTTCGCGCCCGCCCCATCGCCTCCCGCCATGGAATGCCTGCCGATCGCCCTCATTGCGTTCTCGATGGGCTGGCGTGCGAGGCCTCCGATATCGACGCGGGGGCCGCCCCCGTCTTCCCGTGCCTTCACCGGTGTAGGCCGGTCACCGCATGCCGGCGAGGGGGCTTCCGTCACCTTCTCTACCTTCCCGGCGATGCCTCCGGAGGCGGCTTCGCGGCCGTCCTTCCTCACTGGATCGCCTGCGGGCCCGATTTCCCGGCGGTGCCGCTCGAAGGCGGCGCGGTAGCCGCCGCGCATCTGCTTGATGAGGGGCGCCGCGGTCTTCACGATCCCGTTGACGTAGCCCTTGAGCGAGGAGGCCTTGGCCCTCACGTCGTCGGGCGGCAGCACGGGGCTGGCGCACCCTGGGCCCTGGGCGCGGAAGTGCGCCTCGATGACGAAGCGCGCGTTCTCGTCGAGGTCGTCCCATGCGACCGGCACGCGCTCGGCTTCCGGCACGGCCTCGGCGTCGCTGTCCATGTCGGCGACGTTGACGAGCCGGTACAGCCCGGCCTTGGCGTCGCTCCATGACGCAGCCGCGATATCGACGGAGAGGTCGAGCACGCGCGCGGCTCCCCTCAGCCTCGTGGGGGGCAGTCCCACGAGCAGCGCCGGCGGGAACAGCTCGTCCACGAAGAACAGCCCGCCGCCCGAGCCGCGGGGCCTGGACTTGACGCCGTAGACGCCCGTGCAGCCATCGGCGGCCTTGATGTCAGCGCCGGGGAAGAGCGACTTCCATGTCGAGATGGGCAGGATCTCGCGGCACTCGTGCCAATCGGATGCGGCGAGCCCCGCGCAGTTCATCGCGGAGAGGTTGTAGAAGGCGTTGGCGCATCCCGTGTGCCTGGAAAGCGTCTCGAGATAGCGCCGCCACCCCGCCTCGCTGGATGCGGCTTCCGCCAGGTAGCTTTGGTTTTTCGCGTTAACCGTTCGGACGGTCGGGACGGCCATGGCGCGCTAGAGCTTCTTGCCGCCGGCTTCGCCCTCGGCCGTGGCCGATTTGGCCGCGGAGGCCTGGGCCATGGCGCTGATAAGGCACGGATCGCGCTTCTCGGCGGCGTCCTTGCAGTAGGCGCGCACCTCGCGCAGGGCGGGCGCGATATCCTCATCGCCGGTGTACTGGACGGTGAGCGACTTGCCCAGGCTGGAGCCGAACATATACGCATCGGCGTCCGCGCGTAGGAAGAAGCGCACCTCATCGGGCCGCTCCGTGAAGTCCTCGACGTAGACCTCGCGGCAGCCGACGTCCTCGAGGTCGCGGACCGTGATGGCGCTGTCGCCGATCTTGTCGGCATCGACCGAGTAGACGGCCAGGTCGTTGCCCCCGTGGGCGACGGGGCAGACGGAGACATGCACCCCGCCGCCGTCGACCGCGGGCCAGATGTTGACGGTGCAATCGTAATCGCCCGCGCACTCGAAGACCTGTTCGTAGAACTCCCTGGCCTGCACGGTGTGTCCGACCCCCAGGTCGAACGAGTTGGGGTCGAGGTGGTCATGGATGACGCCCCAGCCTTGGCTGTAGACGGTGTCGTCGATATGGTTCCCGAGCTGGTCCATGGCGCGCTCGACGTTTTTCTCGGTCGCGGGGATGGGGAAGCCGAAGTTGCCCCAATCGTTCTCGAGCGAGTCGGCGATGTCTTTGCGGCGCCAACGAAGCGTGATGAACTCGTCGTCGTAGAGCTTGCCGCCGGTCGGCACGTAATCGCGGCCGCATCTCTTCTCGAAGCACAGCTTGGCGCGCGTCACGTCGTCGAAGGGCTCGATAGACTCCCAGGTGCGCGATTCCGCTTCGTAGCCGCTGGCCACGGCGTACGGAAGGCTCCCGCCCTCGGCGATGCGGCTGCCGCCGGCCTCCGTCATCGCCAGCAGCGCGGTGCCGCTCTCGTGGTCATACTCGAGGACGAAATGGTCCAGCTTGTCGTTCATGTCGGTACTCCTAGCGGATAGGGCGGCGGGACGCGTTTCCCGCCGCGGGTTTACTGATGCTTGTTGCCTCCGTGCTCGACGGTGCCGCCGTCGCGCTCAGACGCGGCCTTCGAGGCCGCGGCGGCCAAGGCCTGCGGGTCGCGGCCCCCCTTTTCCATCTCGCAGCTGCGAGACTCGTGCAGCCTGCGCGCCTTTTCGGTACGCAGCATGACGCTCCTATGCTGCAACTCCGGGTTGCGAAGATGGCGGGGCTTGGAGTCCAGCGCGGCGGCCGCCTTCGCGATCTCGCTTTCCAGCTGCGCGTCGGAAAGTCCGCGGATGGCCCTCTTCTCGCGCGCGTACGGGTCGGTGGCGAATCGCTTGACGACCTCAAGATCGAGTTCTCCATCCCGGGCCCAGACCAGCACGGAAGGCCTGAACGATGCCGCCGCCCGCGACGTGCGGGCGAATTCGGCCACGGCGTCGCTCTCCGCATAGGCGTCGCCCACGTGGAGGTCCTGGGCGGCCCCGAGGACGTCGAAAAGGTCTTCATGGGAAAGCGCGGGCGAATCGAGCCCTTCGAGCGCCGACGCCGGAAAGTGCAGCACGGAGAGCTCGTTTCCCCTGTCCGCCACGGCGAGATAGACGAGGCTGCGGTCCTCGGAGCGCCAGGCGATCGCCGTATAGCTGTCGTCGATCAGCCGGTAGGCGTTCTTGTAGAAGTCCTTTGCGCGGTAATCGTCGGTGCCGATATCGGAGTGTTTGGCTCTGAATGCGATGCTGTCAGGCATATCCGCATCGAGCGAGTAATCGCGGCCGCGCAGCTTCTCGTAGGCGAGCTTCGCCTTGCCGATGTCGTCGAACAGACGGCAGTCCTCCCAGTCGCGGGCGGCATGGTCGTACCCCTTCGCGACGACGTAGGGCGTGTTGTACCCGTCGATGGCCGGCACGGCCCCCTCGACGGTGGCGACGATGAGCGCGCACCCGGCGCCGTCGTCATGCTCGAGGACGATGAAATCGATGTTCTCATTCATAATTGGACTCCTAGGACGTCAGTGTATGATGCCGTCATGCCCGGCGGCGTCACCGTCGCGGCCCTTCGCGGCCTTCACCGCGGCATTCGCCATGGCCTGCGGGTCGCGCCCGCTTTCCCTCTGCCCGCAATCGGTCGACGCGTGCAGCCTGCGCGCGGATTCGAACTGGAGGTCCGCGTGCCATTTCCGGGCGGCGTAGTATGCGGCGCTGTCGGCCTCGGTCCCGCCGAGGCCGTGGACATGGCTCATGTGGGCATCGACGCGCTCGGTCATAGCGGCGCCGGCCTTCTCGATTTCGGAAGCAAGTTCTGCATCGGAAAGCTCGCGCAATGCCACCAAGTCTCGGGTATCGGCTTTGAAGGCGAAGCTATCGACGGCGGCGCTGAAATTGATTTTCCCGTCCTCGCGATACAGATAAACTACCCCGTAGAAGCCGAATTCCGGCTCGGCGCCCGAACCGAACGACGCCGCCGCGGGAGAGTTTCGCGCGAATTCGAGCACGCGGCTGTTTTCCGCATAGGCGTCATCGACATGGAGATCCTGTATCGCACCGGCGAATTCGTGAAGGTCGCCCTGGTCGCGTCTGTCGATTTGGGCTAGGGCCGCCGACGGGATATGGAAGACGGTGAGGCCGTCGGCCTCGTCCGCCACGGCGAAATAGACGAGGGAGCTGTCCTCAGATGCCCATGCCGTACCGCAGCACGGCCCATTGATGTCGCCGAGCAAATCATAGATTCTACGGTAGAAATCGATTCCCTTATGGTGGTCGATGCCGAGATCGAAGAACTCGGTCGGGACGCCCGTGGGGAATTCATCGATCAGGGCGGTGATTTGGTTGACGGCCACCTCGATATTCGCATCCGTCACGGGAATGGGCATCTCGAAATCGGAGCGCAGCGCGTCGGCGATAGCCGATCGCTTGATCTTGAAGACGATCTCGTCATCGTCTTTGGCCGCAGCTATATTCTGGTTCATGGCGAATACCCCTAAATGGACAGGCGGCACGCCGGCAAAAGCCGACGCCCGCGAAATCGAAAACGTCAGCGCTTGTTGCCGACGCGCTCGACAGCGCCCTTCGCGCCGCCCTCGGCGGCCGACAGCGCGGCCGCGGCGATGGCCTGCGGGTCGCGGGGCTGCTGCACGGCCGTGCGAGCATCCTCGGTCACCTTGCGCAGCGTCGGCGCGAGGTCGGGCAGCTCGCCGTACAGGTTGTTGACCCCGAAGCGCTCATCGAACCTATCGACCGCGACGCGGTTGGCGAAGGCGCGGATAGCCTCGATGCCGTCGAAGCCGTGCTTGTACACGCACAGCTCGCGTTTGCCGCCCAAGCGCTCGATATCGTCGACGGTGATCTCGCTGTCCCCGATGAGGTCGGCATCGATCTTGTAGACCGCCAGGTCGCCGTCCTCGCTGTCCACGGCAGATGTCATGACGAACGCGGCGTCCCCCTCGCTACTCGGCCAGACGACGGCCTCGGTGAAGTTCGAGAGCCCGAAGGCGTCCCTGTAGAAGTCCACGCCCTGTTTGGTCGAGAAGCCCAGGTCGAGCTCGTCTTCGACGATGATGCCGCCGATGGTCTCCCAGCCGTCCTCGATGGAGCGGTCCTGGAAGCTGTCATGTGCCATGAGCTGCCCGATCGCGGCATCGATGTTCTTCTCGGTGGCGGGGATGGGGTAGGCGAGGTATTCCGAGAGCACTTCCGCGACATCCTCGCGGCACCATCGGATCGTGCAGAACTCGTCATCGCGCAGCTTGCCCTCCGCGAGCGGGTATGGATGGCGGCACGAGCGCTCGTAGTCGATCTTCGCCTCGGCGATATCGGTGAAGTAGTGCCCGGCGCCCCAGGAACGGGACTCGAAATCGTATCCGTCGGCGACGATGTAGGGCGATGCGTGCCCGCTCAGGACGGGCTCGCGCCCGCCCGACGTGGCGACGACGAGCGCGGTGCGCGTGTTCTCGTCGTATTCGAGGACGATGTGCTCCATGGCGAAACTCCTTAGGCATCCCGCCGCGCAGAAGGCGCCGGCGGTGCGGATATTGCCCTGATGATAGGGACGCTGGCCCGCAGTGTGAACGCATGTTCCCGAACGGGAAGCGTCGCCTCTGGAGCCCCGCCCCTAGAGCGAGGGGCCGCGGCCGCCCGCCTCGCCCTGCGCGCTCGAGCCAGCGGCCCTCTTGGCGCCGCGGGCCTGCGTCTCGGGGTCGGCGAGCGAGCGGGAGCGCTCGCGCGCCTCGGCGGCAAGTCGCGCCACCAGGCAGGGGTCGGCCGTGTTGGGCGACAGCGTGGCGCACGATGCGGCGAGCGCCGCGTCGGCGAGCCGCTTGGCCCCGTCGGCCCCTGCCGGGACCTCTCGCAGGGGGTTCTTCGGGTCCCCGGCGGTATCCTCGAAGCCGAAGAACGCGCGTCCGCCATCGCCGTCCGCGATCGGCCAGGCGGCCCCCTCGATCAGGAGGCTCCCGTCCTCGGGCATATCGGCGCAGCTCACGCCGATCTCGGCGGTGTCGACGCCGCCGAGGCCGATCGTCGCGGTGAGGACGGCGGCGCCGGAGCCGATGGCGTCGGGGTTGTCCGCGGCGATGCGCCGTGCCCCCGAGATCGTCGCGCCCGCGGCGGTGAGCGCGGTGCGGTACAGCTCCGGGCTCGACAGCCCGCGCACGA
>CATYJC010000018.1 GCA_958407555.1 uncultured Collinsella sp. | reverse complement strand
GCGGGCCTTCTCGCCCTCGGCGAAGACGGCAACACGAATGGTCTTGCCGGTGCCGTGGGGCAGGGAGATGGAACCGCGGATGTTCTGGTCGGCCTTACGAGTATCGACGCCCAGACGGAAGTGGGCCTCGACGGTCTCGTCGAACTTGGCGGTGTCGAGCTCCTTGATGAGCTTGGCAGCCTGAAGGGGGGTGTAGAGCGTGGCGCGGTCGATCTTCTCGGCAGCGGCGTTATAGCTCTTACCATGCTTAGCCATGTGCATTACCTCCTGTGGTTAAACGGGCGCGAGCCCTCCCACATCGTATCGTGTGCCCTATTGCACACATTTAACGGGCGCCCAGGTCGGAACACCCGTCGTTACCAAAAGAAATCGCTACTCAGCGATGGTGACGCCCATGGAACGGGCAGTACCGGCGATGATCTTCTTGGCGGCGTCAATGTCATTGGCATTGAGGTCCGGCATCTTGATCTCGGCGATCTTGGTGAGCTGCTCCTGAGAGAGCTGACCAACCTTGTCGGCCTGGGGCTTAGCGGAACCAGACTTGAGGTTCAGCTCCTTCTTGATGAGGTGAGCCGCCGGCGGGGTCTTGGTGATGAAGGAGAAGGACTTATCCTCGAAGACAGTAATCTCAACAGGGATGATGTCGCCCTTCTTGTCCTGCGTCTCGGCGTTAAAGGCCTGGCAGAACTGCATGATGTTCACGCCAGCAGCGCCCAGGGCGGGACCGACGGGAGGAGCGGGGTTAGCTGCACCAGCAGGAATCTGGAGCTTAATGACGTTGGCAACCTTCTTCTCAGCCATGGTCATTCCTTTCGAATCACGAGTGTGAAGTACTTGCTATATCGTAAGCACGCACGTGTTAGAAGCACTCCTGAGATGAGCAGTCACAGAAGAAGCACGCTCGCGCGAACGGACGAAAACTTAAGCGATGACAGCGACCTGGTTAAAGTCGAGCTCGACCGGCGTCTCGCGGCCAAAGATCATCAGCGTGACCTTGAGCTTGCCTGCCTCGGTGTTAACCTCGGAGACCTTGCCATCAAAGTCGGTAAGCGGGCCATCAGTGACGCGGACGGACGTACCGACCTCAATATCAACCGACGTACGCTTGGGCGAATCGCCCTTACCGGGACGACGAGTCATCTTATTGTACTCGTCGCGGGAAAGCGGAGCGGGCTTGCCATTGCCGCCCAGGAAACCGGTGACACCGGGCGTGTTGCGAACACACGTCCACGCATCGTCATCCATCTCCATGCGAACCAGGACATAACCCGGGAAGATCTTGGAATCCTTGGTCTCGCGCTTGCCACCCTCTTTGATCTCGGTGACGCGCTCCATAGGAATCTCGATATCAAAGATACGGTCCTGCATGCCCATGGTCTCGATGCGATGCTCGAGATCGGACTTAACACGGTTCTCGTATCCAGAGTAAGTGTGAACGACGTACCAACGCTTAGACATGGTTTAGCCCCTCAATCCAGAGAACAGAGCAAGAGCCTCGCCAAAGCCAGCATCGAGCAGAGCGATGACGACGCCGACGACGATCAGAGAAGCGCAAACGACGACCGAGTAGTTCACGAGCTCCTTCTTATCGGGCCACGTGACACGCTTCATCTCGGACTTCACCGAAGCGAAATACTTCTTGGTGCGCGCGAAGAAACCAGGCTTCTCGTTCTTCTTGGACTTCGCAGCCTTCTCGTTCTTCTTGGCAACGGCCTTCTTGGCCTCAACCTTGGAGTTGGCGGCAGCGTTGTTGGCAGGTGCCGGCTGCTGAGCCTTCTTCTTGTTCTTCTTGTTGGCCATTTGGGTTACCTCCGCGCAATGCGCTTATACATGAGTAAACCGTAAGCCCCCAATTGGGAGCTTACGGAATAATGACTGGCACGCCAGGAAGGACTCGAACCCTCAACACTCGGTTTTGGAGACCGATGCTCTACCAATTGAACTACTGGCGTATGTGACTAGAGACTAGCGAGTCTCTTTGTGCAGCGTGTGGTGACGGCACCAGGGGCAATACTTCTTGATCTCCATACGATCAGGCATGTTCGACTTGTTCTTGGTGGTCGTATAGTTGCGGCGCTTGCACTCAGTGCACGCAAGAGTAACTAGAGTACGCATTTATCCTGAACCTTTCATTTCCGCCCCGTACGGGCACGAGTTGGTACTTTATCAGCTCTACGTAAGTGCTGTCAATGAAAACCTCGAATCAATTGGTTCTCGCTGGATCCATTCATATTTGGAACACATCAATGAAGCCAGCGAGATCTAATCGATCCTTCACGCTCGGCTTAAGAGCGAGCGAAGCGCAATCGTCAGGGAACAAGCCCCGCGTAGAAAAGAACCCGGCACCCTATAAGTGCCGGGTTCTCTCTAAGTCAGCTATATCAAAGAGCTAATTTACTCAATGATCGTGGAGACGATGCCCGAACCGACGGTGTGGCCACCCTCGCGGATAGCGAAGCGCAGACCCTCCTCCATGGCGATCGGGTGAATGAGGTCGCCCTCGATGGTGATGTGGTCACCAGGCATAGCCATCTCGGTGCCCTCGGGGAGCTTGACCGTACCGGTAACGTCGGTGGTACGGAAGTAGAACTGAGGACGATAACCATCGAAGAACGGGGTGTGACGGCCGCCCTCCTCCTTGGTCAGAACGTAGATCTCGCCGGTGAACTTGGTGTGCGGGGTAACCGAACCGGGCTTGCAGAGAACCTGGCCGCGCTCGATGTCCTCACGCTTGATGCCGCGGAGCAGCAGACCGACGTTGTCGCCAGCCTCGCAGAAGTCCATGGACTTACGGAACATCTCGATACCGGTAACGACGGTGCTCTGGGTATCCTTGATGCCGACGATCTCGACGGGCTCGTTGAGCTTGAGCTCACCGCGCTCGACACGGCCGGTAGCAACGGTACCACGGCCGGAGATGGTCATAACGTCCTCAACGGCCATCAGGAAGGGGAGGTCGTTGTTACGAGCAGGCGTCGGGATGTACTCGTCGACGGCCTTCATGAGCTCGCGGATAGCGTCCATCCACTTGGCGTCGCCCTCGAGAGCGCCCAGAGCGGAACCACGGATGACGGGGATGTCGTCGCCGGGGAAATCGTACTCGGAGAGGAGCTCACGGGTCTCCATCTCGACGAGGTCGATGAGCTCGTCATCGTCGACCATGTCGCACTTGTTCAGGAAGACGACGATGTAGGGAACGCCGACCTGACGGGCGAGCAGGATGTGCTCGCGGGTCTGAGCCATGGGGCCGTCGGTAGCGGCGATGACCAGGATAGCGCCGTCCATCTGAGCGGCACCGGAGATCATGTTCTTGACGTAGTCAGCGTGGCCCGGGCAGTCAACGTGAGCGTAGTGACGGGCAGCAGTCTCGTACTCGACGTGGGAGACGGAGATCGTAATGCCGCGCTCGCGCTCCTCGGGAGCCTTGTCGATGTTCTCGAACGCAGTGAAGTCAGCCTTGCAGCCCTCGGTCTCAGAGAGAACCTTGGTGATGGCGGCGGTCAGCGTGGTCTTGCCGTGGTCGACGTGACCAATGGTGCCGATGTTAACATGCGGCTTAGTGCGCTCAAACTTCTCTTTGGCCATAAAGCCCTCCTCATAACAGGTCGTCCCCCGACGGGACTTTGCCTTTATACCATAGTGGCCTCTCAACATATTATTGAGAAGCCACCGTGTTACCTATGGTAGCGGTGACTGGATTCGAACCAGTGACGCC
This sequence comes from uncultured Collinsella sp., assembly GCA_958407555.1. Classification (GTDB taxonomy): domain Bacteria; phylum Actinomycetota; class Coriobacteriia; order Coriobacteriales; family Coriobacteriaceae; genus Collinsella. The sequence continues at coordinate 18,190 of CATYJC010000018.1, read as the reverse complement.
ACGGGTATGAACCGTGTGCTCTAACCAACTGAGCTACACCGCCGGATGGAGCCTGCAACCAGACTTGAACTGGTGACCTCTTCGTTACCAACGAAGTGCTCTACCGACTGAGCTATACAGGCACTTGACGGGTGGGAGCTATAGGATTCGAACCTATGTAGGCAGAGCCAACGGGTTTACAGCCCGTCCCCATTAACCACTCGGGCAAACTCCCAATCGTTCAAGTATCCGCAGGTTCTTTGGTCTTTTGGACCGCCGCCCCCGCGAACGAAAAAGATAATACGATGCAACCTTGGGGGCTGTCAACGAAAACCTCTAGATACACGGTGCCGGGCGTATCTATATGCCTTCGACCTGCGGTTTTGTTAAGTTTAGATATGAAGGTCGATGGATTTGGCTGCACTGGTGACATTTCCCAAGGGAACACTTTGGCACGGTGGAGTACGCCTACAGCATCGACCTTCGATAACGACCCTCTTGCACTATTACATAGATCGACATAGATCGCGATCGGGCTTCCACGGCATGATCGAGCGTGGACAATCTCCCACTTTTAGCGTGACCCCAAGGCCAAAGTGGCAGATTATCCACGCTCATTCACTAAGCGGGAGATTTTCCACTCCCGTTCGTCCAGAAATCCACGCTCAAGGTAAACGGCTGGGCCCGCTCCCGCCTTTGTCTCTATCTGTAACATTTAGAGAACATTTTCTCCCCTATCTGTTACAGATCGAGATGTTTCGCAGAGACCCTGGCTTACGTCTCATTCTGTAACAGTACGAACGGTTTTCCATCCCTTCGTGTTACAGATCGAGACATTTATCTATTCTCGCCTTACATCCACGACATCTGCCCAATCGATAACGTCGTAGTCATCATCGCTTCGCCAGACGACACACTTGGGTCGTGAATCCGCTTGGGCCGCACCGTCCCTCGCCGCTTGTGGACGACTCGCAAAGAAGCGCCCAAGCTCAGCTCGCGGCAAGATAATCCCTTGTACGCTCCCGCCACCCGCAAGACACACACGCGCCCAGCGACCAGCCTTTTCATATAAGAGCCAATTGGCAACCTGCGAAGGTCCGCCCCCGGGTACCCTTTCCCCCGGGATATCGGGAACAAACATGGGGTCGACCTCCTCCAGTTGAGCAAAGCCCATCCCCTTCAAACGCGAACCAAGTTTCTCCTTAGCGTAACCGCTCAGCTCGCGCTTGATCATGCCTGCAATACGCCGAGCCGTCCTACCATGGGGATCAAACCGGCTGCATCCGCGCTCATAGGCAGCCAGCGCATCCATAAGCACGTAGACCTCGCTCAAATTGAGCGGCAGCGCCAGCGGGTGTACCGAGGACCTGAATTCGCCGCGATACCCAAACTCCTCGGCTACGCACATGCCGCCGATACGCACGCCATCGCGAATCCTGGCACGGCGCTCCCCCACCGCATTCTTGCTGCACAGCAAAACGTTATAGGCAATGTCTTCCTGTGAACGCTCTACGTGGGAAACGGTGAGCATAATCAGGTCTGCCTCTTCACCGCCAATAAAGGAATCCTTGAGCTCGTAGCCCTTCATGCCTTTGTTGGACGGCTCGGCTGCAAGCAGCGCAAAAAGCTCGTGCACCTGATGGTAGAGCGCAAGGCGTCCCTCCGAATATGGACCATCAGGGCCATTTGCATATGCTTTGATGCGCATACGCAAGCTCCCCGTATCGACGGGCGCAGCCTCCATCTGGCTAATAGCGTACCCCTCGCCTGGATGGGAAACCATGTCGTTAAGCTCGACCGCATCTGGCATGTTTCTTTTTATGTACTGTCCAAGCAGCATTGGTGGCGCCCGCCTTTCTAATCTTTAACCTATCGATATTTTCTCTTCGAGTCCATCTAAAGATAGCGCTGGATTTTGTCGAGCGACAGATTGGTCCGGCCCAGGGACTCTGCCGCCGTCAAAATCTTCTGTGCAAGATTTGATCCAAAGTAGTAAATCACATCCCCGTTGGCGATGCGCTCAACGTATTCGTCTCCAATCTTATTAATGAGGGAGAAAAACTCGGGGCACAGCAGGGGATAACGCTCAGCTATTTCCATAATCCCCGCATGGCCAAAATCGGCAACATCCTCGCACTGTCGCTCAAGATCTTCGATACCGTGGCCATTAAGACCACGCCCGCAGGAAAAAGCAAGGCCGCGAGACAGAGCGGTATTGACTCGTTGCCCCTGCTCGTCCGTTAGCTTTCCACCCAGCAGAGCTCGCATCATGATCTGGCAGCAAGCGTACGTAGGTCGATAGAGAAAATCGACGCGCGCATCACTGGGCATATTGCGATCGCTGCTCAGAGGAAAGCAGCCGTCTTCTTGTTGGGACTCGAGAATGACATCGAGGGACTCGCGCCAATCCGGATCGTTATCCAAGCCATAATCGCGAAAATAACGCAGCAGCTGCACCTGCATATCCATGACACAAGTACTGACGATCGGCTTATCAGTTGCCCTGTCCCTGCCGGCAATGTCGCAAAGAGGGTAAATCATGGTCTTTTTTCCTTTCCGTAGACCTGATGCCAACGATTCCGTTTCGCTGACCTTGTTGATCCCATTCTCTTTTGTGGGGCCATATCAAACGACCAAGCAGTGCTTGGTTATTGTGGGCTGGAGGGTTAACTGGGCGGAATCACATACCGTTACAGGTGCACCCATACGCAACGTCGCCGAGACGCCCCACCCTCTACCTTCCGCAGGTACGACACTTCACAAGCAACAAATCATCGCCAGAATGTTTTACGGAGATAAGGTCAATCAGCTCGGAGAATTTCGCAAGAAGGCACGCTTGGTCACGTACTGTGCCCTTGCCATCGCCGTCGTATTTGCCCTCATTGCGGGCGGATTCTCCAATAGGCTCAGGAGTGTCGTGGCCGTCGACAACGCTCGTGCCATTATCGAAAGCTACCACGGTAAGCGCCCGGTTATTCGACTGACGCTTTAGGCGATACAAATCGAAAGCGTGCCGGCGGTCACGGGTTGTTGCTCAACAAATACACTGCCGCCTGTGGCATACTTTATTCACTAATGCATCGATAGCATCGAGAAAGAGAGTGTCATGGTCCCTTCGGGTAACGGCTGCAGCCAGATCATCATCATCGCTTTGGGCATTTGCCTTGGCCTGACTATGTTTGCGGTCTGTGGCTAAACGATTCAGATCTGCGCTTATTTCCAGCGCAAATCTTCTGCCGTTGCTTGCCGGCATCGTGTATCTCGTTAACAGATATATAACGAGCTTCGACTTTTTCCTACCCTACAACTTCGCCCATTATCAGCTCGGAGATCTGTGCGGAGGAATCATTTTTCCCGCCTACGTAAACGTCCTCTGCGAAACGGTGAGCGGGAAAACGCCGATATGCAGCCTTGCAAGCAGTTTGACATTATCGGCGGGATGCTCAATCTGCTGGGAAGTACTTGCGCCTATACTGCTCGAGTTCAGTACCCCAGATCCACTTGATGCCTGCATGTACGTTATCGGCGGCATCTTGTACCTCGCAGCTTTTAAGCTAACGGCGGGTAATCGAATATAGCCGCACATATAAGAAACGGGCCCTGTCCCATATAGAGACAGAGCCCGAAACTCTCATGGAGCCAGTGACAGGAATCGAACCTGCAACCCACTGATTACAAATCAGTTGCGCTACCGTTGCGCCACACTGGCACACTTGGCGCTTTCGCGCGAAGCCAGATAAGAATAAAGGAATTACGGACGGGGCGCAACAGGCCCTTTGACCGATCACATCTCAAAACTATTCGCCAGAACGAATAGTTTTTATTACAATGAAGAAGATAAAACTATTCGTTCTGGCGAAGGGTTTCGCGATGTTGACCACGAAGGAAGCTGCAGAGCTACTCGACATCACCCCGCGCAGGGTGCAAGAGCTCATAAAAAACGGAGCACTTGAGGCACGCAAGGCTTCTGGTGTATGGCTCATCGATAAAGACAGCGTCAATGCACGACTCCGCTCCGTGACCAAAACGGGGGGACGCCCCCGTCGAGGCCATGGAAAAAGCGAGATTACGTTTACCCTCATGAACCGCACGCACGAAGTCGCCCAGCTGGTCTACAGCACATCGCGAAAAGACTTTACCCACATCGGTGCCGACATCGATTACACCCACGCCCCTATTGGAGTACTTGGCCCCAATAGTCCCGTGTCGCTCGACTCTTTCCGCATTTGGTGGCGAGGCCGCGGTATCCCGCTCGCGCGCATTGGGCTTGCATCCCTGTTGGCAGAAGCAGCAGTCGATGTTCCCGACGAACTCATCCAGCGAAATCTCGGCCTCTCCCTATCCGACCAGTATTGGATTAGACCCCAAGATTCCGGTCTCGCGTGGGAGGATATTAACTTCTTCAATAATGCTTTTGACGACGTCTCTCTGTCCATCGCACCCTTCGCCCCAGAGGGCAAAGCAGCCGCCGCAAAGCCCGATAACACCTCGGACGGCAACCTTCAGAAGTATTGGACATGCGAGGGCGGGCGTCGAATTCTGCATAAGGCAGGAGCGCACCTAAACCAAGAACCATATAACGAGCTGGTAGCGACCGCGCTCCATCGTCGCATCCTAAACGCCTGCGATTATGTGCCTTACTCGCTCGAGGGCACGGGCACTTCCGCCCTGAGCATATGCGATGTCTTCTTAACTGATGAAGAAGAGTATGTCCCTGCGTTCTATGTAAATCAGTACGCAAACGCAGATGAAAGACTAACCGACTACGAGCGATATGTAGCAAACTGCGAGAAACTCGGGGTAACAGGCGTCAAGGATGCCCTTGACCGCATGATCGTGTGCGACGACATCATCGCCAACTATGACCGTCATTGGCGTAACTTTGGCATTGTGCGAAACGTCAACACGCTAGCTTGCAGACCTGCCCCCATCTTCGATTCGGGCTCATCGCTCTGGTGCAACATTTCTCTAGAGGAGCTTAAGGCAGGAGAGCACAGTTTTACCAGCGCGCAGTTTCATTCAAGCCCCGCAAAACAAATGCTGCTTGTTGAGGATATGAGCTGGTTTGACGACGACAAGCTCGAGGGTTTCGTTGACGAGGCAATCGAAATCCTATCCAAAAACGACGCTCTTACAGCGAGACTGCCTTATCTAAAAGAGGCGCTAACATGGCGCCTCGAAAGAATGATCGACATCGCTGAATGGAGTTAGCGAGACAGCATCGCCCCACCAACTCCCCTACCTCCCGCGCAGGGCCTTGAGCTTTGCCAGGGCATCGGGGCTCAGGCGACTGCCCAGAGTCATCTTGATCTGCGGGGCTTCCTCAGCCTCGTGCACGTCCTTGTCGATCTGTTTGATCTCGTCCACCAGCATGCGGCTCGAGATGCGCGTAACACCCTTGCCCATGACGACGGCTTGAATTGTGCCGTCACTCGATACCACAGAGCACGCGCGGCCCTCCTCACGTGCCTCGATGCAGAGCTTCTGCACCACGGTATCGGCAGAGACGCCCGTCGGCGAAAACTCGATGCGCACGCCGCGGGCCGGCAGGTTGGGGCGCTCGCTGGAGATATTGCCCGCGCCGTCAAACACAATCACGGCCTCGTAGCGGCCCTGGGCAAAGGCGGCGACGTCGTTGATGAGGGCGGTACGCGCCATATCGTGAACGTCGCTGGAATACGGATCGTCGGAATGGTCGTAGACGAGCTTTTCGTAGCGTGGCGTGCAGTGGATCACGTTGTAGCCATCGACCACCAGCAGCTCGGGCTTGTTGGAGTGCACCGTCGAAACTGGGTCGGCGATGGCCTGTGCAAACGCATTGCCGCCCACACCGTAGGTCGCGGCCGAGACAATCGGCTTGGCCGAGCCCTCGCCAAAGCGCTTGGCCTTGGACTTGGCACGGTTCTTCTTGGACATGCGCTACTCCTCCCCCATGAGCTCGCCGGCGTTGCGGCGCAGCCACTCAAAGCACAGCGCCGTGGTCGCCTGAGCAACATTGAGGCTCTCGGTCATGCCACGCTGGGGAAGCTTGGTCAAAAAGTCGCATTTCTCGAGCACCAGGCGCGAGATGCCGTCGCCCTCGGAGCCCATGACGAGCGCCACACGGCCCTCGAAGGGAGCATCCCAGCAGCTGCCCTCGGCGTGCTCGGAGGCGCCGCCCACCCAAAAGCCAGCGGCCTTGAGGTCATCGAGCGCACGGGCGATATTGGGAACCTGCGCAATGGGCAGGTGCATGACGGCGCCGGCAGAGGTCTTGTAGCTGCCCACGGTCACGCCGGCGGCGCGCTTGTTGGCGATGATGACGCCCGCGGCGCCCACGACCTCGGCGGAGCGCACGATGGCGCCAAAGTTGCCATCGTCAGTCACATGGTCGAGCACCACGACAAGTGCCGGACCCTCGCCTGCGCGGTCGAGAATATCGGCAACATCGGCATAGGGGAAGTTGCCCACCTCGAGCGCGATGCCCTGGTGAGCGCCATGGCTCGACAGCGCATCGAGCTGCGCGCGCGGCACATACTTAATGCGGACGCCCGCGGCGTTGAGGTCATCGACCAAGCGCGACAGGGCGGCATCGCGTTCCCCGCCCTCAGCGATGAGCGCGCACTTGATGGGAAAACCAGTGCGCAGCGCCTCGGCGGCAGCACGACGGCCTTCGATAAACTCGCCCTTGGGAGCCTGGACAGCGTCGCGGTTGCGATCACGCTGCGGACGCGCAGCCTGGGCTTGGGAGCGCTCGCGCTGGCCCTTGGGAGCGGCAGCGCGGTCGTTGCGGCGAATCGGACGCGAGCCAGAAGCGGTCTGCTTGCCGCCACGAGGCGCACGCTTGCGATTGTCGGCCATAAAGCGACCTCCTTAAATAGATAACAAACAAGAATCGACCGTCCGAGCCACGGCACCTTGCCTTTCAATCGTCGGGCATGACCACCAGGTCTATGCCCTCCTCTTTCAAGGCAATCTGCCGCACCTCGAACGGTCGACAAATACTAGAGAGTCTTAATACGAGTGCCCGCGGCCGTATCCTCAATGGTGAGGCCCAAGTCCTTGAGCTGATCGCGGATGGCATCGGCCAGATCCCAGTTCTTGGCGGCGCGGGCCTCGGCGCGGGCCTCGAGAATCTTGGCAGCGGCCTCGTCCACGTCGTCACCCGTGTAGGCAACCAAACCGGCGGCAACGCCCAGCAGGCCCAGCGGCAGCTCGACCTTGGGCTCGGGAAGCTCAACGCCAAACGTATCGAGCAACTCGGCCAGCGTGTCGGCGGCGGCAAGCGCGGCGGCCTTGTCGGCAGCGTCGCCCGCCTGCTCCAGGTACTGGTTGCACTCGGTCACAAAGCCAAAGACGGCACCCATGGCACCGGCGGTGTTAAAGTCGTCGTCCATGCACTCCTTAAAGGCGGCACGGGTCTCGGCGGCCTTGGCGGCAAACGCCTCGGCGGCAGCCGCATCGGCATCGGCCGTCGCGTGGTTCGCAGCCCAACGCAGGTTCTCGACCGTACCGGCAATACGCGTGAGCGAATTCTCGGCACCCTCCAGGCGCTCCCAGGAGAAGTCGAGCGGCGAGCGATAACTTGTCTGCAGCATCAGCAAGCGCAGAGCCGCGGCAGAGTGCTGCTCGAGCACCTCGGCCAGCGTAAAGAAGTTTCCGAGGGACTTGGACATCTTCTCGCCGTCAACCAGCAGCATACCCGTGTGCATCCAGGTGTTGGAGAAACCCTGGTGCCAGGCACAGGTGGCCTGGGCGCACTCGTTCTCGTGATGCGGGAAGGCCAAGTCGGAGCCGCCGCCGTGAATGTCGATCGGGGTACCCAGGTAGCGGTGAACCATGGCGGCGCACTCGGTATGCCAACCGGGACGGCCCTCGCCCCAGGGGCTCGGCCAGCTGGGCTCGCCGGGCTTGGCGGCCTTCCACAGGGCAAAGTCGAGCGGGTCGTTCTTGTCCTCGTTCTCCTCGATGCGCGCGCCAACCATAAGGTCGTCGATGTTGCGGCCCGAAACCTGGCCGTAGTTGGGATCGCTGCGCACGGCAAAGTACACATCGCCGTTATCGGCTGCGTAAGCGTGGCCCTGCTCGATAAGCGTCTTGATCATGGCGATCATGGGACCGATCTCCTTGGTGGCGCGGGGGCGCACATCGGGATCGAGCACGTTGGCAGCGCGCATGACGCCAATGAACTTATCGGAGAACTCCGTCGCGACCTCGGCGGCCGTACGGCCCTGCTCGTTGGCGCGCTTGATGATCTTGTCATCGACATCGGTAAGGTTCTGGGCGAACGTGACCTCGTAGCCGCTCGCAATGAGCCAGCGACGAATCACGTCAAAGCTGATGAACGTGCGGGCATTGCCGATGTGGATGTTGTCGTAGACCGTGGGGCCGCACACGTACATGCGGACCTTGCCGGACTCGATGGGCTGGAACTCTTCCTTTTTATGGGTAGCGCTGTTGTAGATACGCATTCGTTACTCCTTAACGGTTTTCTGTAGCAGGCAGACGGCCCAGGCGCCGATCCCCTCGCCCTGACCTTCCCAACCGAGCTTTTCGGTCGTGGTGGCGGCGACGCCCACGTTTTCGACGTCAACGCCCAGGGCATGGGCAAGGTTGGCGCGCATGGCATCGCGGTGCGGGGTGATCTTGGGTTGCTGACAGGCAATGGTGCAATCGGCATCGACAAACTCAAAGCCCAGCTCGCGCGCATAGTCCATCACACGGGCGAGCAGCACCATCGAGTCGGCGCCCTCATAGGCAGGATCGGTGTCGGGGAACAGCTTGCCGATGTCTCCCCCGCGGCAGGCGCCCAAAATGGCGTCGGCCAAGGCGTGCGCGAGCACATCGGCATCCGAGTGGCCCAGCAGGCCGCGCTCGTAGGGAATGTCGACCCCGCCGATGATACATCGACGCCCCTCCACCAAGCGGTGAACGTCGTAGCCATGGCCAATGCGCAGGTTACTGAACATGGGGAAGGTCCTCTCCCTCGGCCATGCGGCCGAGCAGAATTGCGGTTACGGGACGCAAATCCTCGGGCACCGTCACCTTGAGGTTATCGCGCGGGCTCTGGACGCAGCGGACGCGCCCACCCATGCGCTCGACCAGCGAAGAATCGTCCGTGCCGATAAAGCCCTCAGCAATCGCCGCGGCATGGGCGCGCTTCATGGCGTCGACACTAAAGATCTGCGGCGTCTGCGCGGTCCAGTACAGCTCGCGCGGCGGCGTCTCGACGATATTATCGCCATCGACGATCTTGAGCGTGTCAATCGCGGGCTGACCGCACACGACACCGTCGAGGGCACGGTCGCTCACGAGCACGTCGATAGCGTGGTCGATGGCCTCGGTCGTAATGAGCGGACGGGCGCCGTCGTGGATGGCGACATATTCGAAACCCGCCGGAACCGCATGCACGCCGGCACGGGTGGAATCCTGACGGGTATTGCCGGCATCGGCAAAACTGATAGGCGTGTCATAGTCAAACGGGTCGATGGCCAGGCGGCGCATCTCGGCACGACGCTCGGCAGGGCAAACCACGACGATGTGGCCGACCTTATCGCTACGGTCAAATGCGCGGATGGACCAGCTCATAAGCGGACGACCCGCTACATTGACGAGCTGCTTGCCACCGGGGTTACCAAAGCGCTGGCCGCTGCCACCGGCAACGACCACGGCGCATACGGGCGCCATTATGCGTTCCCCTGTTTGGTGCCCTTCATGCGGTACAGGGAGTCCGCAAGAATGGCAGGGTTGTTAACGCCAAAGTCGCCCAGGCGCTCCGGATCTTCGCTGATGTCGTCCATGAGTTCCTGCAGCGAGCCGTACTCGTCGACGATCTTCTCGGCCACGCCGTCGCGCACGACGGACACGCGCGAAAGCGTGCGCAGGCCCAGCGGCGTCATGACGGAGTCCTCGTCCAGGTCGTCGTAACCCAGAACCGCCGCAACATGCTGCGGGTCGGACAAGTCCTTGGGCGTCATACGGGCAAGCTCAGCGCGAATCTTCTCGGCGTTTGCCTCGGAGGAATCACTTGCGTAGTCGCGGATCATCAGGTCGTACTCGGTATCCATGCTGGAGCCGGCGAGCTGCTCGAGCTGCATCTGCACGAGCTTGCCCTGGTTACCCAGCTTGACGATGCAATCTTTAAGCTCGGTCTTTGCCTGCTGCATGATCTCGAAGCTCGAGAAAATACCGGTAATGTCGGCGAGCGTGACGTAGTCGTCGAGCTCGAGGGCCGTCAGGCGCAGCAGGGAGCGATCGAGCGACTGACGGGTGGTCTGGAGCGTGGCGACGAGCTGGTTGACCGAGCTCATGATGGTGGTTACGGACTGGATCTCGTAGCTCTTGCCATGAACGTACACGTTGACGACGGCACGACGGGCCGAGACCGAGATCACGATGGCGTCGGTGAGCACCGACATGCGAGCGGCGGTGCGATGACGCATGCCCGTCTCGCTCGTGGCGAGCGAGGGATCGGGATTGAGATGGAAGTTGGCGCGCAGGATCTGGGTGAGGTCGCCGTCGATGACGATGGCACCGTCCATCTTGGAGAGCTCGAACAGACGGTTCGAGGTGAACGAAATGTTGAGCGGGAAGCCGTCGTTACCGGCAGCGAGCACGTTTTCGGTGTCGCCGACGCAGATAAGGGCGCCCAGGTGACCGGCGATAATCATGTCGAGGGCGGTGCGGATCGGCTGACCAGGTGCCGTCAGGCGAATAGCCTGTTCCATACGCTTTTGCAGCTCGTTCTTATCCAAGGCATCGCTCCCATCGTATACGCTCCATAAACGCTAAATAGTTTCTCACGGTTTGTCCCCGCAGCAGCCACGAAATCCGATGCTTACAGAATGAGCGAACACCGCTTAGGTAGCTCATTTGGGACGAGGCTCTTTTGACTGCTCATGTGGTAGCATCGGGTCTCATATAAATGAGGGAGTAGTCACGTAATCGGGCTCGCCCGCAGAGAGGGAGCCAGACTATGGGACTCGCAGAGCTCGTGTTGCTTGCTGTTGGCCTTTCGATGGACGCCTTTGCCGTTTCCATCTGCAAGGGCCTCGGCATGAAAAAGATCAATCTTAAAGTCGCCGTGGTGCTCGGCCTGTTCTTTGGCGGCTTTCAGGCCGGCATGCCCGTAATCGGATGGGCGCTCGGCAGCCAATTCATGGGCATCATCGGACCCATCGACCATTGGATCGCCTTTATCCTGCTCGCCTTCATCGGCGGCAAAATGCTGTGGGAGGCCTTTACCGAGAACGAGGATGAAGGCGACGGCAAGGATGCCGAAAAGATTGACCTGGTAGAATACCTGATCCTCGCCGTCGCCACCTCGATTGACGCGCTCGCCGTGGGCATCTCGTTTGCCGCGCTCTCGGTTGACATCGTTCCCGCTGTATCGCTTATCGGCGTCACAACGTTTATCCTCTCCGTCGCCGGCGTAGCGATCGGCCATACCTTTGGCGCTCGCTACGAAAAACCCGCCACCATCGTGGGTGGCGTCGTGCTCATCCTCATCGGGCTTAAGATCTTGCTTGAGCATCTGGGGATTTTGGTGCTGTAACGCCAAGCACAATCGCTCAAACTCAACGCTCGTACAAGGCCTCATGCAGAGTTTTACATAAGGCCTTTTCGTGCAGACTTTTGCATGTCATACTAATATGCAAAAGTCTGCACGTTTGGAGATCGCCGTGGATACCCTTCCCATCACCACACCGCGCCAAGCTGGCGTCTACGTGCGCCAGGCGCGCGAGGCGCAAGGGCTCACCCGTGCCGTCCTTGCTAAAAAAGCCGGTGTTTCGGAGCGACTGCTCGCGTCGCTCGAGCTAGGAGATGCCACAGGCATTCGGCTTGACAAACTGTTGACGATTTTCAATGCTCTTGGACTGGCGCTCGCCGCTCAAGGGGATATCGGCGAAGCGAAAAACGAGCGACCAGTCGACGCCCCGCATGCCAATCCGCTGCCTCGCAGCATCCCCAGGCACCATCACATTCAACGTCCTCATCATCGCAACCGTCGTAGTACCGCCATTCCGGCTCTTGCAGATGCCCCCTTTACATCCGCACTTTACGACGAGGTCTTCGCCGATTTCGCCATGTCCAATCTCGGAGTCTCGATTGCCGCAAACGCATCTAACCAAACCAAGCCCGAAGGGAAATAGCCAATGGCCAGAACATCACTTCGGACCATCATTTGCGGCGTACCTGCGGGAACGCTCACGCAAGATGAGAACGGTCTTATCAGCTTTACCTACGATCATGACTATGACGGGCCAGCCCTATCGACCAACATACCCGTATCGAATCGTACATACGGACAACAGGTCATGAATCCGTACCTGTTTGGCCTTCTACCCGACAGCGAGGACCAACGAAAAGCGATTGCCGCCGAATTCGACGTTAGGCCCAACAATCCCGTTGCGTTGCTCAGCCATATCGGACTCGACTGTCCGGGCGGAGTGCAGTTTTGTGCCGAAGAAGATGCCGACGCCGTCCTGCATCGCGCTGGCGAATACCGCCCTATAGGCGACCACGAAATTGCTCTCCGTCTCAAGTCGATCAGAGATGACCGCGATGCATCGTGGATGGGTCTAGATGAAAGTTGGTCACTTGGAGGCAACCAGGGCAAGTTCGCGCTCGCGTTCATAAACGGCCGCTGGTGCGAATGCATGGGCTCCTCGCCCACGACGCATATTTTCAAAAATGGCGTTATCGGATTTAAACTCGAGGCTCTCAATGAGTTTGTCTGCATGAAAAGCGCCCAGCGCGCCGGTATCGCAACGGCAAACGTCGAATATCGTATGTTTGAGGACGAACCTGCCCTCATTGTTGAGCGCTATGACCGCGTGAAAGTCGAAGACGGAACGATCAGGCGCCTACATCAAGAAGACCTCTGTCAGGCACTTGGGGTGATGCCCGCCCAAAAGTACACGGCAGACGGCGGCCCGACCACACGCGACATTCAAGAGCTCCTCGTAAATACGAGCCACCATCAACTTAACCTGTATCTGTTTACGCAGATACTGTTCTTCAACGCCATTATCGGCGCACCGGATGCGCATGCGAAAAACTATTCCCTGCTCCTAGGAAACGACGGCGCAGCCATGATGGCTCGAATGTACGATGTCGCGTCGGGTTTGGCATACGAACGCATGCGGCGAAAAGCGCGCCTTGCCATGAGCGTTGGCGGCGAAAATCGTGTGGGGCGCATCGGTCCAGGCGCTATCCGCCGATACCACGGTATGGGCGACCCAGCGCTGGAGGCGGCGCTCACCGATGCCGGGCTATCCGAGAAGTTTTGCTTTGCGACCATGATGGACCTCGCCTACGAGGTACCCATTTGCATGGAAGAGGTCATGGACGAATACGCCGATCTGCCCGGCATGGCGGACCTGCGCGAACATATGCTTGGGCCCGTCCGCGAAAACTGCCAGCACACCCTCGACCTCATCAAGGCGGATATGGGCTAGACGCCAATCAATTTCCCGTTTCTTAAAAGAAGAGAGGGGGCACCTGTCGCAAAAGACCGGGTGTCCCCTCTCGTAATGTCATTTGCAATCCGCTAGCACGTGGCTCGGACTGCTGCTAGCGCAACCTTTACGCAGCGAGGCGCTTGAGGACGTCGATGAGCAGCTCGTAGAAGCGCTCGGCAGAAGCGAGCTCCATGCTCTCGTCCGGGGTGTGGACATCGGAGAGCGTCGGGCCCACGGCGATGGCGTCCAGACCGTGCAGGGCCTCGGCAAACAGGCCGCACTCAAGGCCGGCATGGATGGACTCGATGCGCAGCTCGGAGCCAAAGAGCTCACGATAGCTCTCGACAAAGACGTCGCGGACCGGCGAATGCTCGGCATAGCTCCAGCCGGGATACTCGAACTCAAACTTGGCGTCGAAGCCCAGGACATCGGCCAGCGTCTGCAGGCGGTCCTTGAACTCGTTCTGCAGAGAGGTGATCGAGGAACGCGGGGACAGCATGATCTTGACCTCGTCGTCAGAGGTGGCAACCACACCGATGTTAGAGGAAACCTCGACGGAGCCGTCGGTGGCGACGTTGCGGCGGATCACGCCGTTGGGGGCAAGACGCAGGGCGCGGATGAGGGCAAGCGCGGACTTCTGGTCCATGGCCTCGACCTCAGCGTTGTCGGCAATCTCGACGGTGCAGGTAAAGCCGGGGTCGAAGACCTCGAGCTCGGCGGTGACGTCGGCGATGATGTCCTTTGCGATCTGGGCCGCGGCCTCGGCGGCAGCGTGGTCGGCGTAAACCAGCTCGGCCTTGCACTCACGGTTGATGGCGTTGTCCTTAGTGCCGCCGTTGAAGCTGACGATGGCGGGCTCGCCGGCGACCATCAGGCGGTCGATGATGCGGGCCATGATGAGGTTGCCATTGCCGCGCTCCAGGTTGATGTCGGAGCCGGAGTGACCGCCCAGCAGGCCGGAGATGTCGAGCGTGAGGGTGCTACCGGTCTTGTGCTCGCGCGCGATCGGGCACGTGTAGGTAACGACGACGCCGCCGGCGCAGCTGACGGTGGCAACGCCCTCTTCCTCGGAGTCAAGGTTAATCATGGTGCGGGCGCTAATCTGGGACTTGTCGAGCGTCTCGGCGCCGACCAGGCCAGTCTCCTCGTCGGTGGTGAATACGCACTCGAGGGCCGGATGGACAATCGAATCATCGTTGAGCACGGTAAGCATAAGCGCGACGGCAATGCCGTTGTCGGCGCCCAGGGTGGTGCCGTTGGCGGTAAGGACACCATCCTTGACGACCAGGTCGATACCATCGGTCGTAAAGTCGTGCTCAACGGAGCCCAACTTGTCGCACACCATGTCGATATGGCCCTGCAACATCACGGTCGGGGCATTCTCGGCACCGGCAGATGCGGGCTTGCGAATGATGACGTTGTAGACCTCGTCCTGGTACACGTCGAGGCCGCGCTCCTTGGCAAACGCAACCAGGAAATCGCTGATGCCCTTCTCGTTGCCAGACCCACGGGGGATCGCGCTGATCTCCTCAAAGAAATGGAACAGTTGGGCGGGTTCGTAGCCAGTAATCTTGTAGTCCATGGTGCCTCCTTGGCGCAACTGGTTAGACAATAAGACATGCGCCTTGTATATTCCCAGACTTCGTTTGCATAAACCAGTCGAAAACGCCGAGCGCCCTCGCATCATCGGCTAACGGTGAGTAAACGCCACTTTATCAAGATAAAGCAGGTTAGACGGGCCGTGCTGAGGGGACGTTGGACCCTTTAACCAACCTCAACGCTTGATCAACGTTTATGCATACGCCATTGGTATGTTTAATGAGATTTTTGTCCTCCGTCACGACGTAATCGACGTCGATGCGATTGGCAACGCCCAGCATCAGGTCGTCCTCAAAGTCATTGTGATGCTGTTTGAACACAAACGAATCAAAGACCTCGTCTGCACCGACCGAGGCAATAATCGACTTTTGCCGAATCAGGCGGATGCACGCCCACGCCGTCTCGTCGGCACCGGCGATGGCTTCTGGAGTGAGAGCTCCCCCACGGCGGGCGTCGGCCTTCATCGTCCTTCCCAAGATGTAATAGACGTCTTTGACAGACAAGGAGGACGAGAAGAGGACGATATCCTCCGCTTCCGCTGCACGAGAAAAGAGCTCGACTATCGGCCTGGTCGCATTCGTACGAGCAAGAAAGTAATCTAGCCAGACGTTCGTGTCTATTAACAGTTTGAGCGTATGCTTCGTTCCGACGCCGCTCATGATTCGATCCAATCGCTAAATCTCTCGCTCATCATTTGGTCGTATAACTCGTCATAATCTAAGGCTTCATCGGAGCTCGGCCTCTGAATCGAGAACCGTTCGTAAAAACTCGAAACTAACGCAGCCCCTTCCGAGACGCGGGACAAACTCGTCTTCGATCGTATGTCGTCAGGTAGGACTTCGTCATCATTCTTTTTTGCGACGGGCATATGACCGTTCTCGGTCAAGTACTGCCACAGCTCCCTCACAGCTTGTGACGGCGTCATGCCAATATGAGTCAGTACGGCGTCTCCTGCCTCTTTGAGCTGGCGATCTATACGCACGTTCATCTGAACTGGCCGCGTGTCGAGTATTGATGTAGGCATATCAACTCCTTTGCTATACTGAATCTCAATTTCAGTATAGCACGATAGATTGAAGCACATTTCAATAGAAACGGGGGCGCCTCCTTATCGGAAACGCCCCCGTTATACAAGGTATGTTTAATCCCTACAGCGCGCCGGAACCGGCTTGCATCATGCCGCCGGGACCCGAGCTCACGCCACCGCTCACAGGCGCGGCGTTGCCGGTGTGCGGCGCCGCCGGAGCGGTATCGCCGCCGAGCGTGCCCGCCGGACGCGGCGACGGGATCTCGCCCGTGCCATGGCTAAAGACAAACTTGCCGTCGGCCACATCGCACAGGACGGTATCGCCCTCGCCCCACTCGCCGGCCAGCAGCTCCTCGGACAGCGGATCCTCGATGAGCTTTTGGATGGCACGGCGCAGCGGACGCGCACCGTTGGTGAGGTCGGTGCCCTCGGCCACGATCTTGTCGTAGGCCGCATCGGTGAGCTTGATGTTCATGCCGTTGGCAATCAGGCGCTGACGCAGGTCGTCCACCAGCAGGTGCGCGATCTTGGTCAGGTTCTCGCCCGAAAGCTTCTGGAACACCACGATATCGTCGATACGGTTGAGCAGCTCGGGGCGGAACAGGCGCTTGAGCTCGCCCATCGCACGGCCCTTAATCTCGCTCGAGGTAAGGCCCTGCTCGCCGGTGGTGCCAAAGCCAACGCTCGCATCCTGCGCAATCTCGCGGGCGCCCACGTTGGACGTCATGATGATCACCGTATTGCGGAAGTCGACCGTCTTGCCCTGGCTATCGGTCAGGCGGCCCTCCTCCAGCACCTGCAGCAGAATGTTGAAGATATCGGGGTGCGCCTTCTCGATCTCGTCGAACAGCACAACCGAGTACGGATGACGGCGCACGGCCTTGGTGAGCTGACCGCCCTCGTCATGGCCAACGTAACCCGGGGGGCTACCGATAAGCTTGGAGACCTCGAACTCGCTGCCAAACTCCGACATGTCGAAGCTGATGAGCGCGTCCTTGCTGCCAAAGAGATACTCGGCGAGCGTCTTGGCGAGCTCGGTCTTGCCCGTGCCGGTGGGACCCAGGAAGATAAAGCTGCCACCGGGACGACGCGGATCCTTGAGCGGCGAGCGACTGCGGCGCACGGCCTTGGCAACAGCCTCGACGGCCTCGTCCTGGCCGATAATGCGGGTCTTGAGCACGCTTTCGGCCTGTAGCAGGCGACGGCTCTCGCTCTCGGTAAGCGAGGACACCGGCACGCCCGAGGTCACGGACACGATATCGGCGATCTGGCTCACGTCAATAGTGAGCGGGCTCGCGTCGAGCTCGGCCGTCCAGGCAGCCTTGGCCTCGGCAAGCTCAATCTCGGCAGCCTTTTGCTGCTCAGTGATCTCGGCAGCCTTGTTCATGTCGTCGCTCTCGGTGGCCTCCTGTGCGGCAGCCTTGAGCTCCTCGACGCGATGCTCGGCCTCGCGCACCGGCTCGGGCGCGCGATTGGCGGCAATGCGGGCGCGGGCGCCGGCCTCGTCGATGAGGTCGATGGCCTTATCGGGCAGGAAGCGGTCCTGAATGTAGCGGTTGGAGAGGTTCGCGGCGGCCTCGATAGCACCCTGTGTGTAACGCACATGGTGGTGCTCCTCGTAGCGCGGCTTGAGCGCGGTCAGGATCTTGACCGTGTCCTCGACGCTCGGCTCCTCGACATCGATGGTCTGGAAGCGACGCTCAAAGGCCGGATCCTTGGTGAGGTACTTGCGGAACTCCTCTGCCGTCGTGGCACCGATGATCTGGAAGGCGCCGCGCGCGAGCACGGGCTTGAGCATAGAGCTTGCATCGATGGAACCCTCGGCAGAACCGGCACCGATGATGGTGTGCATCTCGTCGATAAACAGGATGACGTCGTCGGCCTCGGTTGCCTCCTGTATCACGTTCTTGAGGCGCTCCTCAAACTCGCCGCGATACTTGGCGCCCGCGACGAGGCCTGGCAGGTCGAGCGTCCAAATATTCTGGTTCATGAGGTTCTCGGGCACGTTGCCGGCAGCGATCTGCTGCGCCAGGCCCTCGACGATGGCCGTCTTGCCCACGCCGGGGTCACCCAAGATAAGCGGGTTGTTCTTGGTGCGGCGCGAAAGGATCTCCATCATGCGCTGGACTTCCTTTTCGCGACC
>CATYJC010000017.1 GCA_958407555.1 uncultured Collinsella sp. | reverse complement strand
TGCGATAGCCCTTGCCAAAGACGTGCTCGGCCTTGCAGTCGTTGAGCTCATGATCGCCCGGAACGATGGCCACAACCGGCTTACCCTCGGCGTCGATGAGAGCCAGGGACTTGCGCGTGCCGTTCTCGGGGAAGCCGAAGAACTTGGCGACGGCCTCGATGGTGCCCATGCCCGGGGTCTCGACCTTGGTGAGCGTACCGTCGCCGGGGCCCTCGGTCACGACAACCTTGGTGCTTGCCGCCTCGTCATCGGCAGCAAAGCCGCAGTCGTCGCAGTAGACCAGCGAGGCCTCGCCGGCGTCGGCCAGCGCCATGTACTCTACGGAGGTGTCGCCGCCGATCTCGCCGGAATCGGCAACGACGGGAAGGGCCTTGATGTAGCAGCGCTCGCAGATGTTAGCGTAGGCCTGCTTCATCTTGTCGTACTCCTCCTGCAGGCTCTCCTGCGTGGCGGAGAAGCTGTAGGCGTCCTTCATGATGAACTCGCGACCGCGCATCAGGCCAAAGCGGGGACGGAACTCGTCGCGGAACTTATCCTGGATGTGGTAGAGGTTGACGGGCAGCTGCTTATAGGAACGCAGTTCATTGCGCACCAGGGCGGTCACGGTCTCCTCGTGCGTGGGGCCGAGAACGAACTCGCGGCCGTGGCGGTCATCAAAGCGCACGAGTTCCTTGCCATAGGCATCGATACGGCCGGACTCGCGCCACAGCTCGGCATCGACCATGATAGGCATCATGAGCTCCTGGGCGCCGGCAGCGTCCATCTCGTCGCGCACAATGTTCTCGATCTTGCGAATCGAGCGCCAAGCAAGCGGCAGATAGGAATAGAGACCGGCGGCCTCCTTGCGAATCATGCCGGCACGAAGCAGCAGGCGATGGCTCGCAAGCTCGGCGTCGGCCGGATCCTCTTTGAGCGTCGGAGCATAAAGCTTAGACATATACATTGCTCGAGTCATTTATTTCTCCTCAATAAGCTTGTCGACCTCGGCCATTAGCGCGTCGACAATTTGGTCCTCAGCTACTTTACCAATGATCTGGCCGTGCGAAAAGAGCAGGCCCTGACCTCGTCCGCAGGCAACACCCAAGTCGGCGTCAGAGGCCTCGCCGGGGCCATTGACTGCACAGCCCATCACGGCAATCGAAAGCGGCGCGGAGTAGTTCTTAAGCCGCTCGGTGACCTCCTCGGCGATAGGAATGAGGTTAACCTGGCAGCGAGCGCACGTGGGGCACGAGACGATCTCGGGACCACGGCGGCGAAGGCCGAGCGACTGCAGAATACCCCAGGCGACCGGCGGTTCCTCGACCGGATCGGCCGTGAGCGAGACGCGCATGGTGTCGCCAATGCCCTCGGAAAGCAAAATTCCCAGGCCCACAGAGCTCTTAATGGTGCCCTGGAGCTTGGTTCCGGCCTCAGTCACGCCCAAATGAAGCGGAACATGGGGGATTTCGCGCGACAGGGCACGATAGGTGTCAAGCGTCGTGGACACGCTATGAGCCTTGGCGGAAAGCACGATATTGGTAAAGCCGCGATCCTCAAAATGTTTGACGAAACGCTCGCTCGACATCACAAGCTTTTCGGGCTGCGTAAGGTCATCGCGCTCGGCGATATCCTGCTCAAGCGAGCCGGCGTTCACGCCAATGCGAATCGCGCACCCAGCGGCGCCCGCGGCATCGATCACGGCATCGACCTTAGCCCAATCGCCGATATTGCCGGGATTGATGCGGAGCTTAGCGGCACCGGCCTCCACAGCACCAATGGCGAGTTTATGGTTAAAGTGGATATCGGCAACGATCGGCACCGGAGACTCCGCACAAATCGTGCGAAAGCCCTCGAGCGCAGCCTCAGTGGGCACGCTCACGCGCACAACATCACAACCCGCCTGGGCGAGTGCACGAACTTGTGCAAGCGTTGCCTGCGCGTCAGCGGTATCGGTGCAGGTCATGGATTGGACCACCACCGGTGCGCCGCCACCGATCTGAACGCCGCCCACATGCACGGGGCGCGTCAGCTCGCGCGGCAAAGGATGGGATAAAGACAATCCAAACACTCCCCTACAAAATAAATCGAAGGACGTCGGAACGAAGCATATAGACAAACAGCAGCGCAAAGAGCACGATGCCGACATAGCTGACGATCGTCTGCACCTTCAGCGGCAGCTCGCGACCGGCGACCTTTTGGATGATCTCGATAACCAGCTTTCCCCCGTCGAGCGGCGGAATGGGCAG
This sequence comes from uncultured Collinsella sp., assembly GCA_958407555.1. Lineage (GTDB taxonomy): Bacteria > Actinomycetota > Coriobacteriia > Coriobacteriales > Coriobacteriaceae > Collinsella. Next base: position 19,794 of record CATYJC010000017.1, on the reverse strand, counting down.
CAGGTTCATAAAGCCCAGCGAGAACGAGATGAGCGCGGCAAATGTCAAGAACGTCGCGGGGCCGGCTGCCGCCGCCTGAGAAGACATGACGCTGATGCCAACAATCGAGCTGGACTGATCGAGTATCTCCATCGTATGCTGCGGCTGCAGCAGACGCATAACGCCCTCAGCAGTCTGCTGAACATAGGAGAACGACAGGCGCGCCGAGGTGATAGGGTCCAAATGGACCACCTGCGTAGAAGCATAAACACCCAAACGCTCGTCCTCCTTGAGCGCGACCGAGGTCGAAAGTTTCTTACCGTCGCGCTGGTACTCAATGGCGATATCGTCCTGACCGGCAGCCTTGCCGATGGCATCATACACATCCATCCAGCTGGAGCAGGACACGCCATCGACACTAAGAATCGTGTCGCCGGCCTCGATGCCCGCCTTGGCGGCTATCGAGCCTTCTTCGACCTGACCGATCACATTGCTATCGACCGGCACCGATACGCCGGCGATAGAGTAGATGCTCATAAGCAGCAAAAAGCCCGTCAGGATATTGACGAGAATGCCCGCGAGCAGCATAAAGGCACGCTTGAGAAAACCCTGGCCCAGATAGGTATGCGAACGCTCCTGCTCGAGGAACTCCGAAGCAGTGACCGGCAGCTCCCACACATCGCCCTCGGCAGTCGCATGCTCTCGATCGAACTTGCGGCCGTCAAAGGTGGTATATCCTGCAGCATCGCGCGGCAGCGTCTGGTACCTAACCGGATAATAGCTGGGTGAAGGCTTCTCCCCTTCCTCGTACCAAGGCGCAATGGAACCCCAGCCCAAAAGCAAGGCACAAGCCTCGAGAACATCCTCCTCGGGCAGCTCCAGCTCGACGGAAAGGTCTGCAACCGAAACGCGACCATGACGATAGATCGCCGCAAGCACACGGTCGGCGCACGAGACATCGGTCGGGTCCATACCGCAGATAGCGGCATAGCCACCCAGCAGCAGCGGTGTCACGCCAAACTTGGTACCGATGCGACGCGACGTACGATGAATGTCAAAGCGGCACGGTAGGCCCAAGAAAAACTCGGTGACGCGCACGCCGCACACACGGGCCGCCAAAAAGTGGCCGCCCTCATGCAGAAACACGAGGACGGATAGCATCAAAAGGCCCCAAAAGACTGAGGAGAGAACGCTCAGAACAGTATCCATAAAACGAAAAGCAATCCTTACGATTAAGAGCGGGTTGCAGCGAGCACCTCGGCGGCCTTGGCACGAGCCCACGTATCGATATCGCGAAGCTGCTCAAAGGATGCGACCGCCTGCGTATCGTGTGCATCCATGCACGACTCGACGATACGGTCGATATCGGTAAAGGTACAGGCATCGTGCAGGAAGGCATCGACGGCAACTTCGTTGGCGGCATTCAGCACGCACGGCATGGTGCCGCCCGTTCTGCCGGCACGCTCGGCCAGCGCCAGGCAGCGGAATGTGTCCATATCGGCAGCATCAAACGTGAGCTGCCCGAGCTCGCGGAAATCGATTCGAGGCGCTGGGGTATCCCACCGCTCGGGATACGAGAACGCGAACTGGATGGGAATGCGCATGTCGGACGCACCAAGATGTGCCATCACAGAGCCGTCCGCATACTCGACCATCGAGTGGATCTTTGACTGGCGCTGAACGACCACGTTGATAAAGTCGAGATCGCACCCGAACAGGTGCATCGCCTCGATACGCTCCAAGCCCTTATTCATGAGGGTCGCAGAGTCGATGGTGATCTTAGCACCCATGGCCCACGTGGGGTGTGCCAGCGCATCGGAGCGTGTCACGCAATTGAGCTCGTCGCGCGTACGGCCAAAGAACGGACCACCCGAGCAAGTGAGCCAAATGCAGTGAGCCTCGCGCGGATTCTCCCCCAGATAGCACTGGTAGATGGCGGAGTGCTCGGAGTCGACCGGAATAAGCTGACCGGGCTGCGCCAACGGCATCAGCAGGTCACCGCCGACAACGAGGGACTCCTTGTTAGCAAGTGCAAGACGCTTGTTCGAGGTCAGGGCTGCATGGCTCGCTTCGAGCCCGGCAGCGCCCACAATGGCAACAAGCACACAGTCGACGTCATCGCGACGCGCGAGCTCACAAACCGCCTGCGCACCAACACCGAGCTCGGTGCCCTCGGGCAGCTCCTGCAGCACAGCGTCCGTACCGTGGGTGGTATCGGCCACGGCAACGGCCGGAACCGAAAACTCACGGGCGAACGCAACGAGCTCCGAGGTGCTGGAGTTAACGGACAGTGCCGTCACCTGCAGTCGATCGGCATGCTGACGGCATACATCAAGTGCCTGCGTACCGATAGAGCCCGTACAACCCAGGATGGCAACGCGAAGACGCCCATCGGGGCCGTACGTCGTCTGAAAGGCCATTACAGCACGCCTCCGATCATCAAAAGCAGCTGCGCAGTAATGCAGCCAAAGATAAGCGAGTCGCTACGATCGAGCATGCCGCCATGGCCCGGAATAAGGTTGCCAGAATCCTTGACGCCCACGCCACGCTTGATGCGTGACTCGATGAGGTCACCGATAACGCCCAGGATGGACACAACCACGCCGCAAAGCAGCGCATAGGGCAAGCTCAGCTTATAGAAATGCGTCGCCCACAAAATAAGCCAGATAAGAACCGAACCCAAGATGCCGCCGGCAAAGCCCTCCCAGCTCTTTTTGGGAGAGATCTTGGGGACCATCTTGTGCTTGCCGATACGACTGCCCACGATGTAGGCAAACGAATCGGAGACCCAGAGAGACGCGCAAACACCCACCGAAAGCAGGGCGCCGGCAAAACCGGGCACGGCATCGCGCAGCAGCACGATGGCCGACAGCATAAAACCGGTGTAGATGGGACCCATGAGCGTCACAGCTACATCGGATATGCGGGTACGCGCCGACCAGACATACCAAATACCCACCGCAAGCATCAGAGCAAAAAGCAGGGCATTCAACAGCAGCGAGTCGCCCAGCGCCGAGAGCGGAAAGAGCACGGCGGCAGCGATGCCCAGGCGCTCATTGGCCACCTTGCCATCGAGCTTCGTCATGCGGAAAAACTCAAAGCAGCACAGGCCGCTCATGACGGAGACGAAGATGGCGGTGGGAACGATACCCAAAACCAGGCAGAGAATAAATACGACGGCGTAGACGATACCTGCGGCGGCACGGGTAATAAAGCCGGCAAGCCACGAAGTCGCAGCCGCGCCGCTCTTGGCGGCAGGCGCCTTGGGAGCAGACGCCTTGGGACGATCGGACACGATTAAGCCTCCTCGGTCTTGCTCAGTCCACCAAACCTACGGTCGCGGCCCTGATAGGCCAAAATGGCGTTGACAAGACCCCAACGATCAAAGTCGGGCCAATAGGTATCGGTGACATAAAACTCGGAATAGGCAACCTGCCACAGCAGATAGTTCGAAAGGCGAAGCTCGCCGGAGGTTCGAATCACAAGCTCCGGATCGGGTAGCCCAGCGGTATACAGGTGCGAAGCAACCATATCATCGTCGATAGCGGCCGGATCGATCTTTCCGGCAGCGGCATCGAGCGCGATCTGACGGACAGCACGGGTGATCTCGGCACGGGCTCCGTAGTTGACGGCAAGTGCCAGCGTCATGCCGGTGTGGTCGGCACACTCGGCAAGACCTCGCTCAAAGACGTCGCGGGTCTTCTTGGGCAGTGCGGAAATATCGCCCAAAAAGACAACGCGAACGTTTTCGCGCTTAAGCAGCGGCAACTCATCGATAAACGTCTTGGCAAACAGATGCATCAAAACGTTGACCTCGTGCTGCGGACGATTCCAGTTTTCGGTGGAAAACGCATAGGCCGAAAGGACGTCGACGCCCAAGCGCACGCATGCGGTAATAATCTCGCGCAGGGAGACGATACCGGCCTTGTGGCCCTCGGTGCGGGCAAGACCGCGCGCCGTGGCCCAACGACCATTACCGTCCATGATGCACGAAATATGATGCGGGATCTTATTGAGGTCAAGGTCGGAAAAACCGACGCCCGCAGGGGCGTCGGCAAAGTACTCGACCAGTTTGTTCTCGTCGTATTGCACCTTAGATCTCCATGACCTCGGCTTCTTTTTCCTTCAGAAGCTCCTCGACCTTGGCAACATACTCATCGGTATGCTTCTGGACCTTGGCCTGCTCGCGACGGACTTCGTCCTCGGTGAGCTCTTCGTCGCGCTCGAGCTTGTTGTTAAAGTCTCGACGGATGTTGCGAATGGAAACCTTGGCCTGCTCGGCATACTCGCGGCACTCCTTGACGAGCTCGCGACGACGCTCCTCGGTGGGAGCCGGGAACGGCAGGCGCACGACGGTACCGTCAGAGTTGGGAGTAATGCCCAGATCGGAAGCGCTGATGGCCTTCACGATTGCGTTGACGAGCGCCTTGTCCCAGGGCTCGATGAGCAGCATGTGGGCCTCGGGGGTCTTAACGGCGGCAACCTGGGTAACCGGTGTGGGAACACCGTAGTAATCGACCGAGATGTCGGACAGAATGTTAGCGTTGGCGCGGCCCGTGCGAACCTTGGAGAAGTTGTGCTTGAGGGACTCGAGCGACTTGTCCATATGGACGGTGATGTTCTCTGCCATGCTTAATCCTCCTGATAGACGAGCGTGCCGACGGGCTCACCCGAAAGCGCGCGCTTAACGGTGTCCTCGCCATCGATGTTGAGGACCAAAATCGGCATACGGTTATCCTGGCACAGTGCCGTAGCCGTGGAATCCATAACCTGCAGACCGCGGACGAGAACCTCGTGATAGGTAATCTTGTCAAAACGGACGGCATCGGCGCACTTGACGGGATCCTTGTCGTAGATGCCGTCAACCTTGGTGGCCTTAATCAGAATCTCGGCACCGATCTCGCAGGCACGAAGAGCCGCGGCGGTGTCAGTCGTAAAGTACGGATTACCCGAACCGGCGGCAAAAATAACGACGTTGCCCTTGGAAAGGTGGTTGATGGCGCGACGACGAATATAGGGCTCGCAGATCTCGTTCATCTGGATAGCGCTCATCACGCGGCAGGGAACATCGTTATGCTCGAAGGCATCCTGCAGGGCAAGCGCGTTCATAACGGTTGCAAGCATGCCCATGTAGTCGGCCTGGGCGCGCTCCATGCCACCGGCAGCGCCGGCCATGCCGCGGAAAATGTTGCCGCCGCCGACAACGACGCCGACCTCGTGACCAACGGCGAGCAGCTCCTTGACCTGCTTGGCAAGATGATCGGTAATCTTGGGGTCGATGCCATATTGGCCGTCGCCCATCAGTGCTTCGCCGGAAAGCTTAAGAAGCACGCGTTTATATCGGATGTCGGACAAAGCGATCCTCCTTTAATTAGACTCTCAATATGATATCAAAGGCTCTGATAAGAGCCATGAAAAAGCAGGCTGTGAGTAAAACCCACAGCCTGCTCATTACCAGCTACAAGAGCTTATTTACTCGCCACGGACCAGACGGTCGAAGGCAACGACGGTAATGGTATCGCCGAGCTCCTTGGAGACCTGCTCAGCGTACTTCTTGATGGTGAGGGAGCTGTCCTTGATGAACTCCTGCTCGGTGAGCACGGACTGCTTGTAGAACTTCTCCAGACGGCCAACAGCCATCTTCTCCTGAATGGCCTCGGGCTTGCCGGACTCGGCGGCCTGAGCCATGTAGATCTCCTTCTCGTGCTCGACGGTCTCGGCCGGAACCTGATCGCGGGTAGCGCAAATCGGGGCGACGGCGGCAACCTGAAGGGCAACGTCATGAGCGAAGGTCTTGAAGGCCTCTGCCTGAGCGGTCTCGGCCTTCTCGAAAGCGAACTCGACGAGGACGCCAATCTTACCACCCATGTGGATGTAAGAAGCGAGAGCGCCGTTCTCGGCCTTGCGGGCGGCGAAACGGGAAATCTTCATGTTCTCGCCCATGATGTGAATCATCTCGGTGAGCTCGGAGGAAACGGTCTCCTCGCCCATCGGCTTCTCGAGCAGAGCGTCGACGTCAGCCGGCTCGGTAGTGGCGACAACCTCGGCGACCTTGGAAGCAAAGCCGGTGAACTTGGCGTTGGAGCCGACGAAGTCGGTCTCGCAGGAGAGCTCGAGCAGAGCGCCGGTCTTGCCATCCTCGGAGACGAACGCGGCGACAGCGCCCTCGTTGGTCTCACGGCCAGCCTTCTTGGCAGCCTTGGCGAGACCGTTCTTGCGCAGAACGTCGACGGCGGCGTCCATGTCGCCGTCAGCCTCGACGAGAGCCTTCTTGCACTCCATCATCGGGGAGTCGGTCATCTCGCGGAGCTGCTTGACCATAGCGGCGGTAATCTGGGCCATTGTGGTTCCTTTCAAAGAGATGAAAAAGACTTAAATAGGACTGATTTACTCGGCCTTGGGCTCGGCGGCCATCTCGGCCTCGGAGACCTGCTCCTTGCCGGAGCCAGCGAGGCAGGCGTCAGCCATGAGCTCACACATAAGGGTGACAGCGGAGATGGCGTCATCGTTGCAGGGGATGCCGTACTCGACCTCGTCGGGATCGGAGTTGGTGTCGATCAGAGCGACGACGGGGATGTTCAGGCGCTGGGCCTCCTTGATGGCGTTCTCCTCGCGCTTAGTGTCGATGACGAAGAGAGCCTGGGGCAGACCCTTCATGTCGCGGGCGCCACCGAGGTTGGTCTGGAGCTTAGCGAGCTCCTTGCCGAGCACTGCCTGCTCCTTCTTGGGCAGCACTGCCATGCGGCCGTCCTCGACCATGGCCTCGAGCTCCTCCATGCGGTTGATGCGGGAGCGGATGGTGACGAAGTTGGTCAGCATGCCGCCGAGCCAACGCTGGTTGATGTAAGGCATGTTGGCGCGCTCAGCGGCGTTCTTGACGGCCTCCTGAGCCTGCTTCTTGGTGCCGACGAACAGCACGTTGCCGCCCTTGGCGACGTTCTTGACGAAGGTGTAGGCCTGGTCGGCGTCAAGGATGGTCTGCTTGAGGTCGAGGATGTAGATGCCGTTGCGCTCACCGAAGATGAACGGCTTCATCTTGGGGTTCCAGCGACGGGTCTGGTGACCGAAGTGGCAGCCGGCCTCGAGCAGGGTGCGGATATTAATCTTGGTAGCCATGTTAAACCTCCTGTGGTTTGCCTCCGCGCGGGGTCATCCTCCAAAACCAACCCGGACATGTGCTACCAAAGCCCGGGCACCACGGTATGAAGTAGCCGCGCGTGCGTGATAAAAACCTGTTGCCGTGAAGCAACCCGATGAATGATAGCAGGATTGCTTCTTCCTGCCAACCCGCAATCAAAACCACACACCTCGGTGCGACGCGAAAGGCCCTTCCCCTACTCGCCTCGGGGGTGTGCCTGACTCACGGCGCGCTTGAGTCGGTCGGGCGTAAGATGCGTATAGATCTGCGTCGTAGACAAGCTCGCATGCCCCAGCAGCTCCTGAACCGAGCGCAGATCCGCGCCGCCCTCGAGCAGGTCGGTCGCAAAGGTGTGGCGCATCGCATGCGGGGCAATGTCGGCAGGAATGCCGGCAAGGGCCGCGAGCATGTGGAACCGCCTCCTGAGCATCGCGGCACTCATACGGTTTCCGCGCGCCGAGATAAACAGCGGATGAACGCCGTTCGCACCGTCGCCGCGCTTTGCCTGCGCAAGGAGCTGCAGCCTCCCCTCCTCAATATAGCGGCGGGTCGCCTCGAGAGCGCGCCGATACAGGGGCACGATACGCTCCTTGCTCCCCTTGCCCCAAAGTCGCAGCGTTCGCTCGGACCAACCAATAGACTCCACGTTGAGCGCCGCGAGCTCCGAGATTCGCGCGCCGGAGGCATAGAGCAGCTCGAGCATCGCCGCATCGCGCAGCCCCGCAGGCGTCGAGGTGTCGGGGGCCTTGAGCAACGACTCGACTTGCCGGGTCGTCAGCACACCGGGAAGATCGCGCGGCAGTTTGGGCGAGGATACCGCCGAGACCGCATCGCCCTCAACGATTCCCTCGGCAGCCATCCACCGATAGAGCGAGCGAATGGCAGACAGGTGTGCCGCAAGGGTCCGAGCCGCCACCTGGCCACGCGACAGCTCGGCCAAATAGGAGCGAACGGTCCGCACGTCGGCGGCGCGAGCGTCGATGTCCTCGCGGTCGCACCACGCGGCGAAGCGCTCGAGCCGCGAGGCGTAGGCGGTTACCGTATTGGGAGCGAGTCCTTCGACGCGTGCAATATAGGCGATAAACGAGTCGACGGCATCGTACAGGTCAAAAGTTATGACCTCTCGCCTCCAAACAGATCGGAGCGCGTTTCCAGATAGGCATCAAGGGCCTTGAGGGCACGATCAGCATAGGCCTGGTAACGATCGCGCTTGCTGCGACGCTTACCGTCCTCGAGCGGCGGCACGAGGCCAAAGTTGACGTGCATGGGCTGGTAGCCCACCGTAGCCGGATCAGTCGCATACCCCACAAGCGCGCCCAGGGCGCCCACGCGCGGCAGCTCGACAGGAGCGGCCTCAATGGCCTCGGCATAGGTGTTGAGCGCGGCGAGCAGACCCGTCGCCACGGCCTCCATGTACCCCTCGGTACCGGTAATCTGGCCGGCAAGGCGCACGCTCGTGCCGGGCACGGCAAAGGTGCCATCGAGCACGTGCGGCGCATCAACAAAGGTGTTACGGTGCATGACGCCGTAGCGGAAGAACTCGGCGTTCTCGAGGCCGGGAACCATATGGAAGACGCGCTTCTGTTCGCCGAAGGTCAGGTTGGTCTGGAAACCAACCAGGTTATAGGCCGTCTTCTCCTTGTTCTCGGCGCGCAGCTGAATCGCCGCCCAAGGACGGCGACCGGTGCGCGGGTCGGTGAGTCCAACGGGCTTCATGGCACCAAAACGGATGGCATCCTTGCCCGTGCGCGCAACCTCCTCGGCAGGCTGGCAGGCCTGGAACAGGTCCCCGCCCTCAAAATCCTTGAGAACCACGCGATCGGCTGTGGTGAGCGCCTCGATAAAGGCCTCGTACTCTTCCTTGTTGAGCGGGGCATTGAGATAGTCGCCACTCCCCTGCTCCTCGTAGCGCGACTGCGAGAACAGCACGTCCATATCGAGCGTGGAGGCATCGACAATCGGGGCGGCCGCGTCAAAGAACGCCAGGGCGTCACCACCGACAAGCTTCATGACCTCCTCGCTCAATGCCGGCGAGCACAAGGGGCCCGCGGCGATAACCACATGGCCCTCGGGAATCTGGGTGACCTCACCGTGGACGACCTCGATATTGGGGCGGGCGGCAACCTCGGCCTCGACGAGCTCGGAGAATGTAACACGGTCAACTGCCAGGGCGCCGCCGGCAGGAACGGCGGCACGATGAGCACAGTCGAGCAAAACCGAGCCCATACGCTCGAGCTCGGCCTTCAGCAGGCCGGCGGCGGAATCGGGACGGGTCGACTTAAACGAATTGGAGCAGACGAGCTCCGCCAAGTGATCGGTATGGTGGGCAGGAGAGCTCACCTGCGGGCGCATCTCGCACAGCTTTACGGCGAACCCGCGATCTGCCAGCTGAATCGCACATTCCGATCCCGCCAGACCGCCACCGATAACCGTCACCTGATCAAACAGCATCTGCAAACACCTTTCTAATTGACACGTTTTCCATTGTGACCGAAGGGCGTCTGGGCGTGAAGGGCAAACTTGGAGGGCGCATACCTTCCATCCATCATGCGCTCGATGAGGCCCGCGAGCTCGAGCGAGCCCAGGAGCTTGAGCACGCCGACGGCATCGAGGGAGACGAGCGCCGCGATGTCGTCGACTTTGAGCGGCGAGGCAATGAGGGCATGCATCACGGTCTGCTGCGTGGCATCCAGGTCGGCTATACCGGGCGCATCAGGGCGCGAGTAGCGCAGGGTGCCGTATATGCGAGAGATAGCCACCTCGATGGACTCCTCGTCGATAATGCAGCAGGCACCGTTAGCAATAAGGTAGTTGGTACCGCGCGACTCGGGAGACAAAATGGAGCCCGGCACGGCAAGCAGCTCGCGCCCCAAGTCCATGGCGGCCTCGGCCGTAGAAAACGTCCCGGATGGCATGCCGGCCTCCGATACAAAGAGCGCCTGCGACAGCGCAGCGATCACGCGATTGCGCCGCGGGAAGGCAAACTTGCGCGGTCCCATACCCCAAGGCGAGATGGACACGACCGCGCCGCCCGTATTGAGCGTGCGCGCGATAAGACCCGCGCTCGAGCGCGGGTAGACTACATCGGCGCCTGTCCCCAACACCATGACATGTTTACCACCAGCATTGACCGCGGCCCAACCCGTGGCCTGGTCGCAGCCGACCGCGCCGCCCGAGACCACCGTCACCCCCGCCTCGACCGCAACTTTCGCGGCCAGCTCTGCCACGGCAAGGCCGTACGGCGAGGCCTTGCGAGCGCCGATAATGGAGAGCGCGGGAGTCGACAGTGCGGCGGGGTCGCCACGCACATAGAGCGTCTGGGGTACATCAGAGAGCTCCAAAACGGTATCTGGATACAACGCATCCCCGGGATGCAGTTCATAGCGGGCCTCACCCATCACTGATCCCTCCGTCCCTGATACATGGCGGCCTCGAGCACATGATCTTGCGTCACCCGCTCACTTTCGGCGACATCGGCAATCGTGCGCGCGATGCGCACCAGACGCACGATGCCGCGCCCCGTGAGATGCGTACGCTTCGACAGGCCGAGCACGCATTTCTCGGCGGCCTCGTCGAGTGCAAAGGTCGACACGACACCGTCAATGGACCGTGACTCATCGCCCTCGGCCTCGGCATCCGCATCGTCCATACGGGACTCGCGCCAGGCACGAAAAGCCCTACCGCGGACAACGTAGTCGCGAAGCTCGGCCGACGACATGCCCTCGGCGCCCTCGATAATCACCTGCGGATCGGGACGGGTCACGTCGATCATCAGGTCGATGCGGTCGGCCAAGGGACCGCGCAGCTTGGACCGGTAACGCTCGACCATCGATGCCGAGCAACGACACGGAACCTCGCGATCGCCCAAAAAGCCGCAGGGGCAGGGATTGCTCGCCGCAAGCAATTGAAAGCGCGAGGGAAACGTAAAGGCGCCATCGACGCGCACGATCCTGACATAGCCGCGCTCGATAGGCTGACGAAGCGTCTGCAGCACACCGGTGGGAAACTCGGCAAGCTCGTCCAAAAAGAGCACGCCGCCATGGGCAAGACTGATCTCGCCCGGATGCACCGGACGCCCTCCGCCAATAAGGCCCGCTGTCGATATGCTGTGATGGGGACTTCGAAACGGCCGATGCCCCGCAAGCAGTCCATCGATGTTCTCACCCAAGACCGAATGGATACACAGCGCCTCTTGCTGATCCTCGACGGAAAGCTCGGGCAAGATACCCGTCATGCGGCGCGCAAGCATGGTCTTGCCCGATCCCGGAGACCCGATCATAAGCAAGCCCAGCTCCCCTGCCGCCGCAAGCGCTATGCCGCGCTTGGCGACCTCCTGCCCCAAAACGTCGGCATAATCGAGCTCGGGCTCAAAGGTTGCCTCCACGCCCTCGGAATCCAAATAATGCCGAGCCGCCTCGCCCATACCGCGGGCAAGCTGTGACAGATGATCGATAAAACCGCAGTCGACCCCCGCAAGCGGAACATGCTGGTCGGACCTGCCGGCGATAAAAGACAGCCCCATATCGCGAGCCAGCAGCTGGAACGCAACCTCGCCCTTGACGGGAAGCACCATCCCATCCAAACCGAGCTCGCCGGCGATGAGGCAACGGTCGAGATTGTCGCGGGGAATCTGCCCGTCGGCCGCAAGCACCGCAATGGCTATCGGCAGGTCAAAACCGCTACCAGTCTTTCGGATATCACCCGGCGCCAGATTGACCGTAATGCCCGAACGCGGGATCTCGAATCCGGCAGAGCGCATTGCGCAGCGAATGCGCCCACGCGACTCCATGACCTCCATACTCGGGATGCCGAGCATCTGGATGCCCGGGATGCCGCCCGCAAGCGATACCTCGACCGTGACGGGAATCGCCTCGACGCCGCGGATACAGGCTGCGTGAACGGCAAAGGTTTCGAACGCCATCACGACACCTGCCAATCGAACGCGTTGTACTGGTGCTCGATCTCGGCGATATGCCCGCCGCGAATGGTGACGCCCACGGCATCGAAGCGGATCGCCTTGAGCGGATAATGCTCCATGAGATAGCAACTCGCGATGCGACGATAGCGCCGCTGCTTTTGGGCATTCACCGCTTCCTCGGGAAACACCCGCGTGTCGCAATCCAGCGCAACACGCCTGGTCTTGACCTCGGCCATCACCACCACATCGTCGAGCTCATCGAGCAGCACCAAGTCGGCCTCGCCCTCCGAGCATCGATAGCCTTGTTCCAGCAATGTATAGCCGCGCTCGTTAAAGTAATCGATAGCGATAAGCTCGCCCAGCATACCGAGCTCGCGAGGACTGAGCCCCTTGATAAACTCAGGCGTGATCGACCCGCAATCGAGCTCCCCCTCTTCCCAACGCTCCTTGAGCTGCTGCGTCTTACTCAGTTTGCCTGCGGCACACATGGGGTCTCCTTTCCCGCTCTCTGCATTGCCTCGATAATGAGGGCAGGTTTCATGCGGGTAAGTACCGGAAGCAAACCAAAAGCAAACCAAATGCCGACAAATGAGGGGCCGCATGCAACAATGGCGTTGCACACGGCCCCTACCAGCAAGTTTATGGAACCCTTAAGGTCCCTATCTTCACAATTGGCCTAAAAAAGGCGCTCAGTCTGCAGAAAGTTTCCGCAAAAGCTCACACGGTGCAGCGGAGAAAGTCCGTGTTTGCGAATCGCCTCGATGTGCTCGGGGCTCGCGTAGCCCTTTGACTCGGCCAAATGGTATTCGGGATACTCGGCGTCGTACTCGACCATCATCTCGTCACGCGTGACCTTGGCCATGATGGATGCCGCGGCGATGCAGGCGATCTTGGCGTCGCCCTTGACCACGTCGCGCTCATGGGGCACGGCACCCAGAGGGTTGCCGTCCATAAGCACGCAATCGGGCTCAAGCCCAGTATCAGCAACCGCGCCCGCGACAGCGGCCCGAATGGCGCGGGCCATGCCCATCTCATCAATATCCGCAGGAGCGATATGGCAAAAGCCGATAGCAGTCGCCACCTCGGCAATCTTCACCGAGAGCAGCTCGCGGCGCGCCGGCGTGAGCTTTTTGGAATCGTTGATACCCCAGATGCGCGGCTCTATCGGAAGGCACACGGCACACACGGTCAAGGGCCCCGCTACCGAGCCACGGCCCACCTCGTCGACGCCCACGACCACGCCATCCCCACCGAGCTCGTGCATCAGCTCGTACATACCGTTGACGCGCTCGCGCTCGGCAAGTTCCTTGGCATGGCGCTTAAGGGCACGCTCGCAAGCCTTGATCACCTGCTGGCGCGGATCCTCGCGATAGTGTTCCACGAGGGCGGGAATCTCCTCGAACGTGGCGCTCGCCAGCTCGCCGGCAACTTGCGATGCCGAAACCGAGCTCGTCATATTGGCCATACCAGGCCCTCCTTGCATGCAAATCAAATAAAAAGAAGGGCCACCCGAAGGTGACCCTTACGTCCAAACGAGTGGACAGACGCTGCGATCTTCTTAGCGCTTCTCGGGGATGCGAGCAGCCTTGCCCACCTTGTCGCGGAGGTAGTACAGCTTGGCGCGACGGACGCGACCATGACGAACGACCTCGAGCTTGGCGATCTTGGGGCTGTGAAGCGGGAAGGTACGCTCAACACCGACACCGAAGGACATCTTGCGGACGGTGAAGGTCTCGCGGGCACCGGCGCCGGCCATGCGGATGACGTCGCCCTGGAAGACCTGGATGCGCTCGCGGTCGCCTTCCTTAATGCGGTAGTGAACCTTGACGTTGTCGGCGACGCGAACCTGAGGAATGTCCTCGCGGATCTGCTGACGCTCGATTGCGCGGATGTAATCCATGTGCAATTCCTTACTCTTCTAGAGGTGCCGTACCACCTTGGCCGGCACGTAGTTGAACAAACGTATTCGAGTATACACGCGCGGGTTTCTGCTGCAAGAACAATTTTTTACGCAGACAAAAAGACAAAAACCCGCACATGATAACCGCCCGCCTCGCGAATGAGACGGGCGGCATGAAGGGGGCTACGCTAGGCGTCTAAACCCAAAACGTTACGCGGAGTGCTTCGCCTCGAGCTTGGCCTGGGCGGCCGCCAGGCGCGCGAGGGGCACACGATAGGGTGAGCAGGACACGTAGTCCACGTCGGCCACGTTAAACAGGCCCTTGATGGACTTGGGGTCGCCGCCGTGCTCGCCGCACACGCCAAAGTGCATGTCGGGGTTGGTGGCGCGACCCTTCTCGACGGCCATGCGCACGAGCTCCAGTACCGCCGAGTCGATGGTCTCGAAGGGGTTGTCCTTCAAGATCTTCTTGTGCATGTACAGGGGGATGAACTTGGCCTCGGCATCGTCACGAGAAAAGCCGAAGGTCGTCTGGGTGAGGTCGTTGGTGCCAAAGCAGAAGAAGTCGGCATGATGGGCGATCTCATCGGCGACCATGCAGGCACGCGGCAGCTCGAGCATCGTGCCTACGGGAATATTGAGCTCGACGCCCTCCTCGGCGGAAACCTCGGCGATCACGCGCTCGATGACCTCGCGGGTCTGGACATGCTCCGCCGTGATGGAGACAAGCGGAACCATGATCTCGGGACGCGGATCGACGCCCTCCTTGATGAGGCGAGCGGCAGCCGTGGCGACGGCGCGAACCTGCATGAGCGGCAGATCGCTAAAGACAACGGACAGGCGCACACCGCGCAGGCCGAGCATCGGGTTGGACTCGACCATGCCGTCGATACGACGCAGGCGGGCACGCAGGACGGCAAGCTCTTCCTCGCTGGCGCCGGCGGCTTCCTTCTTGGTGATGGCGACCTCGAGCTCGCGAGGATTATCCAGGAACTCATGAAGCGGCGGATCGAGCAGGCGAACAACTACGTCGCGACCGGACATGGTCTTGAACATTGCCAGGAAGTCCTCGGTCTGAACCTTGAGCAGGTCGGCCAGGGCCTGCTGCTTCACGGCCTCATCATCGGACAGGATGAAGCTCTGGATGATGTTCTTGCGGTCGCCCAGGAACATGTGCTCGGTGCGGCACAGGCCGATGGCCTCGGCGCCAAACTCGAGCGCGAGCTCTGCGTCCTCGGGATTGTCGGCGTTGACGCGCACATGGTTGGCGTGGCCGACGGTCTCGTCCAGGCGAATCTCGTCAGCCCAGGACAGGATGGTGTCCAGATCGCCGGTGAGCTCGGCCGAAACCAGATCAACGGCGCCATCGACGACGATACCCTGGGTGCCGTCGATGGAGATGACATCACCCTCGCGCAGCACGCGGTCGCTGCCCTCGATGCGCACGACCTTCTCGGCGGCGTCGATGTGGAAGCGCTCGACGCCGCAGACGCAGGGCGTACCCATACCGCGGGCGATAACGGCGGCGTGGCTCGTCTTGCCACCGTGGCTGGTCAGGATGCCCTCGGCGGCGACCATGCCCTTCAGGTCATCGGGGTTGGTCTCCCAGCGAACCAGAATGACCTTATGGCCCTCGGCGGAACGCGCAACGGCATCGTCGCTCGAGAACACGACCTCGCCCACGGCGGCACCAGGGCTGGCATTGAGGCCGGTAGCAAGTGCCTCGTACATCTTAGACGCGTCGAACTGCGGATGCAGGAGCTGGTCGAGCTGCGCGGGGTCGATGCGGCTGACGGCCTCCTCGCGAGTGATCAGGCCCTCCTCAACCATCTCGATGGCAATGCGCAGGGCGGCGGTGGCGGTACGCTTGCCCACGCGGGTCTGGAGCATCCAGAGCTTGCCCTGCTCGATGGTGAACTCGATATCGCACATATCGCGATAATGATCCTCAAGTGTCAGGAACACGCGCTCGAGCTCCTCGCCTGCGGACTCGAGGCCCGGAGTGGTCTTGAGATCGGCGATGGGCTCGGTGTTGCGAATGCCGGCGACGACGTCCTCGCCCTGGGCGTTGACCAAGAAGTCGCCGTAGAACTCCTTGGTGCCGTCGGCCGGGTTGCGCGTAAAGGCGACGCCGGTCGCAGAGGTCTCGCCCTTGTTGCCAAAGGCCATGGCCTGGACGTTGACGGCGGTGCCGAGTTCGTCGGAAATGCCATGCTGCTTGCGGTAGATGCAGGCGCGCTCGTTCATCCAGCTGCCAAAGACGGCCTGGATGGCAAGGCGCAGCTGGAGCTCCGGGTCGTGCGGGAAGACGGGCTTGCCATCGACGACCTCGAGCTCGGGATACAGGACGGCCTCGACGTTCTCGGAGAAGATGCCCTTGAAGGTCTCCACGAGCTCCTGAAGGTCCTCGGCCGAAAGCTCGGAGTCGACACGGACGTCGGCGACCAGACGAGCCTGGGTCAGCGCGTTCTCGAACAGGTCGGCGTCGACACCCATAACGACGTTGGAGAACATCTGGATAAAGCGGCGGTAGCTATCCCAGGCAAAACGCGGATTTTGCGTCTGGGCAATGAGACCCTGAACGGAGTCGTCGTTGAGGCCCAAGTTGAGGACCGTGTCCATCATGCCGGGCATGGAAAATGGAGCTCCCGAGCGAACCGACACGAGCAGCGGATCGGAGGCGTCGCCGAGCTTTTTGCCGCAGCGGACCTCGAGGTCGGCCTCGGCGGCATCGATTTCATCGAGTGCGCCTTCGGGCCACACGTTGCCGGCACCGGAGTACTCGACACAGGTCTGGCAGGTAATGGTAAAGCCACCGGGAACCGGCAGGCCGATGCGGCTCATCTCGGCAAGGTTTGCGCCCTTGCCGCCAAGCACGAAGTTCATGGACTTATCGCCCTCAGTGACACAGGTGCCCTGGGCGTCGGTTCCAAAACGGTAAACCCTCTTGCAATCGCTCACGATACTTCCCCTTCCATGCGCTCTCGCGCACGACCGTGGTGACGAATCGACCCGCCGGATGCGGGCCGTGAGGGTACTATACGGCGGGATTTAAAGGGGCTTGAGCAGAGGATACGAGGTTTGGTAAACGTGCTAAAACTAGCGGTAAACGGTAGGTAAAGGTGGTTACCTTATGAAGATACCACTACAATAAACTAGCAGGTCAAACGCAAGTAATTTGCTAAATCGCTTTACCATAAATAGCTAATTTGGGACGGGGCTTTTTTAGCTACCCCCACACGAGCGTTCGACCCCGTCCCAGAAAAATCATCCCAGAAAGGACTACTGCTGTTGGGCGCGGCGGGCGGCCCGGCTGGCTCTTGCCTCTTGAATCTCTTCGAGGTGAGCGATGATCTCGGAGGCGCTCTCCTCGATCGCCTTACCATCGGTACGCACCACAAAGCAGCCCAGGCGCTTCATGAGGGCGCGGGCCTCCTCAAGCTCACTGCGCACGCTCTCGGGCTCGGCATAGGAGCCAGCGACGGCGCGAGCATAGTCATCGCCCAAGCGGCTATCGCGAATCTCGGAGATGACGCCAACGGTCGAAATCAAGCCGAACAACCGCATCGGGTCAACCTCGTAAATTGACTTCGGCGGCTCCATGCCATGGGCCAAAGGAACATTGGCGACCTTGTAACCCTGATAGGCCAAATACATCGACAGCGGCGTCTTGGACGTACGCGATACGCCCAGCAGCACGATATCGGCCCCCGACAGATCGTCGCAGCCGCGCCCGTCATCGTGCTCAACGAAATACTCCATGGCCTCGATGCGATGGAAATAGCGGTCATCGGTCTTATGAATCACGCCCGCAACGCCCTTGGGCACCGCACCGATGAGCGACGACAGCACGGCGAGCGTCGGGCCGATCAGGTCAACCGAACGAATATGCAGCATGCTCAGGTAGTCGAGCACGCGAGCGCGCAGCGCCGGGTCGACGATGGTATGGAACACGGCAATATCGCGATGGTCGGCATCGACGCGCGGTCCCACAAACGACTTGACCTGCTCCACCGAGGTCACCTTGGGCAGGCGCAAAACACGAAAAGCCCCTTCATCAAATTGCCCGGACGCCGCAAGCACCACCTCACAAGCGGTATCACCGAGCGAGTCGGAGATAACGATAACGGTGGGACGAGCGGTGACCGGGCAATCCATGCGGGGCTCCTTTTGCGCTTATGCGCAGGCTGGCTTACTTTTTGCGGGCAAGCTCACCGATGTTGGCGATGCCGGAGAAAACGGCCTCGAAGCGGTTGAGCAGCTTAAGGCGATTATCGCGGAGCTGCTCGTCCTTGTCCATGACCATGACCTCGTCGAAGAAGCGGTCGATGGGGGCACGCAGGGCGGCAAGAGCGGCAAATGCGGACGGGTAATCCTCGGCAGCAAGGGCGGCATCGACAGCGGTCTGAGCAGCCTCGGAGGCATCGGCGAGCGCGAGCTCGGCCTCGCCCATCAGGCTGCGGTCGTACTCCGCACCCAGCTCGGGCTTGGAGATGTGCGCGGCGCGGGCATAGGCGGTAGCCAGGTTGTCGAAGGTCTCGGCATCGTTCTTGCGGGCCTCATCGAGCGCGGCACAGCGGGCGAAGAAGATGGACGGGGCGATGATGTGCACCGCGGAGACGGCGGCAACGGTATCGGCCGGAATCTTCTCATCGCGGGCCATGCTCACCAGGCGGCCGTGGAAGAAGTCGCGGACCTGCTGGGCGACCTCGGCGGCGTCAAACTCAATGCCCTGCTCGCTATAGAGCTCAAGGGCGAAGTCGATCAGCGACGTGGGGTCGATCGGCAGACGATCGCGCAGGATGTTGATGATGCCGATGGCGGCGCGACGCAGCGCGTAGGGGTCCGAAGAGCCGGTCGGGGGCTCGCCGATGGCAAAAATACCGGCAATGGTATCGAGCTTGTCGGCACAGGCCACGATGCAGCCAGCGGTGCCCTCGGGCAGCTCATCACCGGCAAAGCGGGGACGATAATGATCGCGAATGGCGTGGGCGACCTCGTCGTTCTCCCCCATCGCGGAGGCGTAATAACCACCCATTACGCCCTGCTGGCTCGTGAACTCGACGACGGCGTTGGACACCAGGTCGGCCTTGCACAGGTGCGCGGCGCGTGCGGCATCGGCAGCCAGGTGGGCGCCCAGATGGGCCTCGCGAGCGATGGCGAGCGCAAGCTGCTCAATGCGCTCGGACTTGGCGAGCACGCTGCCGAGCTTCTCCTGGAAGGCGACCTTGGCCAGACGCTCGCGGAACTCGTCGAGGGAGATCTTCAGGTCCTCCTCGTAGAAGAACTTGGCGTCGTCCAGACGGGCGCGCACGACGCGCTCGTTGCCGTCGATCACGCGCTCGGCATTCTCGGGCTTGCTGTTGGAAACGACCACGAACTCACGCGTAAGCTTGCCCTCGCCGTCATAGATCGGGAAGTAGCGCTGGTTGGTGAGCATGGACTCGCAGATGATCTCGTGCGGGACCTTGAGGAACTCCTCGTCAAAGGTACCGACGAGCACCGTCGGCCACTCGCAGAGGTTGATGACCTCCTCAAAGACCTTCTTGGGCGTGTCGACATGGCAGCCGGGGCGAGCGGCCTCGACCTCGGCGATGCCGGCAAGGATGGCCTCACGACGACGCTCGGCAGAAAGCACGCCAGCGTCCTCAAGCACCTGCTCGTAAACAGCGGGGCTGGCGACCACATGGTCACCGGGGCCAAGTACGCGATGGCCACGCGTGGTGTTGCCACTCGTCACGTCGGCAAACGACACGGGCACGACGTCCTCGCCCAAAAGGCAGCAGATCCAACGGACCGGACGAACAAACGTAGCGTGCTCGTGGCCCCAGCGCTGGCTGCGGTAGTTGGGCCACTGCA
>CATYJC010000016.1 GCA_958407555.1 uncultured Collinsella sp. | reverse complement strand
TTTTCTTGCCGTGCACAACACAGCCATAACGCCCATTTCCGGAAGTGCGGGGAAAAATCGCAACCAGCCGAGCACAAACCAAATTTTGGCGTCAAAACCGCAGGTCACGAATGGGTATAACCGGGGTCTGGTTGGCGGAACTCGGTCTTTCCCCGCACTTCCGAACTCGGAGATTCTTAGAAGCCAGTATTGAATATCGGCAGCCACTTGCCGAAAATCCATTTGAGGGAATCCGTATCGTCGATATCATTCGAGAGGGGATGACGGACGATGGTCCACGCCTACAGTGAGATGTATCTCGAGGATGCCATGAGAACGCTGGGCGAGGCGGTCGATTTTGCCCTCTGTGACCAAGGGCTGACTCCGGCCGAGTTGACGGCCATCCTGTCGAACGCTTTTGAGATGAAACAGTTTGAGCGCGGTACGCCTCGCGTCGTCTGCGGCATGGCGGGCGACGAGCTCGCGCGCGATATTATCGCCCATGCGGGACTGAGCCCCGTTGAATGCAGAGAGACCTATCCGTTCGACCGTTCGCCTCAGTATTGGGCGGGCTGGGTTTTGGCCTATGCGCAATGGATGAGCAGTTTGGGCTTTAATGAGCTACTCGAAGTCGCTCCGCTCGATTGGATCATTGGCTCGTACCATCCGCTTCACGAGGCCTCCGAAGACAAATTCGCCCAGATTGTCATTGATAAATGGAACAAGGCTCAGGCAGATAAAAAGGGCCTCAAGGCGACACGAAAGGCGGCCGGACTAACGCAAAAACAGCTCGCCGCCCAATCGGGGGTTAAACTTCGCGCCATACAACTCTACGAGCAGAATCAGCTTGACCTACGCCGTGCCTCGGTTTCCTCGGCATTGGCGCTTGCAGACACCCTAAACTGCACCATCGAAGACCTCGTCTGGCAACCGGTTGCCCTGGAGTACGACTCGCGGGCCATTTCGTCTGTAAAGCTATAGAGGAGTCAGACATGCCTTGGAGCTATGTTCAACAAGATGACGGCGCTGATTGCGTTGCTCAAGAAGATCATTCAACTGCGCACGTGGCAAATTCAGCATCACTGATTTTGCGCGACGGCGCCACGTTAATCGACGAAGCTGTTCGGCTAACCATTGCGGGCATGCCCAACGCGCTCAGGCTCTTGGAGAACTCATGACGACGGTCGCGCCGCGCCGGGCACATCCGTTCGCACCGCTCGTGCTCGATGATGCCGGATCGCTTGAAGCTATGGCCGCGGCCGTGATGCGCCTGCACAGCACGCTGATGACGGTCGGGCGCTGTTATACAACCAACGCCACAGGCGACCGGGCCGCGCTTGAGCTTGGACGCGTCGAGTCCGTGCTTGCGGGTGCATTCTGTACGATATTCGGCCAATCGCCGGCCGATCGCTTCGCAGACATCTTTGACCAGGTCACCTACGTGGCCGAGCACATGGTCAAGGACCACATCTTTGAGGACGGCAACAAACGCACCAGCCTTGTCTTTGCGTTGTCCGTCTTAAGGTTCGCCGGCACCCCGGTCGTGCTGTCCGACAGCCCCGAGCCCAAAGACAACCAGTACAACGCCTGGATCCAGGACCTCGTTTCTAGTCGTCGCACGACCAGCGGGCTCGCCGAGGAGCTCCGCCGCGGTTGCATTGCGGGCACGGGTGACCCGTCGCACATATAAAATTTGAGCATCCGCACGCCAGTTATTGAATGGATTGGACACCACATGGAAATCCCCAGCACACTGTGCAGCAATGTTTACGAGTTTGCCTTTTGCCCCGAGCCCTGTTACGACCGCCTGGTCGACCTCGCCGATCCCGAGGACTGGGGTCCTAGCAACCGCATCCTCAAAAACTACCTGTCGTTTTCGTTTAGCCGCGCGGTGTTCCTGACTGAGCGCGACGCGGACCAGACCGCGCCGTCCAACCTGCCGCTAGTGTTCGACGATGACCGGTGCCTATTCAACACCGGTCTGTACACACGTCGTTACGAGACCATCTACGGCCTATTTGAGCCCAACACCAAGCCCGATGCGCGCCAGCGCTGGTTTTTGAAGGGCTTCTTTAAGGAAAGCGACCCCATGCTGGTCTCATTTGAGTACCTGCCATGCCGTGTACGCTTTGCCGAGGACCCCTCCGAGCTGGTCTTTGACTACCGCTTGCCCATCCGCTCCAACATCGACCACATTCTGGGCGACGAGGAGAACCTTACGCGCATTCCCGCCAGCCTGATGGGGGAGAACAACTCGCTGCTGCTGCGTCGCGCCTTTGAAGGCGCCGTCGTCGAGGCCGCCCGCCGCGCCGCAGCCAACTACACGCTCGCGGTGCCGCAGTTCTACGGCGGCCGGATCCAACTGCTCCTGCCGCTGTGCCTGACCGGCGACAAGCCCGAGTTGGCGCTGACCATCCAGCGCGAGGACGGCTTTTACGCTGCGCGCACCTGCCTCACACTCGACATGGCCTACAACAACGCGCGGCTCATTTGCCGCCCCGAGACATCGTGGATCAAGCGATAGAGGGCTGTTTAGCTGGTGGTTTGTCGGCTGCCCTGATAGCGGTGGCGAGGTTTGCGCCCACGAATATAAAATCGAGGGCAAAAAGTTCTTGGTAAACCACGCGCGGCTATGATAGTATCTCATTTGCCGAAAGGCGACGGGCGATTGGCTCAGGGGTAGAGCATATCCTTCACACGGATGGGGTCACAAGTTCGAATCTTGTATCGCCCACCATCAAAACCGCAGGTCAGAGGTGTTAAGCCTCTGGCCTTTTTCTTTTTGACACCAAGGGTGACACCAAAACTGACACCAAAAAATACTCGTAGTCGTCTAAGGCGTCATTTTTTTATCGAACCCTTTTTGCTGACGCCATTGCTCGTTTTGTATAAAACGCATGCGTATTTTCATTGAATTCCCCATGTGATGCGAGCGCAAATATGGAGACATGGACCACATGCCCAGAGCGCCTTCCAGCGGATTTCTATCACATGACGGTTTTTCGGCAGAACTCGTCAAGCTTTTGGTTTGCTTCCGGTACTTACCCGCATGAAGCCCCGGTAGATAATCGGCCATGACCACATTCCACACGGCCTGGGACCGATACCAGGGGAGGCCCTCATGGACGAAATCGTCTGCGCAAACACCGCATTCCGCTACTGGCGCTGCCCACCGCAAGTGCGCGACCTCTACCCGCGCCTACCCAACTCCGAAGACGGCTGGCGAGCCCTATCCCAAGCCCCTTTCGTGACCGACGTCCTCAAAGCCCCGATTATTACTGTTGCTTCGCCAGGTTGTTGTAATCACCACTCGGGATTGCGCTCCACTATACGCTGGGAAGGGGTATCGGATGCCGGCACCACAATCGACACTCATTTAGGCTTTAGTGTCACCAATCCGCTTAACACGTTATTTACGATGACACGCTTTGTGCCTCAAATAGATCTCGTGCTGGCTATGTACGAACTTTGTGGCTGGTTTTCTGTTTTCGAGCCGACTCCCGCGGCCGAAATGCAATTAAAAATGGCGGCAAAAGAGATTCAGCAGTCCAGTACGCAAGATCTATTCGAACTTGATGAAGGTGAAGACGAGGCTCCTTGGAAACGCGTTTATGCCCGTGTAACCGTAAAGGCCTCGGAAAACGAAGGGCAGACGAACATTCATGAGGATAGTAGAAAGGTTACGAAGCTTAAAGGAACTTCTCTCTGGATGAGAAAGCCGCTCATCGAATTGAGCGACTTACATCAATTCGCCGACAAGGTTAAAAGCCAAATGTGGGGAAAGCAGTTCTATGATGCCGCTCAGCAGGTTATCGGCATTGCTGCATCTCCACTCGAGGTCGCGGGGGTCCTGCTTCTAAGCCGTTCTCGACGTCTAGGTGGTGCAGGATTCAGATACGTGTACCTCAACGATTTAACCCCTCTATCCGAGGCGGCCCAAAGCATCGCAGGTCAAAAGGTTTGCTACGGCGACATTGTGATTGTAAACCCAATCCTAATGAAGGCAGTAATTATCGAAATCCAAGGTGAAGTCATCCATGGATCAGGCGCGGTACTTGACCACGATGCAGAGCGCATGACTGCGTTGCAGAGCATGGGATTCGATGTACTCCTGGTGACTCACGACATGCTCAATGATTCAAAGCAGCTAGACACCATAGTCAGAAGTGTCTGCGACCGTTTAGGGATTCGCTATAAAGCCAAAACTGAAGCAATGAAGTCCGCCGAGACGCGACTGCGAGCAAATGTTTTGTGCAACTGGTTGGAAATCGGAAATTAGCCGGTGACAAGACGCTAGAACGACCTAGTTTGCCTGTAGTGAATTTATTTCATTTCAAAACTATGTCGGATTACGGGGCTGGACCCGGACCGGCCGTCCATACCCTGCATTTCGCGGAATGTGCGAGTCGTCTACCTGCGGTTTTGATTTTACCGATTGCGCCATGCTCGGGGGTTCCCGGCCTGGCCCCGTAAACCGGCATGGTTTTGAAATCGTCGGGTGTGCGGGGGCGCGGTTGGCCCCGATAACGGGCCCGGCGCCGGCGGGACGGCCGTTGGGCGGTTGGCGGCCCGCGCCGCGGATGCGAGAAACGGCGGTCCGCGGGATTCGAGATGTCCCGAGAGCGCCGGAGAGGAGGGCGGCGGCCACGCCGCCGCCCGCGGGGCGCGCCCCGCGGGCGGATAAGGGCATCGCGGGGTCTCGCGGCCCGTTCCCACACCTGCGTCCGCGGCCTGGCTGCGCCCCCGCACCGCCGCCCGCAAAATATTTTCCGAAATTGTCCTTGCATCGGCGGGGGAGTTCCCGTATAGTACTTCTTCGCACGGGGGCGTAGCTCAGCTGGGAGAGCGCTTGACTGGCAGTCAAGAGGTCAGGGGTTCGATCCCCCTCGTCTCCACCCGAGCATTGAATGAGGCTCCAACGCAAGTTGGGGCCTTTTTTCATATAGGCACACAAGGTCAAAGGCGGCACCATGATCCTCCTGGTCGACAAGATCGAAAAAAGCTTCGGCGCGCGCGTCCTCTTTAGCGGCGCGTCCTTCCAGATCAACCCCGGCGAGCGCTTTGCGCTCGTGGGACCCAACGGCGCCGGCAAAACCACCATGCTCAAGATCATCATGGGCATCGACAGCCCCGACGCCGGCCAGGTCCAGTACGCCAAGGACTGCCAGGTGGGCTACCTAGAGCAGGAAACCAACCTGGAGCAAAAGGACACCACCATCCTCGCCGAGGTCATGGCCGCCGCCAAGGAAATCCGTCGCATGGGCGAGCGCGCCAACGAGCTGCAGGCCCAGATCACCGAGCTCTCCGAGCAGGGCAAGGACGTCGACGCGCTCCTTAACGAGTACGGCCAGGTCCAGGACCGCTTTGAGCATCTGGGCGGCTACGAGCTCGAGAGCAACGCCCGCAAGATCCTGTCTGGCCTGGGCTTTAAAGTCACCGACTTTGAACGCCCGTGCTCCGAGTTCTCGGGCGGCTGGCAGATGCGCATCGCGCTGGCCAAGCTCTTCCTGCGCCACCCCGACCTACTGCTACTTGACGAGCCCACCAACCACCTGGACCTCGAAAGCGTCCAGTGGCTGCGCGGCTTTATCGCCAACTACGACGGCGCCGTGCTCATCGTCAGCCACGACCGCGCCTTCATGGACGCCTGCGTCGACCACGTCGCCGCGCTCGAAAACCGCCGCGTGACCACCTACACCGGCAACTACAGCAGCTACCTCAAGCAGCGTGAGGACAACCTGGAGCAGATGCGCGCCAAGCGCGCCGCGCAGGAGCGCGACATCGCCCACATGCAGGTCTTTGTTGACAAGTTCCGCTACAAGCCCACCAAGGCCGCCCAGGCGCAGGAGCGCATCCGCAAGATCGAGCAAATCAAAAAGGAGCTCGTCATCCTGCCCGAGGGCCACAAGCACATCGACTTTAAGTTCCCCGACCCGCCGCGCTCCGGCGATATGGTCGTGAGCCTGGAGGGCGTCTCCAAGTCCTACGGCGACAAGCACATCTACAGCGACATCGACCTCAAACTCTACCGCGGCGAGCACGTGGCGCTTGTCGGCCCCAACGGCGCCGGCAAGTCCACCCTTATGAAGATCCTCGCCGGCCTGGAGCCGCCCACTTCCGGCACGCGCGACCTGGGTACCAACGTGGGCATCGCCTACTATGCCCAGCATGCACTCGAGGGCATGACCGAGTCTAACACCGTCTTGCAAGAGATCGACACCGTCACGCCCAAGTGGACCGTGCCGCAGCAGCGTAGCCTGCTGGGCGCCTTCCTGTTTAGCGACAACGACGCAATTGAAAAGCAGGTCCGCGTGCTCTCCGGCGGCGAAAAGGCGCGTTTGGCCCTGGCCAAGATGCTCGTGGCCCCCGAGGCGCTCCTGTGCCTGGACGAGCCCACCAACCACCTGGATATTGACTCGGTGGACATGCTCGAAAACGCCCTGCATAACTTCCCCGGCACCATCGTGCTGATCAGCCACGACGAGCACCTGGTGCGCGCCGTGGCGAACCGCGTGATCGACATCCGCGACGGCAAGGTCACGGTCTACGACGGCGACTACGACTACTACCTCTTCAAGCGCGAGGACCTCGCTGCCCGCGCCGCCGCTGAAGCGGCAGGGGAAAGCGCGCCGTCGGCAAGCAAGAGCACTAAGCCCGCCAGCGCCGCCCAGGCCAGCAGCCCCGCCGCGGCCCCCAAGCCTGCCGAGGGCAAAAAGACCAAGGAGCAAAAGCGCGCTGAGGCCCAGGCCCGCGCCGCGCTCAACAAAAAGCTCAAGGGCGTGCGCAACCAGCTCAAGAAGATCGAGGCAGAGCTGGACAAAAAGCGCGCCCGCTATGACGAGCTTATGGAATTGATGGCAAGCGAAGAGCTTTATGCCGATCAAGACAAGTTCAACGCCGCGCTGGGGGAATATAACGGCCTTAAGCAAGAGCTGCCCAAGCTCGAGGACGAATGGCTGGAGCTTTCAACCCAGATCGAAGAGGAGACCGCACGTGAACTCTCGTAAGGCCGCTGCCGTGGCGATGAGCATCATCGCCATCGCGTGCCGCATCTGCGGCATCTTTATGAGCGCAATGACCGTGCTGCTGTGCTTTAGCGGCCTGACCGCCAAGCTGCAGATCGTCGGCTTTGTCGTCGAGCTTTCTCGCGCGCTGCCGGGTGCCATCGCCGGCTACGGCGTCATCACATCGCCTTTTGGCGGCGTGTTCCGTCTGGATTACGCCATCGTCGCCGTCATCCTGTTTGTGGCCGACTACCTGCTCACGCGTGCCTCGCGCCGCGTCCGCTAGGGGAGTGACATGTCCAGCAGCTACCTCATGAACCTGCTCGCCAGCGCCGTTGCCGTCATCGTCGGCATCGTCATCCACGAAAGCGCACACGCTGCCGCGGCCTGGGCGCTCGGCGACAAAACAGCCCGCTCGCGTGGCCGCGTCTCGCTCAACCCGCTCAACCATATCGACCCGTTCGGCACCATTCTCCTGCCGCTGCTGATGCTTGCCGCCGGCGGTCCGGTGTTCGCCTTTGCCAAACCCGTGCCCGTCTACCTCAACAACCTCAAGCACCCCAAGCGCGACGAGGTTCTGGTGAGCGCGGCCGGCCCCGCATCGAACATCGCGCTCGCGTGCCTCGCGGCCGCTCTCATGCATGCGGCATACGGCAACCTCTACGCCAGTATGTCCTTTGCCGTGGCGTCACAAATCATAAACTTCGGTGCCACCTTTATCGTGGTCAACCTGTCGCTCGCGTTCTTTAACCTCATCCCGATCCCGCCGCTCGACGGCTCATCGATCATCGTGCCCTTCCTCAAGGGCAAGGCACTCGCCAACTACTACCACTTGCAGCAATACGCCATGCCCATACTCATCATCGTGCTGTACCTGCTGCCCATGTGGACCGGCATCGACGTGATCGGGCGGTATTTCGACGTTACCGTGTATCCGCTGGCCGAGTGGCTGCTCAACTTCGCAATCGCCGGCATCTAGGGTAAACTTACAGGTCGACCGTGCAAAACGGTCGCAACGTGCACCCAAACCGCGCCGCGAAGGCGCCGTCAAAGGAGGTCGAAGATGTCGTATCGCGTGTCGACGCAGGTCTACAGCGGACCGTTCGACCTGTTGCTGCAGCTGGTAACCCGCCAAAAAGTTGATATCGGCGCCATCTCGATCAGCGAGGTGGCCGAACAATACCTGGCAGAGGCCGAGCGCATCGAGGCGCTGGACCTGGACGTGGCGAGCGACTTTTTGCTGGTCGCGGCAACTCTTTTGGACATTAAGGCCGCCTCGCTGGTTCCCCAGGAAGCCCCGCGCAAGACCGACGACGATGACGAGGACGATGAAGACCTCGAGGAGCTCAGCGCGCTCGACGGCGACGCCCTGCGCGAGGTCCTGATTCAGCGTCTGATCGCCTATAAGCAGTTTAAGGGCGCGGCAGCAGCCCTTGGCGCGCGGATGCAGGCCGAGAGCCGCATGCATCCGCGCGTGGCCGGCCCCGACCCCGAGTTCTTGGGCCTTATGCCCGACTACCTGGCCGGCATTACCCTGCGCGGTCTCGCCGTCATCTGCGCCGACCTGGACGGCAAGCGCCAGACCTTCCTGCTGGAGGCCGAGCACGTGGCACCGCATCGCGTGCCGCTCGACCTGACGGTGGCCTCGGTCGATCGCTTTACCATGGCGCACCAAACCTGCACCTTCCGCGAGCTGCTGGACGGCGACGCCACCACCGAGCAGCTTGTCGTCACCTTCCTGGCCATGCTCGAGCTCGCCAAGCGCGGCTCTCTTACGCTGAGCCAGGACGAAATCTTCGGAACCATTCAAATCAACCGCGTCGAGGGCGCCGAGGCATACGTGCCTGGCGAGGGCCCCGAGCTCACCGAATAGGAGCGACCAACCATGTCAACCCTTTCCACGCTGGAGGCAAACAGCCTCAAAGGCGCCCTCGAGGCGCTGTTGTTGGTGTCGAGCGACCCTGTGAGCGCGCCCGCGCTGGCAGGTGCGCTGGAAATCGCCCCGGGCGAGTGCGCGTCGCTTTTGGCCGAGCTCAAGGTTGAGTATGAGGAGGCCAATCGCGGCTTTCAGCTGCGCGAGGTCGCCGGTGGCTGGCGCCTGTTTACGCACCCCGCCTACCACGATGTGGTCGAGGCCTACGTACTGAGCTGGGACACGCAAAAGCTGTCGCAGGCGGCGCTCGAGACTCTGGCCGTCATCGCCTACCACCAGCCCGTCACGCGCGAGGTGGTCAAGGGCATCCGCGGCGTCAACTCCGACGGCGTCATCGCGTCGCTTGTGGACAAGGGCCTGGTGCGCGAGCTCGGTCGCGACCCCGAGCGCGGTCAGGCCATCATTTACGGCACGACCAACGCCTTCTTGGAAAAGTTCGGTCTGCGCTCCACCCGTGACCTGCCCGATCTGGAGCAGTTTGCCCCCGACGAGCAGTCGCGCCAGTTTATCCGCGAGCGCCTGAGCGGTCGCAGCATTCAGTCCACGCTCGAGGAACAGGCCGAGGACCTGGACGAAGAGCGCGAGCTGATCGATACCGATGTTGAGGACACCGATGACGCAGAGCTTCTGCCCACCGGCGATACCTCGGAGGACATGCATGACGAGGACTAACGAAGCAGGGGAGACGCACGCCGCCGGCGCCACGGGCGCCACAACGCCCGCAGGCGACGTCCAGCCCGTCTACCCGCACACCATGCGCCTGCAGCGCTTTTTGGCGCGCGCGGGCGTGGCGAGCCGCCGTGGCTCGGAGGACCTGATGACCGCCGGCCGCGTGACCGTCAACGGCCAGATCGCGACCGAGCTGGGCACCAAAGTCGATGTCGACCGCGACCATATCGAGGTCGACGGCATGCCCGTCAAGCTCAATCAGGGCGCCGTGTACCTGATGCTCTACAAGCCGACCGGCTACCTCACCACCATGATCGATCCGCAAGAGCGCCCTTGCGTGGCCGACTTGGTTCCGCGCGACCGCTTTCCGGGACTCTTTCCGGTGGGTCGCCTAGACCGCGACACCACGGGTCTTTTGCTCTTTACCACCGACGGCGACCTGTCGCAGGACCTGCTGCATCCCAGCAAGCACGTCTATAAGACCTACCAGGCGCTCGTGGACGGCCACCTGACCGATCGCGACTTGGAACCACTCCGTCGCGGCATCGAGCTCGACGACGGCCTGTGCCAGCCGGCAATCTGCCGTGTCATCAACGCGCGCGAAGCCGAGTCCGTGGCTCCGCAAGGCGTCAAGCCCGGCACCACTGCCGTAGAGGTCATCATCCGCGAGGGGCGCAAGAACCAGGTCAAGCGCATGCTGAGCAAGATCCACCACCCGGTGATCCGCCTGCACCGCCGCAACTTTGCCGGCCTGGAGCTCAAGGACGTGGCCAAGGGCTCGTGGCGCGAACTTACCGACCGCGAGGTGCAGATCCTCAAGGCCGGCGGCATCCCGCCCAAGCAGGCCAGCTCCAAGCGCGGCGTCGCGTCGGCGACCAACACCGCGAGTCGCACGCGTCACCACGGTAGCCACGGCTCCGCGCCCAAGCGCAACACCTACCGCGAGCGCTACACGGGCTAGCCAGTCCGCCAAGCCCCAGCGCCCGCGTCCCATACAAGCACATCAACAACCGAAAGGAAGCATTGCATGATCGTCGCCATCGACGGCCCCGCCGGATCCGGCAAGTCCACCATTGCCAAGGAGATCGCCCGCCAGCTGGGCTTTAACAAGCTCGACACGGGCGCCATGTATCGCGCCGTCACCTTCGCCGCGCTCGACCGCGGCATCGACCTGGACGACGAGGCGGCCATCGACGCCCTCGCCGAACAGATCGAGATTCGTTTTACCAACGGCACCGGCGAGGACACGCGCCTGACCATCGACGGTAAGGATGCCTCGGCTGCCATCCGCACCCCGCAGGTCGACGCCAACGTGTCCAAGGTCTCGGCCTACCCGGGCGTTCGCGCCGCCATGCTCATCCACCAGCGCCGTGCCGCCGAGGACCGCGATATCGTCGCCGAGGGTCGCGACATCGGCACCGTCGTGTTCCCCAACGCGCAGGTCAAGGTATTCCTGACCGCCGACCCGCGCGAGCGCGCCCGTCGCCGCGTGCTGCAGCGCCACCAAAATGACGCCCAGCCGCTCACCGAAGAGCAGCTCGAGGCCGAGGTCGACGAGACCCTCGACGCCCTCAAGCAGCGCGATAAGCTCGACAGCAGCCGCGAGGTCGCGCCGCTCGTTCCCGCCGAGGACGCCGTGCACGTCGACTCCACCGCTCACACCATCGAAGAGGTTGTTCGCATCATCGAGGACCTCATCAACCAAAGGAGGTAGCCCATGCGCCTGTTTAAGCAGACGCCCGAGGATTACTACAACGCCCCCTACGCCGAGTTCCCGGCGCTCATTCGCGGCACCGTCGCCGTGGTCATGGGCATCCTGTGGGTCTTCTCCAAGCTCATGTGGCGCTGGAAGGTCGAGGACAGCGACCTGCTGTTTGAGCGCCAGGAAGGCCGCGGCAGCGTGGTCATCTGCAACCACACCTCGATGGCCGAGTTGCTGGCCGTGGAGACGGCGCTGTTCTTTGGCGGCCGCCGCATTCGTCCCATCTTTAAGTCCGAGTTCGCCAAGTCCAAGATCGTGCGCTGGGCCTTTAGCCGCGTGGGCGGCATTCCCGTCGAGCGCGGCACCGCCGACATGAAGTGTCTGCGCGCCGCCCAGCATGCGCTGCAACGCGGCGAGGACGTCCTGATCTTTCCCGAGGGAACGCGCATCCGCTCGCGCGAGATCAAGCCCGAGGTCCACGGCGGCTTTGCACTCATCGCCCAGATGGGCAAGGCACCCGTGAATCCACTCGCTATCTGCGGCTGGTCCGATATTACTCCTGCGGGCAAAAAGCTCATGCGCCCCAAAAAGTGCTGGATCCGTGCCGGCAAGGCCGTCTCGCTATCCGATGCACCGGCCGAGCTCAAGCGCAAGGAGCGTCTGGCATGGTTTGAGTCCGAGGCCATGAACCGTGTCTACACCATGCGCGACGACCTGTGCGCCGAGCATCCGGGCAGGTTCTAGCCATGGGCGAGTATGTCATGAACACTGCCGAGGCTGTGACCGGCAAGGCAGACGCCCCCACCATCGAAATCGCCGCCCACGCTGGCACCTGCTACGGCGTGCAGCGTGCGCTCGATATGGCCCTGGCGGCCGCCCCGCAGGCGGGGGAGAACGCTCAGGTCCACACCCTGGGCCCGCTCATCCATAATCCCATCGTGGTGCGCGAGCTTTCCGAGGCAGGCGTCGGTCTGGCCGAGACCCTAGACGACGCCGCATCGGGCACCGTGATCATCCGCGCGCACGGCGTGGTGCCGCAGGTGATCGAGGCCGCTCGCGAGCGCGGTCTCGACGTAGTCGATGCCACCTGCCCCTACGTGAAAAAAGTCCACGTGGCGGCGGAGCGCCTGGTACGCGAGGGCTACCGCGTGATTGTCGTGGGCGAGCCGGGCCACCCCGAGGTTGAGGGCATCCTGGGCCATGCCGGCGATGACGCTCAAGTCGTGAGCTGCGCCGCCGATGCGGACGCGCTGCCGCTCAAGGGCAAGGTGGGTCTGGTTGTGCAGACCACCCAAACCGCGCAGAACTTGGCCGAGGTCGTGGCTGCCATCACCCCGCGTGTGCAGGAACTGCGCGTGATCAACACGATCTGCGCCGCCACGAGTGAGCGTCAACAGGCAGCAGCCGCACTTGCCAACCGCTGCGACTGCATGGTCGTGGTGGGCGGTAAGAACTCGGGCAACACCCGCCGCCTGGCGCAGATTTGCGCCGATGTCTGCGAGCAAACGCATCACATCGAGGAGGCATCCGAGATCGATGCCGCGTGGTTTACCGACGCGCGCCATATCGGTATCACCGCCGGAGCCTCCACCCCACAAGAACATATCGAGCGCGCCGTCGAGCGCATCAAGGAGCTTTGCCGCTAATCATGGACCAGACCGTACCCGCATACGCCGCCGAGGTGGCCGATTACGGGCGCAGCCGCGACCCCGAGCCGGGTGAGGGCGCGCTCGTTATAAACGTGCGTCCCGAATCGCCTGCATGGGATGTGGGTATCGAGCCGGGCATGCGCGTGCTCACGGTCAATGGCGAGCAACTGACCGATATGATCGTGTGGCTCTGGGAGGCCGACGACGACACCGTGGAGCTGGAGGTATTCGATCCGCACGACGGCACCGTCACCCCCGTCGAGCTCGATCGCTTTCCCGGCGAGGACTGGGGCCTTGAGTTCGATGGCCCCATCTTCGACGGCATGCGTACCTGCGTAAACGCCTGTGTGTTCTGCTTTATGACGATGCTGCCCAAGGGCGGGCGCTCCACGCTCTACATCCGCGACGACGACTACCGCCTGAGCTTTTTGCAGGGCAACTTCGTCACGCTGACCAACCTCACCGACAAGGACGTGCAAAACGTCATCGACCGCAACATGAGCCCCATGAACGTGTCGGTCCACGCCGTGAGCCCCGATGTCCGCCGCCGGATGATGGGCCGCAACGCCCAGCGCGGCATGGATGTGCTCGAGGCCATCATGGCCGCCGGTATCGAAATCCATGCGCAGATCGTTTTGTGCCCCGGCATGAACGACGGCGAGGAACTGCTGAAGACTCTGCGCTTTTGCGAGGAGCACGAACAGATCACGAGCCTGGGCATTGTGCCACTGGGCTTTACCAAGCATCAGAACCGCTTTACGTGGTCCTACAGCGACAAGCCCGAGCTGGCGCGCGAGACTATCGCCATGATCCGGCCCTTCCAGGACCGTGCCTTCGAGCGATTTGGCCGCCACACCTTCCAGATGAGCGACGAGTTCTATCTGGATGCCGGCATCGATCCTCCCGAGGCAGACTTTTACGACGGCTACCCGCAGTACTACGACGGCATCGGCATGATCCGCTCCTATCTGGACGAGACCGACAACGTGCTCGCCGCCGATGCCGAGCGCCTGCGCCGCGTTCGCGAGGCAATCGCCGCCCGTGGCCAGCGCCTGCTGTGCCTCTCGGGCGCCAGCGCGCGCGATACGGTGGCGCGTTTTGTGGAATCGCCGCAGGGCCTTGCCGGTACCGTCACGGCCATCAAAAACCGCTACTTTGGTGGCAACGTGGACGTGACCGGCCTCATCGTCGCCTGCGACATCTTGGAGCAGCTGCCGCAGGACCTGTCGGGGGTTATGCTCTTTGTGCCTAAGCTCATGTTCAACGCCGACGGTATGACCCTTGACGAGTATCATCGTGACGAATTACTCGCAAGCCTTACCGGTCGCGGCGCCGAGGTTCATGTGGTATCGACCATGCCGCATGAGCTGCTCGATACCCTGGAGCACATCCTTGGCACAACGCCCGCCAATTCAACTATTCCCGCTGACCCTAACCATTAAAGGAGAGCAGATGAAACCTATCGTCGCCGTCGTCGGACGCCCCAACGTGGGCAAGTCCACGCTCGTCAACCGCCTGGCCCAGACCTCGGACGCCATCGTCCACGAGTCCCGCGGCGTCACGCGCGACCGCTCGTATCACACGGCCGACTGGAACGGCCGCGAGTTCACCATCGTCGACACGGGCGGTATTGAGCCGCTTAAGAGCGACGACGTCTTTGCCACGTCCATCCGCGACCAGGCCCTTGCCGCCGCCGAGGAAGCCGCCGTCATCCTGTTTGTGGTCGACGGTCGCACCGGCGTCACCGAGGAGGACGAGTCGGTCGCCCGCATGCTCAAGCGCTGCGACAAGCCGGTCTTTCTGCTGGTGAACAAGCTCGACAACCCCGATCGCGAGAATGACAACATCTGGGAGTTCTATTCGCTCGGCATCGGCGAGCCCACGCCGCTCTCGGCCCTGCATGGCCACGGCACGGGCGACCTGCTCGACGACATCGTGGCCCTGTTGCCCGAAGAGGAGGACGAGATCGCCGACGAGTTCCCCGATGCGCTCAACGTGGCCATCATCGGCCGCCCCAATGCCGGTAAGTCTTCGCTGTTCAACCGTATCCTGGGCGCCGACCGTTCCATCGTGTCCAACATCGCCGGCACCACGCGCGATGCCATCGACACCGTCGTCGAGCGCGACGGCAAGCACTACCGCATGGTCGACACCGCGGGCATTCGCAAGAAGAGCACCGTGTACGAGAACATCGAGTACTACTCCATGGTCCGCGGCCTGCGCGCCATCGACCGCGCCGACGTGGCGCTGCTCGTCGTCGACGCCTCCGTGGGCGTCACCGAGCAGGATCAGAAGGTCATGGGCTTGGCCATCGAGCGCGGCTGCGCCATCGTTGTGCTGCTCAACAAGTGGGACCTGCTCGACGACGACCGCAAGCGTGAGGCCTGCATGGAGACCGTCGACCGCCGTCTGGGTGTTATGGCTCCCTGGGCTCAGTACCTGCGCATCTCGGCCCTGACCGGTCGCAGCGTCGAGAAGATCTGGGCGATGGTCGACGCAGCCGAGAAGACGCGCTCGCAAAAGATCAGCACCTCGCGCCTCAACACGTTCCTCACCGACCTGCGCGAGTTCGGTCATACCGTGGTGGACGGCAAACGCCGCCTGCGCATGCACTACGTGACCCAGACGGGCGTCAACCCGCCGACGTTCACGTTCTTCGTCAACCACAGCGACCTGGTCAACGACACCTACCAGCGCTACGTTGAGAACCGCATGCGCTCGACCTTCGATTTTTCCGGCACGCCCATTCGACTCTTCTTTAGGAAGAAGGAGCAAAAGGATGCATAATCCGATTCTGCTGACCGCCATCTGCGCCGTGGTCTCGTTCCTTATCGGAGCGATTCCGTTTGGTCTGATCCTGGGCCGCGTGTTTAACCACACCGACATTCGCAAGGCGGGTTCCGGCAATATCGGCACCACCAACGCCTTGCGCGTAGCCGGCCCCAAGGTGGCCGCGCTCACGCTGCTGCTCGACTGCCTTAAGGGCGCTATCTGCGTTCTTATCGCCCGTCCGCTTATCGCGGGCGTGGGCTACGGCTTCCCCGTGAGCATCATGGCGCCCGGAGCCCCCGGCGATTGGATGCTCGGCGTCATTTGCCTGGCTGCCGTGTGGGGACACATCTTTTCGCCCTACCTCAACTTCCACGGAGGCAAGGGTATCGCCGTGGGCCTGGGCGTGATTCTTGCCTGGTACTGGCCCATCGGACTTTCGCTGCTAGGCATGTTTATCGTGTCCGTCGCCATCACCAAGTTTGTGTCGGTGGGCTCGCTTGCCGCCGCAATTGGCCTTCCCATCGCCGCTTGTGCGGTCTTTCCATACAGTAGCCTGGGACTTAAGTTTTGCATGGCGATGATCGGCATCACCGTGGTGTGGGCCCATCGCGCGAACATCAAAAAGCTCATGACGGGTAAGGAGTCCAAGCTCTCGTTTACCAAGCGCGTCACCGAGCCCGACGATAAGTAGGAGAGAGTCATGAATGTTGCGCTGATTGGCTCCGGCTCCTGGGGAACCGCCGTCGCCGGCCTTGCCGCCGCGCGAGCCGAGCGCGTGACCATGTGGGCCCATAGCGAGCAAACGGCCGCCGGCATCAATGGCGAGCACCGCAATCCCCGGTATCTGGTGGACTACGAGCTGCCCGGCAACGTCGTCGCTACCACGGACCTGGCGCAGGCTCTCGACGGCGCCGACGTCATTATCTTTGCCGTGCCCTCCACACACCTGCGCAGCGTATGCCATCAGGCGGCACCCCGTATCACCACCGACACCCCGGTGCTCTGCCTCACCAAGGGCATTGAGCCCGAATCCGGCCTGCTCATGAGCGAGGTCATCGCCAGCGAGATCGGCAACGATGCGCGCGTGGCGGCACTCTCGGGCCCCAACCATGCCGAGGAGATCTGCCGCGGCGGACTTTCTGCCGCCGTCATCGCCAGCAAAGACCCGCAGGTAGGGGAGACCTTTAAGGACCTGCTCCTATCCACGGCCTTCCGCATCTACCTGTCGCAGGACATGACCGGCGTCGAGGTTTGCGGCGCCATGAAAAACGTCATCGCCATCGTGTGCGGCATCTCCGCAGGCACCGGCGCGGGCGACAACACGCTCGCCCTTATCATGACGCGTGGCCTGGCCGAGATCAGCCGCCTGGTACACGCCCGCGGCGGGCAGGCCATAACCTGCATGGGACTTGCCGGCATGGGCGACCTCATCGCCACCTGTACCTCGGAGCATTCGCGCAACCGCACCTTTGGCTACGAGTTTGCCCACGGCGTGTCGCTCGACGAATACCAGGCCCGCACGCATATGGTGGTCGAGGGCGCCGTTGCGGCCCGCAGCGTCAGCGAGCTCGCCCGTTCACTGGGTGTAGACATTCCGCTCACCTTTGCCGTGGAGCAAACGCTCTACAACGGTGTTACTTTGGATAGGGCGCTCGAGATCCTTACCGACCGCGTCCCCTCCCAAGAGTTCTACGGACTCACCGACTAGCGCAGAAAGGCTTCTACCATGGGTTCCATTAAAATCGCTCCTTCGATTCTTTCGGCCGATATGGCCAACCTCAAGGGCGACCTCGACAAAATCGCTGGTGCCGACTACGTGCACTTCGACGTCATGGACGGTCACTTTACCGGCAACCTGACCTTTGGCGTTGACATCCTTAAGGCCGTCAAGCGCACCACAAATGTACCGGTCGACGCGCACCTGATGGTGTCGAACCCCGACGAGACGGTCGATTGGTACGCCGACGCCGGTGCCGACATGATCACCGTTCACTATGAGGCTTCCACGCACCTGCACCGCACGCTCACCCATCTACAGCAGCGCGGCGTCAAGGCCGGTGTGGTGCTCAACCCCGCCACCCCCGTGTGCGTACTCGAGAGCATCATCGATGTCGTCGATATGGTGCTGCTGATGAGCGTGAACCCCGGCTTTGGCGGCCAGAGCTTTATCCCCGGTACCATCGCCAAACTGCACGAGCTTACGGCCATGTGTGAGCGCCACGGCGTGTCGCCCCTGATCGAAGTCGATGGCGGCATTTCTTCCAAGAACATTGCCGAGGTCGTCAAGGCTGGCGCCAACGTGCTCGTAGCCGGCTCCGCCGTATTTAAGTCCGAAGATCCCGCCGCCGAGGTTGCGCTGCTGCAGAAGCTGGGCAATGAGGCCGCACAGGAGGCATAAACCCTTATGACCGCAGGTCAAAACCGCATACCCGTGAATCTTGACTATGCCGCCTCGACGCCCATGCGCGCCGAGGCGCTCCTTGCGCAGCGAGAGTACGACGACAGCGAGCTTGCGGGCGTCAACCCCAACTCACTGCACTCGCTTGGCCGCAAGGCCGCCGCACGCCTGGAAGTTGCCCGTCGCGAGATCGCCCGCAGCTTTGGCGCTCGCGTCCGCCCGTCCGAGATCGTCCTGACCAACGGCGGCACCGAGGCCAACCAGCTGGCGCTCCTCGGCCTTGCCGAAGGCGCCCGTCAGCACGACCGCAAGCGCAACCGCGTGATCGTATCTGCCATCGAGCACGATTCGATTCTGGACAACCTGCCGCTGCTGCGCGCCGCCGGCTTTACCGTCGATCTGGTGCAGCCCTGCCGTGCGGGTTATATTGAGCCTACCGCGCTCATCGAGCTGCTCGGCGACGACGTCGCGCTCGTGAGCATCATGGCCGCCAACAACGAGACCGGCGTGGTGCAGCCCATCCGCGAGCTTGCCGCGGCTGCGCACACCGCAGGCGCCCTGTTCCACACCGATGCCATCCAGGGCTATCTGCATATTCCGCTCGATGTCACCGAGCTGGGCGTCGACGCTATGTCCGTTGCCGCACACAAGATTGGCGGTCCTGTGGCATCCGGCGCGCTCTACGTTAAGACCCGCACACCGCTGCGCCCCCGCATCTTTGGCGGAGGACAGGAAGCCGGACGTCGCGCCGGCACGCAGGACCTGCGCACACAGCTGGCCTTTGCCGCTGCCGCCCGCGTGCTGGCGCCCCATGTGGCCGAGGAGCGCGAGAAGCTACAAGCCCTTTCCGACAAGCTCTACGCCACGCTTACGGCCCATCCGCGCATTCACGCCACCATGGGTGACTACACGCAGGCCGACCGTTTGCCCGGCATGGTATCGATCTACATTGACGGCATGGACTCCGAGGAGCTCATCATCAAGCTCGACGCCGCCGGCTTTGAGGTGTCGGCAGGCTCGGCATGCTCGAGCGGCAGCATGGACCCCAGCCACGTTTTGAGCGCGATGGGCATCGGTCGCGAGCAGGCATTGGGGTCGCTGCGCATCTCCTTCGATGACCGCGTGAATCCGGGCGATCTGGACGATTTTGCCCAGACGCTCCTCTCGATCGTAGGCGCCGCATGATCGTCTCCGAGCTTGAACATGCGCTGCTGGCGCGCTACCCCAAGGCAGACGCCGAGTGCTGGGATCATGTTGGGCTATCCGTGGGAGATCCCACTGCAGAGATCACCGGTGTTGCCTGTGCACTCGACCCGACCGAGGCCAACGTGCACCGCGCTCTCGAGGCCGGCGCCAACGTGCTGCTGACGCATCATCCCATCTATATCAAGGCGCCCGAGACGTTTTGTCCGGCGGATGCGTCTCGCCCCCAGTGCAGCGCTGCACTGTATGAGGCAGCCCGTTGCGGCGTGAGCATCATCTCGCTTCACACCAACCTGGACCGCTCGCACGAGGCACGCGTTCGCCTGAGTGAGTTGCTGGGCGCTGAGCCCATGAGCTCGCTGGAGCATGTGGACGATCCTGAGCTCACCGGTCTGGGTGCACTCGCAACTCTCCACGATCCCTGCAATCTGCGTGATCTCGCCAACCGTGCCGCCATGGCCTATGGCAGCGACCCGCGCGTATGGGGCGAGGCCGATTGCCCGTGTCGCACTGTCGCCATTCTGGGCGGATCCCTCGGCGATTTTGGTGAGCTTGCCATCGCCGCGGGTGCAGATGCTATTGTGACCGGAGAGGCGGGCTACCACGTGGCGCAAGACCTTGCCCTGCGCGGACTGCCGGTGATCTTGCTCGGCCATGACCGCTCCGAGGAGCCGTTCGTTGATATATTGATGAACTCTGCAGTTGACGCCGGGGTCGACCCCCGTCATGCGATTAAAATACTGAACCCTTGCCAATGGTGGACTGTGACAAAAGGAGAGAACTTATGAGCGCCGGCGCTACGCTACTCAAGCTGCAACAGATCGATTTGGAGCTCGCCCGCAACAAGAGCGAACTTGCCAATATGCCGGAGCTCAAGGAGCTCGCTTCCAAGCGCAAGACCTACGTTAAGCTCAAGGCCGAGATGACCAAGCTCTACGCCCAGCGCAAGGATCTGGATATTGAGCTCGACGACCTCAATACTACCGAGATCCAGACCAACAACGCCATCGAGGCTGCCAAGAAGCGTCACGTTGACGGTTCTGATTACCGCGAGGTGCAGGACCTGGAGAACGAGCTTGCCACCCTGGCAAAGCGTCTGGACAAGATCGAGCACACTCGCAAGGACGTCGTCGTCGCCCACAAGGAGGCGCTCGACCGCGAGGCTCGCGCGCAGGCCATCATCGCCAAGTTCGAGGAGGGTGTGAAGGCCGATACCAAGGCCGCCCGTGCCAAGGCCGCCGACCTGCAGGCTCAGATTGACGCAGCCACCAAGGAACGCACCGCACTTGCCGCCACGCTGCCGACTGACGTGCTCACCGATTACGAGCGTCTGCTCAAGCAATTCCGCGGACTGGCCGTCGAGACCATCAAGGGCAACATCCCCACGGTCTGCCACACGGCGCTGCAGGCGTCGTCCATGAGCGACCTCAACCACGACGGTAGTGAGATTACGCACTGCCCGTACTGCCACCGCCTGCTCGTGCTCCCCAGCAAGGAAGCCTAACGATGACGGCGGCACCCAACAAATCAATGCAACTTGAGGGAAAAACGATCCTGCTGGGCATTACCGGCGGGATCGCCGCCTATAAGTCGTGCAATATCGTGCGCCTGCTGCAAAAGCGCGGCGCGCGCGTCAAGGTCGTTATGAGCGAGCATGCCACCGAGTTTGTGG
Organism: uncultured Collinsella sp.; assembly: GCA_958407555.1. Taxonomy (GTDB): domain Bacteria; phylum Actinomycetota; class Coriobacteriia; order Coriobacteriales; family Coriobacteriaceae; genus Collinsella. Next base: position 1,124 of record CATYJC010000016.1, on the reverse strand, counting down.
GCCCGCTCACCTTCCGTGCACTCACCCACGAACCCGTTGCCGTTGGCCTATTCGACGACCCTTCCGACCCCATCCACCACATTTCGCTGGCGCAGGAGCCCGACTTGGTGGTCGTGGCGCCCGCGACGGCCAATATCATCGCCAAGATGGTCAACGGCATCGCCGATGACCTCATCTCCACCACGCTGCTTGCCACGCCGCGACCCATCGTGGTCGCACCCGCCATGAACAACGGCATGTGGAAGGCGCCGGCAACGCAGGCCAACATGGCCACGTTGCGCGACCGTGGCGTCCATGTGGTGGGACCTGGCAGTGGCTACCTTGCCTGCGGCGACGTGGACACGGGACGCATGAGCGAGCCCGAGGACATTGTCGAAGCCGTCTGCGAGGTGCTCGACCCCGCGCCCCAGGACCTTGCGGGCAAGCGCATCGTGATTACCGCCGGCCCCACGCACGAGCCGATCGACCCTGTGCGCTTCATCGGCAACCGGTCGTCGGGCAAGATGGGCATCGCCCTGGCGGGGGAGGCCGCTCGCCGCGGTGCTGCGGTCACGCTTGTGCTAGGACCGACATCGATCGATGTCCCCCGCGGCGTGGAGTGCGTGCGCGTGCAGACCGCAGCAGAGATGCTGCAGGCGGCTCTGAGCGCCTTTCAGAGGGCCGATGCGGCCATTTGCGCGGCCGCTGTCGCCGACTACACCCCCGCAGCCCCTGCCGACCATAAGCTCAAAAAGGCCAACGAACGATTGGATCACATCGAACTGGTCGAGACGGTCGATATTTTGGCCGAGCTCTCGCGCCAGAAGGGCGAGCGATGCGTGATCGGATTTGCGGCCGAGACCGATAACGTTGTCGAGTACGCAGAGCGCAAATTGGCCCGCAAGGGGTGCGATGTAATAATCGCCAACGATGTCTCACGCACCGATTCGGGCTTTGGGACCGACACCAACAAGGTCTGGATTGTGAGCACAACGGGTACGCAAGAACTTCCCGTACTAACAAAACCCCAGCTCGCAGATACAATTTTGGACTTGCTTCAAAAATTGTAAAAAAGTTCTTGCACAAGTCTAAAGTTTCGGGTTAATATACTCCCTGTTGCGAGCGAGAGCAGAGCAACAAACAAA
>CATYJC010000015.1 GCA_958407555.1 uncultured Collinsella sp. | reverse complement strand
TAAGGCAATGCGGGTCCATCCAATCGTACTGACGTGCAACTGGATGGGCGTTGATGATGGGGGCACAACATGGATTTTACGGTCGAGAATGCGGGCACCACGATTGCCTGCCGCGAGTATGCCGGCCCGGATGTATCGTCCGATACACCCGCCTTGGTGTGCGTGCACGGTGCGTGCGTCGACGGTGTCTTTTTTGACGGCATCGCCCGCGAGCTCGCCTGTGACTATCGCGTCATTACCTACGACCGCCGCGGTTGCGGCGAGAGCGGCGACGCTGCAGACGGACGCTACGACCTCGCCGCCCAAGCCGCCGACCTGCAGGTCGTTATCGAGCATATTGGCGCTCCGGCAAACGTGCTCGCGCACAGTGCCGGTACGTTGGTGGCCCTGGAGCTTCTCCGTGCAAACCCCGCCATAATCTCGCGTGCGATTCTGCATGAACCCGCCGTGACGGATGAGGGCGCCGGTCTGGGCGCGGCCCCGGTTTTGCTCGAGATGATCGCCGCGGGAAAGGTCTCCAGGGCATTACGGGCCTTCCTGGGCGCCATCGGCGATTCGGACCCTGAGGCCCCCAAGTTAACCGAGGCGGAAACCAAGCATGCCCTGCGCAACGGCCGCAGTTTCATGGCGAACGAATACGGGATTACTATGACCTGCGTTCCCGATTGGGATAGCGTCCGTGCGTCGAAAACGGTGGCCGCCGTGCTCCTGGGCGAGCTCTCGATTGGCACGCCTCGCGAGGCTGGCACAAGGGTGGCGGCTGAACTTTTGGACTGTCCACTCGTAATGGTTCCCGGCGCGCATAACGGTCTGCGCGATCGCCCGGCAGCGGCTGCCCGGGCTGTCCGTGGCATCCTGGGGCTCAAACACCCGCAATAGCCAAAGCAGGCTTCATCCGCAAACGTTTCGGCATTGTTAACAAATGTGTTCAAAACCTCACGTCTACGGCTTCAATCGCGCCGTCTGCCAACTCATAAAAATGTAACAGCATTTACGTGCTTACCTGCATCGGCAAGGTGTTACCCTTGTAACATTTGGAACCCACCGCTACCATGCGAAGCTATCGAAAGGGCCCCATATGCTCAATAATCACGAGGTCAATCTAACCGACGAGGAGGCTGCCGCCGAGGTCGCCCGTGTCGCGAAGACCTACCCCGTGGTACGTTTACTGTCGGCCGATCAGATTAAGAGCGAGCCTAACTGCCTGCTCGCCGGCGATCGCTGCCCTTGTTTGCGCCAGGCAAGTCTTGAGGCCTTGACAGATTCCGATGAGGTGTCGGAGCAACTGCTCAACGATGGCGTTGAGTACCGCGCTCGCCTGCGCCCTCTGAAGGTCGAGGGCGAGCCTCATGTCCTGCTGATGGTGCGTCCGATCGATGGGCAAGAGGCCGCAAAAGAGGACCTTGTCTACACCGACGTGCTGACGAGCGTGCACAATCGCCGATATTACGAGGAAAAGCTCCGTAGCGCCCGCATGAATGCTGGCGTTGCGATGATCGACCTTGATGATTTTAGGGTCTTCAACGATACGTGTGGCCGTCATGCCGGCGACCTTGCGCTCGGTGCCGTGGCGACAGCCATGCGCAGCGGAATCCGTTCGACTGACGAGCTTGTGCGCTATGGCTGCGACAAGTTTGTGGTTGTCATGCCCAATATTCCCTCCGATGACTTCACCCGTCGCCTGCATCAGGTGTCCGATGCCGTTCGTTCCACGATTATTCCGGGCCATGAGTACGTGAGCTTGACGGCATGTGTTGGTGGCGTTCGTATTCATGGCGAGACGGTCGATGAGGGCGTTGGCCGCGCTGTCCAGTTACTGAGCCGCGCTAAGGCAAAAGCCGGTACGGTCGTGACCGATGCCGATTCCATCGAGGCCTTCCAAAGCGAAAAGCCTTTGGTACTTATTGTCGATGACTCCGAGATGAACCGAGTCATTCTCAGCGAGATGCTCAAGGACGAGTATTGCATCCTCGAGGCCGACAACGGTCGTACGGCGCTCGACATGGTCGACCGCTATGGTGATGAGTTGTCGCTCGTGCTGCTGGATATTGTCATGCCAGGCATAAGCGGCTTTGAGGTGCTGGCCGGTCTGTCGCGCCGATCGGTTAGTGACAATCTGCCTGTCATCATGATTTCGAGCGAAGATTCCGATGATATGGTTCTGCGCGCGTACGAGCTAGGCGCCTCGGACTATATCAACCGCCCGTTTGACTCCCGTGTCGTGCGCCGCCGTGTAAGCAACACCATCCGCCTATACGCCAAACAGCGCCGCCTGACGAGCCTGCTGTCCCAGCAGTACAACGAGCGTGTCAAGAACAGTCGCATGCTCATCGACATCATGGCTGGCGTCATGGAGCTTCGCAACGGCGAGAGCGGCAGGCACGTTACGAACATCGAAAAGCTGACCGAGCTGCTGCTTGGCTGTCTGGTCCAGCGTAGCGACACCATTTCCCTTGACAATGAGGAGCGCTCCACGATTGCCCTGGCTTCGGCGCTGCACGATATCGGCAAGATGTCGATTGACGATGCGATTCTCAACAAACCCGGGCGCCTTACGCCCGAGGAGTTCGAGATTATGAAGACGCATACCACAATCGGCGCCGACATGCTGCTTGAGCTGGGTAGCCATCACGCTGGCAATGCGCTTATGGAATATGCGTACCAGATTGCGCGTTGGCATCACGAGCGCTGGGACGGCAAGGGTTATCCCGATGGCCTTAAGGGCGACGAAATTCCCATTGCCGCACAGGTGGTTTCGGTGGCCGACGTGTACGATGCTCTGACGAGCGTGCGCGTGTACAAGGACGCTATCCCGCACAAGGAGGCAATTCAGATGATCCTGGACGGTAAGTGCGGCACCTTTAACCCGCTGCTGCTCGATTGTCTGCTCGAGGTGCAAGACCAAATTGCCGAGACGTTGGCACGCCCCGCTGACGTCGTCGCGTTTCCCACGATTTAGTTTGACCAAAGGAGTTTTTAATCCATGATTTCCATGCGTGAGGCGTATGAGAAGATCGGCGCCAATTATGATGACGCGTGCGCTCGGCTGATGGGCGAGGAAATGCTCGCCCACTTTGCCCTCAAGTTTTTGGATGACGAGAGCATGGACAAGCTGGAGGCCGCCATGGCGGCGGGAGACGCCGAAGGTGCGTTTATGGCAGCGCACACGCTCAAGGGCGTGAGCCAGAACCTGGGATTCGATAATCTGTATGAGCCGGCGGTCGTGGTAACCGAAGCACTGCGTGGTGCCGATGCCGTTGACGGCGCTCGCGAGGGGATGCATGCGCTGCAGCAGCAATATGCGGCTACGATGTCGGCCCTGCGCGAGGCGGCCGAATAAGGGCTTGCGAGTCTTGATGACTATGAGAGTGGATAATCTCCCGTTTTAGGCCCGGTGGTGGCCTCGAAGTGGGAGATTATCCACTCTCGTTCGATACGTGTCCAAAAATCCACTCTCACCCCTTCTGATTAGTGAATGGGCTATGCGCACTGGCGGGGCTTTCCGCATGCAATCAATATCGTTGTTCGATAAACTGTTCGAATAACGATAGAGTCGATGAGGGTGAGTGTATGTCTAACAGCGTTCAGCGTATGGCCAAAGCGGGCGAAAATATCAGGAAGCTTGGCTTTTGCATGGCAGCCGTTTTTGCAGGGATGCTCGTCGCTTTTGCCGCGTTGGTTGTTTACGTGATCTGGTATGCGGTTGCAAACGTTGCTTCTGTCGATTCTTTCGGCGTCGTGACGCTTCTCGATGGCGGGTGCATCGTTATCCCAAGCGGACTGTGCCTGGCACTCGTCGTGGGTATTTCGCTTGTCGTTCTGTGTGGGATCAGCCGTAACATCTCGCGAGGCGTCTCGCCCTTTACCAAGACGCATGTGCGGCTTATCCGTGTTCTTGCGCTTGCCTTTGCTGTTAACGCCGCGGTTTCGCTTATTGGTGCCTACGGATCGGTCAATCTTACCATTGGTGGGCTGGAGCTTTACGTCGTGCCTCATTCCTTCGTTATTGAGATTTGCCAAGGCGTTGCCTTTGATGCGGGGTCGCTTATCGGCGCGGCTGTCTGTCTGTGTATCTCGGTGATCTGGAGTTATGCCTCGCTGCTCCAAGAGCAGTCTGACGAGCTTGTGTAGGAGGAAGCATGAGCTATCTCATCATCGAGCTTGAGACGCAGCTGCTTAAGACCGGAAAGACCAGCGCTGATTTGATTCGGGCGACGGGGCATACTCCGGCTAATATTTCAAAGCTTAGAAACGGAAAGATAAAAGCTATTCGCCTAAAGACGCTTCTCGATATCTGTGATGAGCTTGATTGTCAACCGGGAGATATTATTCAGCGCGTGAGCGAGAAAGAGCTTGAGGAGCTTATTGTCGAGCGCGCAAAAAATGTCGTGAGACAGATGCGGGACGGCGGAGGCAATGAGGCGTCGCTTCCGACATCAGTCTTTGCTGTCGATTTGAGTGACGAGTAGCTTAAGGCGAACAACTAAAACGAAGTATCAGCGTGAAGGGACCCGTGTCTAACACGGGTCCCTTCTTTTAGATTGTCTTGACAAATATGAGTTATCGAAAAACAATAACAGCAATGGAAAACAATAAAGGAAAGAAGGAACGATATGAGCGATTTTTCTATCAAGCAGAACGGGGGTCCAATGAACGCATCAGCGATAAAGCTATCAAAAGTTTCAAAACGCTACGGGAAACGGCACGTTTTGCATGACGTTTCCTTCGAGGTGCATCAGTCTGAGCTCTGTGCCCTTGTCGGTGCAAACGGTGCGGGCAAAAGCACGCTTATTAAAATCGTCTTGGGCCTCTGCGAGCCATCGTCGGGGAGCGTGGAGCTCTTTGGAGGCAAATCAAAAAGAGAGCTTGGCCTGATGCGGACGCGTGTCGGCTATGTGCCAGATTCCAGCGGAGCATACCAATCCCTCAGTGCGGTTGAGAATCTTCAAATTCGATGTGCGGAATGGGGGCTTGATGCGAATCGTGAGATTCCTCGCGTTTTGAGCCTAGTCGGGCTGGACGTCGAAGAGAAAAAGAGCGTGAACAGTTTTTCTCTGGGAATGAAACGGCGGCTGGATATAGCTACGGCTTTGTTGGGTGACACTGATCTGCTTATTTTTGATGAGCCAGCAAACGGGTTGGACCCGCTGGGCATCGAGAGTATATGGGCCCTTATCGGTCGATTGAATCGAGAACAGGGTAAGACCATGCTCATCTCTAGCCATGATTTGGATGAGTTGGCATCAGTTGCAACAAGTTGCGTGTTTATCCATGACGGCGAACTGCTGAAAAAGGAACCGATGGACGTCATAAGGGATGAGGCATCGTCCCTAAAAGAGTATTACAGGCGCTTGATGAAGGCGGTCTCGCTATGAAGCGGGCGATCCATCCCATAAAGGCGGACATGATGCGTTTGCACAGGATGTTTCCGGCGAAGTTTGGTCTTACGCTTATGCTGGCGTTCGGCCTTCTCTTCTGTGTCTTTCTAAAAAACGGAACAACGTTGCTCGCCTTTGGCAATAGCGTTTTTGGGGAGGATATTGGTTTCTGCTGGAATGTAATCGATCCTTCTGCACCCGATGAGTCCCTTGTGCGCAGTGCTTTTGCCGGCACCTCCCTGTTCGTTCCGCTCATCGTTTGCCTGGCAATTTTACAGGAGCATGGCTATAAAGAGGGGTACCGAATTTCTTCAGCAAGAGGTCTTGCCCGCTTTAATGGGGCTCTGGCACATGTACTTTCGTCTGCTTTAATAATCGGCGCAGCATATAGTGCGCTTTGCCTTCTTCTTTTTGCAATAGCCATAATACGTGGAGGGCATAACTACTCGCACGACATGCTAACTGCATTTTTGCCCGCAATGATAGTCAACGCCGTATTGGTGATATCGGTTGCGCTGGAGACGGTGACCATCTATCGGATCACAGGCAGCGCTGTATTTAGCGGGGCTGTGGTAATAATCGGATTTGTCATGAGCTTGACGCTCTACGGAACTTACCTTCAGACGCCCATACCGTCCTTGCGATGGATCTTCTTTCTTCCGGGGCCGTACCTTGGAGTTGGATGTGCCCTTGGGTATAGCGATATGGGGCAGCTGACGCTTCTGGGATATGGCGTGGCAGCCAGCTGTCTATCGGTATTGATTTACGCTCTCGTGAGCTTTCGTGCTGGGGGTGTGCTCAATGGCTCGTCAGATTAAAAGACTTCTCCAGTCAGAATTGAAGCATGTGAGCAAATGGGCGTACGCCTTAATCCTGGTAATTTATGCATACATGGTGGTATTGCAGCTTAATTCTTTCCCGATGTGGTTCTGTAGCCTCCGTGAGAACAGTTTCTTGGGCTTTTTCCCAGACCCGACGCTTCGGCTATCGGCAGAGGATGTTCTTCTATTTGGTAATGCAGAGGTTTTTCGCGGTCTGCTGTTCAACGTAGCCCCGTTGGCTCATGCATTGTTCTTTCCGTTCATCGCGGCTTGCATTGTGCCGCGCTTTGTCAGTTCGGGCTTTATTGAGGAACCGTGGGTGTTGTCGGAGGCTCGGGGAGGGAAGCGTGTGTGCGCTATCGTTGCGCGAGTGGTGCTGTCTTCTTTTGCCCTTTTGGGCGCGTTTATCCTGTCGAGTGTCGTTTTGTACTGTCTTAACTGCGTAATCGTTTTGGATGCCCAGCAGTATTTCAACCTGCATGTATTTTGCTATCGACTTGTTCTTGCTGCCGCTGCCTGCCTTGCATATGTGGTTTGTTGCGTAATCGTTGTTTCCTATTTTGGGTCCGGCTTCGGTCCGATTGGCATGCTGCTGCTTGTCAACGTCGTAGCGATCTACATACAGCTCGGGGCCAATTCCATGCTTCTGCTTCCGTCCTCGATGCTCATGTGGATTTGCGGCGTGACCCCGTTGGGGGATGGTCAATGCGTTTCGATTTTAATTGACTGCCTCATAAACGTAGCAAGTGTTTTTGCTATTTGCTTTACCGTCGACCGATTGCGGTCGAGATTTCTTTGATTGCTTGTGAGGGATAATCATACCGAGCATACCAAATACAGGGGGGCGGGCACCGTTGCTGGTGTCCGCCCCCCCTGGCATGGAAGGTTTAAGCCTGTGTGATTCGCGAGCTAGCGTGCCTGCTTAACCTTTGCCGCCGCCTCGACAAACGACTTCCACAGGTTAAAGTCGGTCTCGAGCGTCTTCCACGTATACTCAGGGTGCCATTGCACGCCCAGGCAGAACGGCTGGCCTTCGACTTCGATGCACTCGGGAACGCCGTCGGTTGCCTTGGCGACCAAGCGCGTGCTCTTACCCAGACGATCGACGCAGCAGTGATGTGCGGAGTTGGTCTGGATCAGCCTGTGCCCGCCAACCGCGCGCTCCAGCAGCGAGCCCGGCACGACCTCGACAGGATGCACAGGGTCGTTGAGCACGTGGGCATGGCGCCACTGCGTGCGGCCCTCGCGCGCGCCTAGGCTCGGCACGTCCATGCACAGGGTGCCGCCGGTGGCGACATTGAGCAGCTGCGTGCCTCGGCAGGTGGTAAAGAGCGGCTTCTTGGCGCGAAGTACCTCGTTAACCAGCTTAAACTCAAAACGGTCGCGAATCTCGCAGCACAGCGTGGGGTCGTAAGGACGCTCGTCGCCCCAGCGTTTGGGGTTGACGTCCGGGCCGCCGGGAATGGCGATGCCGTCAGCGATTTCCACGTAATGACGGATAACGTCGACGTCTTCGGTAATGGACATCTGCAGCGGCAGACCGCCGGCGGCAAGAATGGCGTCGACAAATACGCTCGCAATCTCCTCGTTGGGGGAGAGCGTCTCGCTCAAATAGGGCTTCGCTTCTTCCCAGCGTGGTGCTACCAGGATAAGCGGGCGGTCAGCGGGATCGACGTCGACGTGCGGAGTGTAGGACGATGAGGTGCGGGTTCCGATCATGGGTGCGGCTTTCGAATCCGGGTGGACATGGCACAGGGGTGGCGCGGGACAAACGTTACTGATGAATTTGCACGCGTGGCAATTGGGTTAGTGGCCCTTAATGGAGTTGAGGAAGTCCTGGGCGCGCTTGGTCTGGGGGTGGTCGAAGAACTCGTCGGGTGTGCCGGTTTCCACGATCTGGCCGTCGGCCATAAACACGACGCGGTCGGCCACGCGGCGGGCGAAGTTCATCTCGTGCGTGATGACGATCATCGTCATGCCCTGCTGGGCCAGACGGACCATGACCTCGAGCACCTCGTTGATCATTTCGGGGTCAAGGGCGCTCGTGGGCTCGTCAAAAAGCATGGCCTTGGGTTGCATGGCAAGCGAGCGGGCGATGGCTACGCGCTGCTGCTGGCCGCCCGAGAGCTGTGCGGGCACCTTATCGGCCTGCTCGGCAACGCCCACGCGGCCCAGCAGGTCCATGGCGCGCTTACGAGCCTCGTCCTTGGAGACACCCAGTACGTCGACCGGTCCCAGCATGACGTTCTGCAGTACGGTCATATGTGCGAACAGGTTGAACTGCTGAAACACCATGCCCAGCTCGGCACGCATGCGGGCAAGATCTTTGCCCTCCTGCGGCAGGGGCTCGCCCTCGATGAGGATTTCGCCCGAGTCGATGGTTTCCAGGCGGTTGATGGTTCGGCACATGGTCGACTTGCCCGAGCCCGAGGGACCAATCACAACAACGACCTCGCCGCGGTCGACTGAGAGATTGATGTCATTGAGGACGTGCAGATCTCCGTAGTGCTTATCGACGTGCCTGAGCTCGATCAGCGGCTGATTGCCGGTGGAAGAGGTGCTCTGTGCCATGGTGCTCGGCTCCTTATGACTCGAAATGGTAAAGCGTTAGCGGATGATGGTCGCGCCGGTCTTGTGCGAAACGTAGACAGCGGCCTTGTTAATCGCGACGTTGATGAGGATGTAGATGACCGCGATAACCAGGTAGACCGACACGAGGGCGTCGTAGTTGGTAATGAGCACGCGGGCGTTTTGCATGAGGTCGGGGTAGCTCACCACGTAGGCGACGGTGGTGTCTTTGACTACGACTACAAGCTGCGAAATCAACGACGGAATGATAAACCGAATAGCCTGCGGCAACACGATTTTAAAGGTGATTTTAGCTTTGGAGAGACCGAGTGCCTGGGCGGCCTCGACCTGGCCGCGCGGCACGGCGTTGACGCCGGCACGGAAGATCTCGGCAAGTACGCCAGCTGCAGCGAGCGCGACGGGAAGCGTGAGCATCCAAAACGACGGCAGCGCGATCTTGTACTGGGGCAGCACCAAAAAGAAGAAGTAGATGAACAGCAGGCTCGGTACGCCGCGGAAGAAATCGGTGAGCACGCGGCAGACCAGCTGCAGCGGCTTAATGTCGCTGGTACGGCCGAGCATAAGGGCTAAGCCCAGCACCAGCGCGATGGCGCCAGCGGTGAGTGCGACTTTAACGGTGCCCTCAAAGCCGGCAAGCAGGAACTTCCAGGTGGTGAGGTGCGTAAAGAAATACCAATAGTGAACCGAAAGCTGGCCGGTCACATAAAAGCGCTGCAACACGAGGACGACAAGCGCGGCGACGGCAACAAGCGAGATGGCGGTGCCGATGCGAATCTTGGCGCGCATCTTGGGGCCGGGAGCCTCGTAGAGCGCATCGCGCATAGTGAGCGCGGAGGTGGAGTGCTTGCTCATCGGAGGATCCTCACCTTCTTATCGATGTAGTTGCCAATGTGGCTCACCACAAAGGCCGTGCCCAGGTAGCCGAGCGCCGAGATAAAGAACGCGGCGACGCCGCCGAGCGAGCGCGTGTTGATATAGCTCACCACGCCGGTGAGCTCCTGCGGTTGCAACGGCACCTGACTGCCGAGCGCGGTGGTGAGCATGACGGCGATAAAGAGGTTGGTCATGGGCAGCACGCTCGAGCGCAGCGCCTGCGGAATCACGATCTTGGCGAGGATACGGCTGAAGCTCATGCCGAGCGAACGGGCGGCTTCCACCTGGCCGACGCCGACGGTGTTGATGCCGCTCATAAAGTTCTCGGAGCCAAAGGCCGAGCCCAAAAGGACCGTGGCGACGATAACGCAGGTACGGTAGGGCAGAACAACCTTGAGCGGCGGCAGTGCGTAGACGACGATGATGAGCAGCGCGATGCCGGGGATGTTACGGAAGACCTGAACATACAGGTCGCCAAAGACGCGCAGCGGCTTGAGCGGCGACACGCGCATCACAGTGACGGCGACGGCCAGCACCATGGCGATGGCAAACGACTCAAGCGTCATGCCCCAGGTTGCTAGCAGCGCGTCGATATAGTTCTGGCCATAGAGCGACCAGAGCTCGGAGAGACTCATGCGGACCTCCCGCCGATAAGGAAAGGGGCTCCCGTGTGTACGGAAGCCCCGACAACTCAGTGAGGAAACAGTTTACCGCAATAAAGCGCATCATGCGTTTCCATATGGTTTCGTTGCGGCCGTTACCAGGCTCGCTGCCTAGGCCCCGATCTCGGGCAGCTCGGGAACGTTGGTGTCGCCCGTGCGGTCGCCGATGCAGATCTGCCACAGCTCGGTCCAGGTGCCGTCGTCCTCGATCTTCTTAAGGAAGTCGTTGACAAAGGCGACGCCGTCGGAATCGAGCGGCAGGCCGATGCCATAGGGCTCCTTGCTGCCGAAGGGCTTGCCGGCGATCTTATACTTACCGGGCTCGCGGACCAGGGCGCTCTGCTGCATATTGTTATCGATGACGTAGGCGTCAACGCGGCCCTGCTGGAGTGCCTGACGTGCCTCCTCGTCGGTCTTGAACTCCTGCTGGCTGGCCTTGGGGGCAAACTCCTCCAGGATGGCGGGACCGTTGGAGCCGGACTGGACGGCGACGTTCTTGTCGGCCAGGTCGTCGACGCTCTTGATGTCGTCGTTGTCGGCGAGCACCAGGATAGCCTGCTGGGTGTAGTAGTAGGGACCGGCAAAGGAGACGAGCTTCTTGCGCTCGTCAGTGATGGTGTAGGTGGCAAAGACGGCGTCGACCTGGCCGTTCTGCAGGACGGACTCGCGCGTGTCCGAGGTCACCTGGGTGATCTCGACCTTGTTCTCGCCCAGAATGTAGTTGGACAGGAGCTGTGCGATACCGGCGTCGAAGCCGCGGGTCTGACCGTCTTTCTCGTTGAGGAGGGAGAAGAGCGTGGAGGTCTGAACGCCACCGATCTTAAAGACGCCGGCGTCCTTGACGGCCGTGGCCCAGGTGCTGGCGGCGATGGCGTCGTCATCGGCCTTGGGGCCGTCGTTGACGAGCTTGTCGAATGCCTTGGCATCGAGCGTGGCGGAAACCTCGGTATCCTCGGAGCCCTTGGAGGAGCCGGCGGCGGAACCCTTGTCGGCCTCGGCGCTGGTGTCAGAGCAGCCGGCAAGACCAAGGCCGGCGACGGTTGCGAAGGTGGCGGCAACGAAGCCGCGGCGGTCGAGAACGACCTGCTGGGAGAGGTTCTTGCTCATGGTAGAACACCTTTCTTAATAAAATCCCTAGCGGTTGAGTAGAGTTATACCCTATCGCGCTCAAATGGGTCAACACGAAATAACACAGAAACATACTTACCTTATGGGTTATTCTACCTACCAAAAAGGGACAGGTTTATTTTGGTAGGTTTTATCTGGGCAAACGTCGATTATTGTAGTTAAGAAAGCGTTTTGCGGACGGCGTGGTCGCTCGCTGCGGTCGCTATAATGGCGGCAACGCGACGCATATATAAGTAAGGAGATCGCGTATGAACGGCTATTCGTTTTTCGCACCGACCATGACTTAGAACCACCACAAAGGGGACAGGCACCTTTGTGGTGGTTCTGGCCGATGCGGCGGTATGCCATGCTGTTTTGTCTCAATCTGTAACAGGTAGACGAGGAAATGGGTTCTTACTGTTACAGATCGAGATTCTCTCTTCAGGGAAATTCGAATGTCTCGATCTGTAACATCTGGACGGACAAAAGGTCTCTATCTGTTACAGATTGAGACAAACGTCGGGGGCTAAGACGTCTTATCTAGATCTGTAACAGTTAGACGGGAATTCGGGCCCTAGATGTTACAGATCGAGATAATCGCGTCGCGAAAATAAAAACCTCCGCAAGGGCGTTCCCCTTGCGGAGGTTTTTTACTCGTTGAGTAGCCTTGCGGCTTCGGCGGCCATGTTCTCGACCGTCATGCCGTTCTGAGCGAGCAACTCGTTGGGGTCGTAGCGGTCGGGGAAGCCCTTGGCGATGCCGAAGGTGCGCGTGCGGACGGGCGTGCAGGCCAGGTAGCACGCCACGCGCTCGCCCCAGCCGCCGTCCAAGATGCCGTCCTCGAGGGTGACGACAACGCGATGCTCGGCGGCAAGGCTGTCGAGGAACTCGCGGTCGAGCTCGGTCGTAAAGCGCGGGTTGACGAGCGTGGCCTCGATGCCGTACTCGGCAGCCAAGCGGTTTGTCACGCGCTCGCCCAGCTCAAAGAAATCGCCAAGCGCGAGCACGGCTACGTCGCGACCCTGGCGCACCACGTTGTAGCGAACGGCGCTGTAGTCGGTGTCCTCGGCGGGCGCCAAATCGGGGCGGCTAACCAGGCCAATGCCCGGTACGCGGATCGCCACGGGATGCTCGCGGTGGTCGAGCGACCAACTCAGCATGGACAGGTATTCCTCCATGCAGGCCGGCGCCAAATAGTGCATGTTGGGAAGTCCGCCCAGCATGGAAATATCAAAGAACGAGAGGTGCGTCTCGGACGTGGTGCCAAAGATCGACGCGCCAAATACCAAAATAGTTGCCGGGGCGTCGTTGAGGCACAGGTCGTGCCACAGTTCGTCGTAGGCGCGCTGCAAAAACGTGCCGTATGCGCCAAAGACCGGCTTGGCGCCGGCGCTGGCGAGCGCGGTGGCAAAGGTGACGGCGTGCTCTTCGGCAATGCCCACGTCGACAAACTGCTTGCCTGCCGCGGCGCGAAGCTCGGGCGTAAAGCCCATGATATAGGGCGTGGCAGCCGTGATAGCGACAACCTGCGGGTCGTTCGCGATAGCGGCGTTGAGTGCCTCGCTCGTAATATCGGCATAGGTGCGCGGTGCGGGCTCGCTCGGGTGGCCCGGGCAAAGTTTGCGACCGGTTGCCATATCGAAGGGCCCCACATGATGCCAGTGCTCGGGGTCGCTCTGGGCTGGCTCAAAGCCCTTGCCCTTGGCGGTGGAGACGTGCAGCACGATGGGATGATCGATATCGCGCAGCTCCTGCAGCGTATCGACCAGCGCTTGGACATCGTTACCGGCGTCCAGGTAGCGATAGTCGAGCCCCAGCGCGCGGAAAACGTTGCGCTCGCAGGTGCCGTTGCTGGCGCGCAGCTCGGCCAGATTGCGATACAGACCACCGTGGTTTTCGGCAATGGACTGGTCGTTATCGTTGACGATAATGATCAAGTTACTGTCGAGATCGGCGGCATTGTTAAAGCCCTCAAAAGCCAGACCGCCCGAAAGCGAGCCGTCGCCAATAACGGTAATGACGTTATACGTGTCACCCGCCAGGTCGCGCGCGTGGGCAAGACCGCAGCCCAAGCTCACCGAGGTCGAGGTGTGACCCATGGCAAACAGGTCATGCTCGGACTCGTCGGGATTGGCAAAGCCAGAGGCCTCGCCATAACGCTCCGGATCGATATAGGTGTACGCGCGCCCGGTCAGCGCCTTGTGGGCGTAGGTCTGGTGCGAAACGTCAAAGACAAGCTTGTCGATGGGGGAGTTAAACACGCGATGGAGTGCGACCGTGAGTTCAACGACGCCTAGGTTGGGGGCAACGTGTCCGCCGACAGCGGCGGAGCTTTCGAGGATGGCGTGGCGAATCTCGTCGCAGAGCTGCGGGAGCTCGGCGCGATTAAGAGCCTTGACGTCCTCGGGCGTTGTCGTTTGCGTAAGCAGCATCGTTGTGGGTTACTCCATGCGAATCGAGCGCCGGCGCTCCCTCGGCCGGCACAATTGCACAGAACAGTCTCGCACATTTTGGCGTTTGATATGTGACGGCGGCGCGGTAATTCGCCAACTGGCGGGGCAAAACGTTTTGTCCGATGCCATACTGGTAGATTCGATGATGATTTTATTCAATGCGTGCAGGCCGTGGCTTGCCGCCGTGAGCCGCTGGAAGGAGGCAGCATGTCTGATGCCGTTCGTGCCGAGAAAATCGCGCACGAGGTCGACTATGCCGCCCACCAGCTGGCCCAGGCGGGCCGCTTGGACCTGACGCACGAGTTTATCCAGCATGGCGACGTGACGGTCTATGCACATGTGACTTCGGTAGCGCGGGCGAGCCTGTCCTTTGCCGAGCGCTTGGGCCGTGTTGGCATTTCGGTCGACCGCGCCTCGCTGTTGCGCGGAGCCTTGTTACACGATTACTTTCTCTACGATTGGCACGATCCCGATCCGAGCCATCGCCTGCACGGATTTCGGCATCCGTTTTTTGCCCTAGCGCGTGCCGAAGAAGATTTTGAGCTGACGTCGCGCGAGCGGAATATCATCGTGCGGCATATGTTTCCGCTGGTGCCGGTGCCGCCGACGTGTCGTGAGGCTTGGATTGTGTGCCTGGCGGATAAATGGTGCGCGCTGCGCGAGACGGTCGCCGGCCGTCTGCCGCGCAAGGACGGCGTGAACGATTTGAACGAGGGCTCGAGTGACGGCTCGAGTAAAGCATCGAGCGAAAAGAGGAGAGGGTAGACGGTGGAAACCGCGATTGATATGGCGTTTGGCGGCGCGACGCTTGCCGCCTGTCCACTCTCGGCACTGGTACTCTCGTTTGCCTTTTACGGGTTTTGCGGCTGGGCATGGGAGTCGACAGTATGCGCCATGCTTAACCAAGGACGCTTCGCCAACAGCGGATTCTTGCTGGGGCCGTGTTGTCCTATCTATGGTGTGGGCGGCATAGCCTGCTGGCTTTTGCTGCGCGGGATTCCGGATGCCTCGGGCCAGTTTGTCGCGGCGGCGCTTGTATGCAGCGTAATCGAGTACAGTGTGGGCCTCCTATTGGAAAAGACAACAGGCGCTCGCTTTTGGGATTACTCGCACCTGCCGTTTAATTTGCATGGACGCATCTGTCTGTACTGGGCCTGCGCGTTTGGCCTGGGTGCGCTGTGCATTTGCCGTTTAGTGGAGCCGGCATTGCTGGGGCTGCTCGGCCATCTGCCGGTGCTGATTGTGAGGCTGGCGGCCTTTATCGTCGCGGTCGCGATGATGGTCGATGCGGTGTGCTCTTTGGCCAGCTGGCGCCGTTTGTCCGATCAGCTGGAGCGTGTGCGCGCCGACCTTGCCGACCGCATCAACGAGTCGCTTGCCGACGCGTCTGACTCCATGCTCGAACGTATTCCCGATTCGGCGATCGACTCGGTGACGCAGACGCATATCCGCAGCCGTGCCGTTAACGCGTGGCTGGCCGAGCTGGGCGACGCAACGCTCGATGCCCTGCGTGAGAAGGCTTCGATGCCGACGTTTATCTCGGACGGCGCTCATGGCCTGGCGCTTGCCGCCCGCCGCGTGGCCGATGCCGCGCCGAGCGTGCCCCATCCATCGCTCGCCCGTCTCCGTGCCGGCAGGCGCGCGAACCGTCCGGTGCCGAGTGTGTCGCTCAGTCGTCGCGACCTGCGCTTTTTCAATGCCTTCCCGCGTCTGCGCATCAATCGCTACGAAGGTGTCATTCGAGCTACCGACCTCCGCGACCGAGCCCGCGAGCTGTTTCGGCGCTAGCCGGGACGGGCGCGCTCACGGCTCCCTTGCTCGCGTATTTCCCATTCGTTTCGCGCCCGTTGCCGCGCCGTTTCCAAGATTGCGGCGCCGTTGGAGATGGCAAGATCTGGGTCGAGCCGGTCGAGGAGGTTATCCGCATCCGTACTGGCGAACACGGCCCTTCTGCGGTGTAGGACAATCTTTCGCCTGACGAGCGCGCCTCTCTCGGGGCACGCCCGTTCTCGTCTACAATATCGTGCAGACGAAGGAGAGGCATATCCATGATCAAGATGTTTGCGAGTGACTTAGACGGAACGCTGCTGAACGCCCTGCACGAGGCGGACGGGACCATCCGCCGCGCCATTCGCGAGCTGACCGAGGCTGGCCTGTATGTGGTTCCCGCGACCGGACGCTCGACGCTGCCGATCGGTGAGCATGGCTTTACAGGCCTGGCGCTTGACGCCTGCTGCTCCAATGGGTCCATCGTGCGCGACAGTCATGGCGAGGTGCTCAAGACCTGGACCATCGATCCGCAGATTACCGAGGAGCTGCTCAAGGAGTTTCCGGATATCTGTTTTGACTGCTCCACGCCCGATGGCATGTTTTCGAGCGGATCGTTCGAGATGCACCAGGCGGGCTTTAAAAAGGACAGCCCCATCAAGCGCATCGTGATGCGCGGCATGCGTGCGCGCGGCGGGTATCACGAGGAACAGTATTTCGACCAGTCGATCGGCGACATCCTGCGCCACGATGTGTGCAAGATCAACTGTCGCGTGACCTCGCCCGAGCTGGAGCGCGACCTTAAGGTATATCTTGCCGAGCGCTCGGACCGCGTTGTCAACGCGCCGTTCGATCCGGTGATGTTTGAGATCACGGACGTGGCGTGTAACAAGGGCGAGAGCGTGGCCTGGCTGGCGGGCTACTACGGTATTGCCGAGGACGAGGTCGCGGTTTATGGCGACGGCGGCAATGACATTGCCATGCTCAAACGCTTCCGCCACAGCTACGCGACCAAAAACGCAAGCGATGCAGCTAAGGCCGCCGCGAGCGCAACTATCGGCAGCTGCATGGCCCACGCCGTCCCCAAACACATGCTCGCCACCATGCGCAAGCAAAACTCCCGCACCGTCATCGAATAATGTGGCAAAGGGGCAGCGCCTTTGTCACATTCTAGAGTTCTCAATTAGCCAGTGCTCGTAGGCGCGCTGCATGACCTCGGTTTTATCGGCTTTTTTGCGGCAGCCCTTCTGCTCCTCGATGGCAAGCTCATAGGCATCGCTCTGCTCAAAAGCGCTGGTATCCCAAGCACCGTGCTCAATGCGAGCCCATGTGGCATCGATGAGCTGCTCGAGTTCGGCAATGTCAACGGCGTTGGCGGTTGTCGCGAACGGCGGGCGGAGCTCGCCCGTCGTCTTGTCGGGTTCTACATAGTAGTCGCCCATGGAGGTGACGGTGTAGCCATAAAACTCGGGTGACGCTTCGACCAGCAGTTTGTAAAACTTGAGCTGACGATGGTAGCCTGCAGGGATTTCTTTGCCAAAGCCAGTCTTGTAGTCGACGATCTGCACCGTCTTAGCTGCATCGTCAACGAGGAGCAGGTCAAGAAAACCAAAGAGTGGAGTTCCACCGGCAGTCAGACACTGCATGTTCGCTTCCGTGATGCAACGGTAGCCGCGTACATGCTCAACAAGCCAAGGGACGAATGCACGACAAATGCGTTCAAAACGCTCCGAATAACGGCGGACGTCCTCGGGGGCAAAATCGAGCCACGAAATCTGCTGGCGATACTCGGCCTCAATTGTCTCAATTGCCGCCGCGCCATCGGTTGTCATTCGATTAACGATTTCTTCGAACATCGCGTGAACGATAGTGCCGAATTCGGTTTGGATCGTGGGCGCCGTGGGCAGGCGCACAATCTGCTTCTCGGGGAAGTGCTGGCTATTTGCGCATCCAGGCTCGTACGTCACAAAGTTGTTGAGTGCCGTGGCAGAGAGGTGTTTTACGTCGGTGTGAGGATCCAAAAGCGCACGGAGCTCGGGCGTATCAAACACGTAGTTGTCGCGCCATTCGGTTTCGATGGCGGCACTGAGCTGGTCCGCTTTGGCAGAAACCTCGCAAGAGTCGATAAGCCCCGTGAGCTCCTGCAGCGCCGATCCTCCGGCGCGGTAGAGCTCGAGGTGTCGCTTAGCGCGTGTGATGGCTACAAACAGCAGACGGCGCGCATCGTCGTCATCCTTTTCGTCGCGAATAAGCAGGTTGGACGGGTACAGACTCATGCCGCCAGCACCTTTGTGCCAGGTGGAGTCGTCGGCGTCGAGCAGGTAGACGCAATCGAACTGCAGACCTTTCGAACTGTGAGCGCTAGTAAGGCGAACGGCTCCCGGTGTGCCAAGATCGATCGATGCGTCGATGCTCACGCCAAACTTTTGCGCGGCGTCGAGTTTGTCGACAATATCGGGCAGGCGAAGCGTGCGTCCCATGCGGCGCGCGTTGCCCATTTCACCCTCGGCAAAGGCGAGTAGGGCGCGGATGCCGGCATTGAATTCGGCGGCGCCCAGCGGATCCTGTTTTTTATGATCCTGATAATAGTCAAGGCTGCGTTTGGCAATCTTAAAGAGCAACGCTCTGACCGGGGAGGCGCCGGCCTCGGCCGCCCACTGCATAAGGTCGTCGTACAGCTCTTTGACGCGGGCGCTATTACTCTCGCACATGGCGGCCATCCAGTCGCCGCGATGCTCGCGCTTGGCACTGAGCGCAAACGTCACGGACGATGGGTGGTCGCCGCCCAGCTCGGCGGCACAGACAATCTGCGGAAGATAGCTGCAGGCGAGCTCCTTCTGCCCGCGAGCAAGCGCGGTAACGCAGCGCAACAGTGCCAGCATCGTCTGCATACGCTCGGAAGCAAAGAGATTCTGCCGCTCGCGATACGAAAAGGGCACCTTCTCCTTAACGAGGAAGGGAATCAGCGAGCGCAAGGCGGCATGCTTGGCGGAGATGACCGCAATTCCTTCGTTGGGGTCTTCGCATTCATCGAGATAGTGATTAACAAGCCGCTGCTTAATGCTCGCGGCGACAGCGGCGTATTCCTCGGCTTTGCCGGCGTAGACGTTCTCGCTAAAGCCGACCTGATCACCCTGAGGCTTGGAGGCTTCGATTGACTTATTCGAGCTGGCGTCGAGGCGATATTCAATTTGCCGCGCGATGGCTTGACCAAGCTTAACGATGGCGGGCGTGGAGCGATAGTTGGTCTTGAGCACGATGCTCCGGGGCGAGAACTCGGCCGCAAACTGGTTGGCACATTCGATCGTGGCGCCCTGAAAGCGCATGATGGCCTGATCGTCATCGCCGACTGCCATGATATTGGGCGCATCAACGCCGTCGCAGAGCAGCTCGATGATGCGCATCTGGGCACCATTGGTGTCCTGGAATTCGTCAACTTGGATATAGGTATAGGTGTCCTGGAGCACTTGGCGCAACGCGTCATTGTGTTCGACGGCGTCGACAAAATCGCCGATCATATCGTCGTAATCGTAGAGATGGTGCTGGTTGAGCTCGTTCTGGTAGCGACGCGCGACGTTGCAAGCGGTCTTAAGTCGCTCGCTCTGCTCGGCAATCTTAAACGTGCGCCCCTGAGAGTTGCTGCCTCCAAAGAAGGCATCGCGCACCTTGGTGTATCCCGAGGATTTGCCCTTCTCATCGATGAGCTCGGTGCGGCGAACGGTATCGCGCAATGCAAGGATATAGGGCACATACGTGCCGGCGGGGCACTCGATCGGGTGAGTGAGCGATGTGGGCGCCATGCCGCAGGCACGCTCGACCTCTTCCTCAAAGCGTTCGGCCAACGCGGCGCTTGCCCTTTCGCAGGCGAGCGTAAGCAGCTCGGAATGTTCGGTGAGCCAGACAACGGCGTCGATATTCTGCTGCGCGATGGCGCCCAGCGTGTCGTAGTCCAGGCCACTGCGTTTGATCTTGGAGACAAAGCCAATCATCTTGCCGATGTTTTGTGCGGGCATATCGGGCGACCCTCCGCCCAGCGACGACCCAAAGGGAAGCGATTTGAGCAGGCGGTCAAAAATCTCCTGCTGGTGCAGGCTGGTAACAAGCGTGTCGGTCGCAGGGCGTGTGAAAAACTCGGGATAGTGCGACCTGATGCTGCTTGCAAATCCGTGAAACGTGCTGACTTCGATGCCGTAGGCGTCGCGCCCAATGAGCTCAATCAGGCGTTTGCGCATGGCTTCCGCGCCCGCCTCGGTATAGGTGAGGCAGAGGATGTTGCGCGGGGCGGCATCGCGCTTGGCCAGGATGTTCGCCGCGCGCAGGCTCAGTAGCTGCGTCTTGCCGGTGCCGGGACCGGCAATGACGAGCAGCGGGCCATCTAGGCATTCGACGGCTTCGCGCTGTTCGGGGTTTAGCCGGTCGAGCGATGCGATGAGTTCGGGGGTCATGTTCATGGCAGTATTACCTGTCTTCCTGGTAGAGCGCACGCGTGCTATCGAGATAGTCGAGATACGTATCGATGGCACTTTGAGGTTGAACGATCTTAATGAAGGTGCTGAGCTGCAGCAGCCAGCCAAAGAACTGCGGCGACAGTGGGGCTTTGACGGTGGCCAGCAGGCGCCCGTCCTGGTTCTCAAACACAACGGCGTCGAGCCCGAACTTGTCGATGAGCGGGTTCATCGCACGGTCATCGAGTTCCAGCACCACAGTGGTCTTGTTCGCCGCATACACGCCAAATGATGGCGAAACGTGGTCCTCGAGCACATAGCCGGCGATGCGCGGATCTTTGGTCGCGGACTCTTCGGACACCGCAACGTCGAGCATACGGTCGACGCGGTAGGGCGTGAACGGCTGATGACCCGAGCCGGCATTAGCCCATTTATCTCTAAATCCAATCATGTAATAGAGCTCGTCGGAGTAGATAAGGCGCACAGGCGTGAGCTCGTAGGTCTTTCCGTCATGATTAAGGGCCTTTTGCTTGGCGGCGTCGTAGTGGAAGTAACGGAAGCGGATCTTGCGTTTTTCGCGCATGGCCTGCTGAATCAAGTCGATGTTGAGCAGGGCATCGGAGTTTTGCATCTTCACGCGTGAAGGCACGTCGACGCGCTTGTGCATAAGCTCGCGTTCGCCCAGGCTGGCGAGGCTCTGCAGCTTGCCGATGAGGTGGTCAGTCAACTCATCGGTCAAAAACGGCGAACTCTGCACGGCGTCAACAAGCATGATGAGTTCTTGCAGGTCGAGCGGGCGTGAGACCAGCGCCCATTCCTTGCCACCGCGCTGGTCGATGTTGAGCCCAAAGTCGCGAAGCGTTTGCAGATCGCGATAGATGGCCTTTCGTTCGGCCTCGAGATCGTGATAGGCGAGCTCCTCGATGATCTGCTGCGTCGTGAGCCCGTGCGTGCTGTCGGTCTTTTCCATCAAGGTTTTAAGCAGGAACAGAAGCCTGAGCTTTTGATTTGGTCTGTTCGCCACGTTGTCTCCTTTCGCCGGCAGGGTAACAGCCGAAGATACAAAACAAGACCCGTTATTGGGACTCATTGTAGCCCGCGCGACCGTAGTATTCGCAGCAATAAGAGCTCGAATAGGGCGAAAGGTGGTTAAACGGAGATCGGCGGTTTGGCTGGTTGGTGTGACATGCGCTCTATTGGCTTGGGGCCGGTTCCGGTTTACAAGGATCAGAACAGGAGAAATGCGATGGCAGACATCAAAGTCTTTGCCGAGAATCTTGAGGATTCAACCAAGGAGCAGATCGAGGAGATTTCCAGCTGCCCGGCGTTTGAAGGCGCCAAGATCCGCATCATGCCCGATGCCCATAAGGGCAAGGGCTGCGTGATTGGCTTTACGGCAAACTTGGGCGACAAGGTGATTCCCAACCTGGTGGGGGTCGACATCGGATGCGGGATGTACTGTGTGCCGCTTGCGGAAACCATCGCGCGCGACGACCTCATTCAGTTCAATCGCGATGTGAAGCGCGCGGTGCCTACGGGCTTTAGCCTTCATCGCGATCCTGCCTGCGTACTCGCGGACTTCGGCATGGAGTCGCGTGATTGGCTTCAGGACAAGCGCAAGGTTGAGCGCTCTATGGGTACGTTGGGCGGTGGCAACCACTTCATTGAACTCGACGAGGACGAGGATGGGCGCCAATATCTGGTCGTGCACACCGGCTCGCGCAACATGGGCAAGCAGACGGCGGAGCACCATCAGGCGCTGGCGCAGAAGACGTGCACGGCAGATATCCCCGACGAGCTTAAGTATCTCATGGGAGATCTTTCTGCCGAGTATCTCGTCGATATGCATAACTGCCAACGCTTCTCGAATCAGAACCGCAAGGCGATTGTCGCACAGATTGTTGAGCGTACGGGAATTCGACTCGACGGGGACGACTTTACCACCATGCACAACTACGTCTCGGAAGGCGGCATGATTCGCAAGGGCGCTATTAGCGCTCATGCGGGCGAGATGGTGCTGATTCCGTTCAACATGCGCGACGGTGCCGTTATTGCGCGCGGCAAGGGAAACGAGGACTGGAACTGCTCGGCGCCGCATGGGACGGGTCGCGCGATGAGCCGCACCAAAGCGTTCCAAACGCTCGATACCAGGTCGTTCGTTAACGAGATGCGCGATGCCGGCATCTACTGCCCGAGCGCATGCGAGACGACGCTCGATGAGTCGCCCGAAGCGTATAAGCCTGCGGATGATGTACTGAGACTCATGGACCCGACGGTTGATGTTATTCACCGACTCAAGCCAATTTGGAATTTTAAGGCTACTGGCAAGCGTGGCAGGCGTTAGGGGGGGTGCGATGACGCGAAAGATGGACTCCAGGGACAACCGAATTGGACGCGCTGTGAGGATAGGCGAGATGCTGGGCATGTCAGGCGTGA
Organism: uncultured Collinsella sp.; assembly: GCA_958407555.1. Lineage (GTDB taxonomy): Bacteria > Actinomycetota > Coriobacteriia > Coriobacteriales > Coriobacteriaceae > Collinsella. The sequence goes on along the minus strand of CATYJC010000015.1, from coordinate 483 downwards.
TGCCGCCGACAGATGCGAGCCAGCGCGGTTGGATTCGTGAAGAACGGGGCGATGACGGCTTTGACATAAGCCGTTTCCATGATCGACTGACTTCCGGGCTCGATCATGTCATGGAAACATCGGTGTTCGAGGTCCTGCAGGTATTGAAGACTGGTACGCCTGTTGATGACATCCTGGGCGGCGGTATTGGACTAGGCAAGCTTAGCGTGATTGGCGGCGCACATGAAGACGTTTCGAACGTGCTGGCGCATGCGGTTTTATGCCTGAGCGAGCAGTGCACTGTGCTTTACGTGCCGATGCGGGAGTGTGAAGAGGATGCGATTGCCCGGCTTATTTGCGCCGAGATGGGCGACAAAGGATCGGAAGATCCTGGGGAACGACAGGTCGAGGCGATTCGCGCAACGATGCGTCTCAAGCAGCGCAACTTGGGCATCTTTGCCGAAGACAACATGACCATGGACCTTTTAACGAGCTGGTTGCTCG
>CATYJC010000014.1 GCA_958407555.1 uncultured Collinsella sp. | reverse complement strand
CCCCGTTGGGAGCTTTGTCAACATCTTTTTGGGTAAAATTACTCTCGATAGGGAGTAAGGAGTTGCCATGATTCTTTTGAAGGGTCTTCCAGACATCCTCGCCTCTCGAGGAATGAAGCCAGCAGACCTATGCAGAATTAGCGGTCTGAGCAGCGGTTTAATCTCCAGTTACATGAGCGGGGCGAAGACGCCGACGCTGAAAAGCGCCGTCACAATCGCGGAGTCGCTCAACGTCTCCCTAGACGAGCTTGTTGGCAGAAAGCCTTCACATTTCGCGCCTCCGCCGCTCACGCACGATGAGGCCGAACTGCTCGACGACTACCGCAAGTGCACGCAGGAGGCCAAGGACAAGGTTTCCGAATACGCTGAGTTCCAGGGTTCGATGAGTGCGGAGTAGGCTCGCGAACACGAGAGGAGACGAATATGGTGACGAGGCTCCGGGCGCTCAGGGCGAGGGCCGGGTACCCGAACGGCAAGGCCTTCAGCGATGCAATCGGGATGAAATACGACACGTATCAGAGCTATGAGTCCGGAAAGCGAAAGATGTCGCTCGAGCGTGCGGCGGAGATTGCCGACAGGCTTGGGTGCACGCTGGACGAGCTTGCCGGGCGCACACCGCCGAAAAGAAAGGAGGACTATCTCAGACAGTGGCTTCTCGACAGCTACGAGGCCTGCACTGTCGAGCGAAAGAGACGCCTCTTGGACTATGCACGCGACCAGGCGAAAATGTCCGAGGGAGAGTCAGACGATTAGAAAGCAGGGCGTCGCCACCCGCCAAGATGCACGACGCCCCACAGGACCGACCCGCTTACGGCAGGAGGGCAGGTAAATTATGCCACGCATGAGGGCAGAGAAGGGTTCGATTGCCAAACTCGACCGCAACAGGTACCGCATACGCTATTGGGGAGACAAGCGTGACGGCAAGGGATACAGGAGACTCAGCTCCAACTTCACAGGCACGCTCACGGAGGCTCGCAGGGAGCGAGACAGGCTGATCGAGCTGCACTCAACCGACGAGCGCAGGACATACACAGTGCGTTACGTATTTGACACGCTGTACTGGCCGTCATGCGAGAAGCGTTTAGCAGAGAACACGCTGAACATGTACAGGTCGACATGGCGTAGGTACGTCGAGCCTAAGTTCGGGGACTGCTTGCTCTCGTCGGTCAGACCGCTCGCCATCCAGGAGTGGATAGACTCCATGACGAAAAACCAGGCCCAGCGTGCCGTTAACATGCTGTCCGGAATCTACCGCACCGCCGTCAAGTTCGAGCTAACCGATTCCGACCCGACCTCCGTCGGCCTCGAGATGCCTGGCGATGTGGCGAAGATGGACGCCGGAGTGTATGACATGGCGGAGCTTGTCCGCATGGCGGAACTGCTGCACGGCTCGCGCATGGAGGGTGTATTCCTGCTCGGTGCGTTCGGATCATGCCGTCCGGGCGAGGCTGCTGCCGTCGACCCTGCGTCGGTCGAGCTTGTCAGGGCCGACAACGGGACGGTCTGTGCCGTCGTCCCAATCGAGCGCGAGGCCGTACGCGGGCAAGGCGTCGTAGAGCGCGTTAAGACCGAGAGCAGCCGACGCCATGTCGTCGTTCCCGGCAGATGGGGTGAACGTCTCGCGGAAATCGCCGATGAACGAGTCGATGGCGGACACTGCCTTTTCATCGAGAACATGCAGGGCGAACCGCTCACGTCCGCGAGGATGAAGGCGATATGGGAGCGCGAGGCCGAAAGGCTCGGGTTCGAGTACCACCCGTTGCGCAACCTCCGCAACTCATGGCGCACGAGCTGGCAGTACGAGGTCAGGATTGCACCAGACACCCTAGAAGTCTTGATGGGTCATTCCGGTTCGAGCGTGTCAGCCAAGCACTATGTCCGCGCTAGTTTAATGATGCTCGTCAACACGGTAGCGGACGCGTTTCAGGAAGCAGGCCTTGTTCCATAGGGACTTTTAGGGACTAAACCGGTTTATGCAAACCTTTTACCTGCGGTTTTATTGCTTGTAAATATCAGTCGTTATGATATACCTACTGGCCTGCGAGATAAACCCCAAAATGAAGGCGTCGTGATGATGCCCCCTTTGGTGCAAAGAAACCTGACCCCAATGCACCAAGTTATGACCAGAGGAAGTCGCTGCGGGTGACGGTGGCGCCGATGGCGAAGGGCATGCAGGCGATGACCGGATACAGGTAGCGCATGTAGGTCGAGCCGTTGCACGGGCCAATCAGGCACACGGCGAGTACGCCCAACAGCGGCACCCAGATCGCCAGCGCACGCCATGAATGACGACGCAGCAGGTAGACCACCACGGCGATCATGATCCACACATAGGTGGCCGAGCTCATGGTGAGCGAAATAAACGGGATGCGCTGCACCGCCACACGGTATAGGTTGATCAGATGGTCGCACCAGCGCACCACGTTGCTGTCAACCGAATGGAAATCGAAGTACTTGAGGTTGTCGGGACGCGCCATGATCTCGGCACTACGCGCCGTGCTGTAGACCCAGGCATCGCGCGCGCTCGGATAAAAATAACCATAGTAGTTATTGATAAGCGCCGAAATATAGCACTCGGGATCCTTCTTAAACATCTGAGCCCATACCTCAAAATAGGCATCGATGTCCTCCTGCGAGGCGTACTCGTTAAAGCAGTTCTTGACGGCATCGGACTTGTCGGGGTTGTAGCGGCGGCCCAGGTTCTCGTACTTGAGTACGCGATCGATCACGGCACGCTCTTCGTCGGTCACCGAACCGTCGCAAGGAGCCTCCACGATGGTGCCGTCCTCCTTAACCGTGGGGTTGACGCCCGAGTTGAGGCCGTCGTGCTTTTGGACGAAACGAGCCGTCTGCTGGAACGGAATTGAGAGGATTTCGCGCTTGGAACCAGGCGTGATATCGTGCGCCGGCATAAAGACCTTGGTGAAGTACATATTAGAGGCAAGGCAGAGCGCGAGCACCGCGAGAACGCCAACCCAGCGGAAACGCGGGATGGCGCCCGAAGGTGCAGCACCAGTCTGCTTGGCTGCACGACGAGCCACATGCACGTCCCATACGCAAAACGCCGCTGCGATTACGCATGCCGCCAGGGGAAACACCAGGCCGCCGTTGCGCAGGAACGTGGAACCCATGGCGCCCAGAGCGAGCAGCAGCCAGTCGTGGCGCGCAAAGAGCACGGGGGCTCTCTCGCCCGCTCGCTCGACATTGGCATCACGACGGGGCAGACCGCAGGCCACGAGCTTCACGGTCTGCACCAGCAGCACCAAAAACGCGTCGGCAAAGAGCACGTCTTTGGTGAGCAACGCCGCGTAGTTAGAGAACATCGGCATAAACGCAAAGAACAGCAGGATCGCACCGCGAACCGGCAGGCCCACGCCCAGTTTGCGCAGCGACGAGATGGAATAGGCCATGCAGGCGGCCGTGATGACGAACTGAGCACAGGTATAGATGGCAAGACCTGCGTTGGCGCTGTTGAACAGTGAAAGCCCTAGCTGGACGCACGAACCGATAATGGCCGTGTGCACTACGGGATGATGCCCGTTGAGCAGCACGTTGGGGTTGAGTAGGCGCAGGTAGTCGCTCGTGCCGTTGGGATAGTTAAACCACTGGCGAATCTGCGCGCCCGTATCTCCCATAAAAAGGCCAGGCAGCGAAGCGATAAGCGTGGGCGCCCAAGCGATCATAAGCACCAGGAAGGGCCCGGCAAAGGGATGGACCGAGAGCACGGCGTGAGTCACACGCCATACGCGGCCAAAGTGCGCTTCGGAAAACGGAATGCGCCGAGAGCTCAGCCAATCAAGACACTCAAAGGCAAGGTAGAAGGCAACAATCGCCAGGAGCATCCAGCCCGCGCCGCCAATCCAGGCGCAGATGATGCGAGCTTTGTCGCCAAGGACAATCTCGGCCGAGTCGGTGAGGTCGTAGCTGCGGCCGAACACCATGCAGATGGCGAAGAACAGCGACGGCAGAATGATTGATGGGCGCCAGGTGTCGCCACGGCCAAAGAACACGTAGCGAAACGGCAGCGTGAGCAGGCAGGCAAATGCAAGCAGCATGACCGCGTCGGTATGGCCGGCAAACGAGAGGAGCACCTCGTAGCACACGTACAGCATGCCCGAGGCTTTGGGGTCAATCGCCAAGACTGCGTTGCTCGACACCGGGGCGGGATCGATGGAAAACGCCGTGGTCGCCAACAGCGCGAGCAAAAATGCGATGAGCGTCTGCTTGGCGGGGTAGCGCTTAAACCAGACGATGCGGGCAGCGTCGCGCGCAGCCGTTGTGGAGAGATCGGAATCCTTCACAGTCCAAAGAGCCTTTCTAGAAACCTGCCAAAAAGGGACAGGTTTATTTTGGCAGGTTTTATCTGGGGAAACGTTACGGTTCTGTCATCGTTGCCCAGCAAACCACCACAAAGGTGCCTGTCCCCTTTGTGGTGGTTAGGCGTCGAGGTAGATGCGCTGGGGACGGTTGCGGCGGAGGGCAAAGATGATGAGCGCCAGGCCTGCAATCACAAGTGGCAGGCTCAGTAGCTGACCCATGGTGATGACGCCGCCCAGCAGATAGCCCAACTGGGCATCGGGTACGCGCACAAACTCAATGAGGAAGCGGACGATGCCGTAACCCATCACAAACACACCCATAAACGTACCCTGGGACAGCAGCGGTTTTTTGCGGCTGAGCACCTGCAGAATGCAGAAGAGTACAATGCCCTCAAGAAATGCCTCGTAGAGCTGGGAGGGGTGACGCGGCATATCCCCCGCGGTGCCACCGAAGACCACGCCCCAGGGCAGATCGGTCGGCTTGCCCCACAGCTCACCGTTGACAAAGTTGGCACAACGGCCCAGGCACAAGGCCAGCGGCGCGCCTATGACGGCAAGGTCTGCCAAAGTCCAGGCATCGAGCTTATACATGCGGCACACGATGATGCCGCCGATAATGCCGCCCACCAAGCCGCCATGGAAGCTCATGCCGCCCTCGTTGGTGGCAAAAATCTCGAGCGGGTGCGCCCAGTAGTAGCCATCACCATAAAAGACGACGTAGAACAGGCGCGCACCGATAATGAGGCCAAAGACCACGCCGACCACGACACTCGTCAGGTCGTCAATCGTGATGTTAAAGCCCCAGCGACGCTGTGTGCGGTACATGACGACCGCCGTGAGCAGAGCGCCGACCACGTAGGCCAGGCCGTACCAGTAGATGGTGATGGGGCCCGCCGAGATCGCGACAGGATCAAGCATATGGTAGAAGTCGTTGAGCATGTCGACCCTCCTACTCCCTACATACAAATGCGGCCGCGGGCCTTGCGCTCGCAGCCGCATATTTGGGCGTAACGTCTATGCGGAGTATGCCGTCCGCAGCTTTCGCATCTTAGAACGGCGCGTACTCGTCGTACAGGTCGTCGGTCTCGCCGGAGGCATTGACCTGCTCAACGCGGGTAACGCCGGGCACGTGCTCCTTCAGGATGCGCTCGATACCCATGGAAAGGGTTAGCGAGCTCATGGGGCAGCCGGCGCAAGCGCCCTGCAGCTCCAGCTTGACGACACCCTCGTCGTCAACGCCCACATACTCCATATCGCCGCCGTCGGCCTGCAGGTTGGGGCGAATCTCTTCAAGAACCTTCTTAAGCAGCTCTTCGTTAACAGCCACAGGGGCTCCTTTCTCACAATTACGCGGGCGCGCCCGCGGACAGAAGCTATGTTACTACAGCCATGTACCCGCTCACGAGCCATCCATGCGCGCAGACGCGACTTTCACGAGTAGTCAATTTGGGACGGGGCTCTTTTGGCTGCCTTTTGTTGCCAGCTGACGTTGCCACGCGCTACTGCTGAGCCTGCCCCTCGGTGCCGATGTGAACATCGACGATAACCTGGCGGTAGCTGATGCCGCAGGAGTCGAGGATGCGGCGGCTGATGCGTCCATCATCGGTGTCGGCGTACTTGTTGTCCAGGTAGACGACCTCGCCCACGCCCACCTGCGCCAGGATCTTGGCGCAGTCGTGGCACGGGAACAGCGTAACGTAGACCGTGGAACCCTCGAGATCCTTGAGCGAGCCACGGTAGTTGAGCACGGCGTTGGCCTCGGCATGGACCACGTAGTTGTGCTTGTCCTGCAGCGGGTCGTCGCTCGTACCCCACGGGAAAAAGTCGTCGTTGAGCGCCGAGGGTGTACCGTTGTAGCCCACCGAAAGGATGCGGTGGTTGGTGCTGGCGATGCACGCACCCACCTGCGTATTGGGGTCCTTGCTGCGGCGCTGCGCGGCGATGGCCACGCTCATAAAGAACTCGTCCCAGCTAATGACGTCCAGGCGCTTGCCTGACGAAGTTTGATGAAGATCGTCCGACATGGCAGACACCTCCGTAATCGCAATAGTTTGACCCATTGTAGCAGGTGAAAGGTGGAGGCGTTTGTCCCGCCGGCGCCCTCACTTTTACACGCGGCGGGGCTTTTGGTTGATGCGGTAGAGCTCGGCGAGACCCCGCAGCGTCAGTGCGTCATCTACCGTCAGGCTGTGGCCGACCAACGCCGCGAGCGCCTCGGCATCGTCGCCAGTAATGACGATGGGCACGCCATCCTCCCCCGCGGCCTTGGTCGCGCGCATCTCGGCAAGCACCATGTCGAGCATGCCGTCGATGCGGGCTACCTCGCCCAAGACCACTCCCGAGCGCATGGCCTCGCGCGTGTTACGGCCGATCACATGCGTCGGTGCCGAGGGCTCGACCTGGGGTAGACGCGCCGCAGCCGCCGAAAGCGAGCGGGCGCCGAGCGCCAGACCCGGCGCGATGACGCCGCCCACAAAGGTACCGTGCGCGTCGATGACCTCGATATTGGTCGTGGTACCCAAGTCGATCACGATACAGGGAGAGCCGTAGACGGCGCGTGCCGCCACGGCATCGGCGATGCGGTCGGGGCCGATCTCGGCCGGGTCGTCGTAGTGCACGGGCATGCCGGTCTTGAGGCCCGGTCCCACCGTGAGCACGCGTCCCGTGCAGGTACGGGAAAGCGCCGCCTTCCACGGGCGCTCGAGCGCCGGCACCACGCAGCTCAGCACGGCCGCCGTGGGCACGAGCGTGCCGGGCATGCCCGCATCGGCCGCCAGCGCGGCCATGACTTGAGCGAGACGCATACGCACTTCGTCGGCCGTAATGCTCGACGGCGTGGTGATCTCGCACGTCGCAAGCGGACATTCCTGCGCCGCGGCCGAATCCTCTGCAAACAGGCCAAAGCGAATGAACGTGTTGCCCACGTCGACCGTCAATATATATGCGCACCCATTAAGCATCGTCGGCGCTCCTTTCGTCTGCCCAGCAGTATATCCCGTAGGCAAGGCAGTCAATTTGGGATGATTATTCTGGGACGGGGATTAAAAAATCATTAGGTACACAATGATTTTTTAATCCCCGTCCCAGAATAATCATCCTTTGGCCGAGCCTGGGTCAGCTAAAAAAGCCCCGTCCCAAATGAGCTGCCTTGCCGCTATACTGGTGCGCGGTCGTACGCGAGCTCACGCGGCGGCCCTTGGTAACCCGACTTCCCGCGCCGTATCCGTAGCGGCGCTCCCGGGGGAAGCGGATATACGCAAAGGAGTTCTATATGAGCAATCCCTCGAACCGCACCTCGATGCGCGGTCAACTCACGCTGCGCGGCGTCGTCATCGGCGTCCTTGGCTGCGTGATCATCACGGCAAGCTCGGCCTACACGGCCCTCAAGATGGGCGCACTCCCCTGGCCGATCATTTTCGCTGCCGTCATCTCGCTGTTCTTCCTGAAGCTCATGGGCAACGCCAGCCTCAACGAGGCCAACGTCACCCACACCATCATGTCTGCGGGCGCCATGGTCGCCGGCGGCCTGGCGTTTACCATCCCGGGCGCCTGGATGTTGGGCTATGCCGACCAGATCAGCTGGCTCGACATGTTTATCGTGGCGCTCGCCGGCACCATCTTGGGCCTTCTGGCGACAGCGCTCATCCACCGTCACTTTATCGTTGACGCCGCGCTGGAGTTCCCCACCGGCAACGCCGCAGCTCAGACCCTGCGCGCCACCGAGGCCGGCGGCAAGACCGGCAAGCAGCTCTTTGGCTCCATGGCCATCGCAGGCATCTACAGCGTGCTTCGCGACGCTCTGGGCGTGGTGCCCAGCATGCTTTGCACGCTCAATATCCCCGGCGTAACCTTTGCCATCTACAACTCGCCCATGCTGCTGTCCATCGGCTTTTTGGTAGGCTTTGCCCCCGTCGCCTTCTGGTTTGCCGGCGCGCTGCTGGGCAACTTTGGCATCATCGTCGGCGGCACCGCTGCCGGCCTGTTCGATATTGTGACCGCGCAGGGTATCGTCAAGTCCCTCGGTATGGGCCTTATGATGGGCTTTGGCGTCGCCGTCGTCCTTAAGGACATCCTACCGCAGGTCGCCGGCATCGTCCGTGGCCTCGCCGCCGACAGCTCCACCGACACCGACGAGCAGTCGCTCATCTCGGGCTCCCTTAAGCTCGACGCCGGCATCATCGGCCTGGGCGCTGCCGCCATCGCCGTGATCATCGCCATCGTGCTTGACCTTGGCCCCGTTCCGGCCGTCATCGTCACGCTGTTCACCTTTGTCACCACCATCATGAGCGCACAGAGCTGCGGCCAGACGGGCATCGACCCCATGGAAATCTTTGGCCTCATCGTTATGCTCATCGTGGCTGCCTTCGCACAGATCGCTCAGGTCAAGCTGTTCTTTATCGCCGGCATCGTAGCCGTGGCGTGCGGCCTTGCGGGCGACGTCATGAACGACTTTAAGGCCGGCGCCGTGCTGGGCACCAACCCGCGTGCGCAGTGGATCGGCCAGGCCATTGGCGGCATCGTGGGCGCCCTGGTCGCCGCAGCCGTCATGGTCGCGCTCGTCACCGCCTATGGCCCGGACGCCTTTGGCCCCGACAAGAGCTTTGTTGCCGCGCAGGCAAGCGTCGTCGCCACCATGGTCTCGGGCATCCCCAGCGTGCCGTGGTTCGCAGGCGGCTTTATCGCCGGCATCGTCATGTACTGGCTCGGCATTCCGGCCATGATGATCGGCCTGGGCGTGTACCTGCCGTTCTACATGTCACTCACGGCATTCCTGGGCTCCTGCGTCAAACTCGCCTACGACAAGTGGTCCGCCCACCGCGACGCCACCGCTGGTCTTTCCGACGAGGAGAGGGCTGCCAAGGACGCCGCCTTCCAGGAACAGGGTCTGGTCGTTGCCAGCGGCCTTCTCGGCGGCGAGTCCATCGTCGGCGTTATCCTGGCGTTTGTCTCCGTGGGTCTGAGCCTGCTGGGCTAAGCTGAGCAGCTGCTCGACAGCAACCATATTGCCTACGATTTGCCCGGTCGGTAGCTTTCGCGGCTACCGACCGGGCTTTTTGATATCGAAACAAAGAAAGGCCAGCGCGCTGCGTATGACAGCGCGCCGGCCTTATCGGTTAAGCCATCGAAGCGCTCCTGCTATGAACCGAAGTTCGTTGCAGAAACTACGCTCGAAACGCTACATCTGCTTGCGACGACGATCGCTCAGCGTCACACCAGCGGCCACGAGGGTGATACCGCCGATGACGAACACCTCGCCCGCAAGAGCGGAGTCATCACCGGTCTGGGCGAGCGCGGCAGGCGCAGCCTGTTTCTTGGCAACGGGGGCCTTTGCGGCGGCCTGCGTAACCTGGGGCTTGGCCTGAGGCTTGCTCTGCGGCTCGGCCTTGGGATGATACTTGTCGTACTCGGCCTGCGCGGCAGCCAGGGCATCCTTGGCATCGCCAAGCTCGGCAAGCGCGGCGGCATAGGCGTCGTTGGCATCGGACAGCTTGGCATCGGCATCGCTCAGAGCAGCCTTGAGGCCAGCGGCGGCATCGACGGCAGCCTTATAGCGAGCGTAGGCAGCGTTCAGCTTAACCAGCTTCTCGTTGCCCGTCGTGCCCGCGGCAAGGGATGCCTTATGGTCGACAGCCTCAAGATCGGCCTTGAGTGCCTCATCGCTGGCAAGCTCGGCCTTGGCCTTGACGATCTCGAAGTTCGCATCGACGACGGCTTCGTTGGCGGCCTCGAGCTGCTTCTGGGCATCGGCGACACCGGCGACGGCAGCGTCATAGGCGGCCTTGGCGTCGTCGACCGCCTTCTGGGCACCGGCAAAGCGCTCGAAGGCCTTGTTTGCGCGGGTCAGCTCACCCTCGGCAGCCTTGGCCTCGGCCTGCGCGTCGGACACAGCCTGCGTCTTGGCGGCAACTGCCTGCTTGGCGTCCGAAAGAGCGGTCGCGGCCTGGGCATCTGCTGCCTTGGCCTTGTCTACACCTGCCTGGGCGGCATCGTCGGCCTTCTTTGCCTTGTCAAGGGCGCCCTGCTTGTCCGCAAGGTCCACCTTGGCGTTGTCACGCTTGGCAGTAAGGTCCTTAACCGAAGCCGTGGCGTTGTCATACGCCGCGTTAGCCTGATCGGACTTTGCCTTGGCGGCATCGCGGGCGCTGCGAGCCTTCGCCTTGTGAGCAGCGGCATCGGCTGCCTTCGTCTTGCTGTCAGCAAGCGTGGCGTTTACCTTATCGAGAGCTGCCTGGGCAGTAGCGGCCTCGCTCTTGGCGGCGTCGAGCTTGGTCTTGGGCGTCTTGACGTCGATACCCTTGAGTTTGGCTTCGGCGGCGTCGTATGCCGTCTTCGCGGCGGCGGTGCCGGACTTGGCCTTCTCGTACTCGCCCTTGGCGGTGTTCACGTTCGTGTCGGCCGCGGTATAGGCGTCGCGAGCACTTTCTTGCTTATCCAATGCGTTGGAATAAGCCGTTCCGGCAGTCCCAAAGTTCTTCTGTGCCTCTGCCAACTTATTCTGAAGCTGCTTCAGCTGCTCCTTCTGCTCCTGAGTGCCGCCGGCGTTGTAGGCAGAGTCGATGTAGTCGTTCACGAGCTTCTTGAACTCGGAGACAGTGAAATCCTTCTGCCCCGTGCTCCCGCTATAGTCGAAAACGGTTACCTCGGAATCGGTATTCTTACCGCTACCGGTCGCGATGCCGATAGCCTTCGCGCCGGCATCGATGATGTTGAGATAGTGTCCGCACTCATGGTAGATGCTGTTGTAGTGCTGGTAGATATAGTAGGAATCATATCGATGGCTTCCAAGTGCGTCGCCATACTGCGCGACGTACTTATCGAATGCCTCCTTCTCCTGTGTGTAGAGGCCGGTGTAGGGCCAACCGAGGGTATCCTCGGTTTCGCCTCCGGTGTATGCTCCGCCGCCGCCTGCAAGGTTCTCACCTTGATCGAAATAGCAGTTCGAGTGTCCCCAGATGTTCGATGAATATGATGTATTAAGTGCGGCTGCCGCAGTCATGCGGAGGCTGACACTGAGTTCCGACTGACCGTTCGCCTTGCGGAGGTTGTTCTGGGTATCGAGGTAAGTCAGGGCGTTGCGCATCTGCTCCAAGGAAAGCGGATTTGTGTCGCGAGACATGTCCTGATCGACGTACTTGTCATACCAGTCCTGTTTATCCGTCGTCCCCATGAGCATCGACGCGGCAGTACTTGCATTCGACTTCTGCGTGGCTGTGAACTGGCTGCCGCCGATGATGTAGTTCATGAAGCCGAACATACCCTGACTGATGACATTCTGGTCTACGGTCATGTTCGACTTGAGGTCGGCAATCTGCTGGTTAAGCTTCTCGACCTCGGCGTTTGCGGCGTCGTATGCATTGTGCGCGTCGGTTACTTCAGCACGAGCCTGATCGAACTCGTTGCTCTTCTGCTGACGAACCTCGACGAGTCGGTCGTACTCCGCCTTCTTGTCTTCTTCGGTCTGCTGCGCCTTCTCGTATGCGGCCTTGGCGGCGTCGCGCTCGCTGGCGGCGGCGTTGTACTCCTTGTTTGCCGCATCGTATGCAGACTGGGCAGATGCCACAGCAGCGTTGGCGGCGTTGGCCTTCTCCTGCGCGGCAGCGACGGCAGCCTGGGCGGCCTGCAGATTTGTCTGTGCGGTGGCGTCGGCATCCGTCGCGGCATTGAGCTCCGCCTGCGCGGTCTTGAGCTCACCAGCAGCAGCTTTCTTGGCGGCCTCAAGCGCACTCAGGTCAACACCCGTACCCGAGACGGCAGCATCGAGCGCGGCCTGCGCCTGGTTGAACTTCTGCTGGGCGTTATCGCGCGCGGTGGTTGCGGCTGCGAGAGCAGCGGCAGTCTCCTGCTTCTTGGCCTGGGCAGTCGTCAAAGCTGCCTCGGTATTCTGCTTTTCCTGCTGGGCGCTGGCCTCGGCAGCCTTGGCCTGGTCCAGATTGTCCTGTGCAGTAGTAACGGCCTTATTGGCGTCATCGAGCTTTGCCTGCGCGTCCTCGACGGCCTTCTTGGCGGCCTCGTACTCGTCCATACCCATGGCCTCGAGCTTGGCCTGGGCATCATCGAGGGCCTTCTTGGCCTCATCCTGCTTTGCCTTGGCGTCCTTGAGCGCCTGGGTCTTATCCTCGACACTCTTGTTGGCCTGTTCGAGCTGATCGTTCAGGTCGCCCAGCTTCTTCTGCTGCTGCTCGGTCTTTTCGACGGCTGCCTTAAGCTCGTCGATCTTCTCCTGAAGCGCGGCTACCTCGGCCTCGTTCTGCTCGGCGGCGTTATCGGTCACGGCCTGCGAGGCCTGATTCTTTTGCTGCTGCGCTTGCTTTTGAGACTGGCCCGCCGCGTCGGCCTTCTTCTGGGCGGCATCGTAGGCGGCCTGAGCGTCCTTGAGCTGCTTTGCCGACTCCTCGGCCAGCTGGGCAGCCGTCTTTACGACCGCTTGGTTACCGGCGGCAACGGTGTTCTCTACAGAACTACCCCCCCCCTGAACAGAATCGCCGTTACCGGTTGACGGTGCGGCGATTGCCGCCAGCGGCGACATGAGCGGCTGAGCAATGAGGCCCGCCGTCAAAACGGTTGCGACGGCGCGGTTAGCAACGCCCTTGACGTTGACGGCCTTGGCCCGAGGCTCAAAGTGCTGTGGACTGTAGTTTGCCATGGCTTTCTCCCTTTGACACGGATGTATCCATACGCTTCAAAATGTAGGAGCTGATTTTTGAATTCTGTTGCGCAACATTGGTCACCAGCGGATTTTTTGAAATTCGCGCTCTCGTGCTTCACAATTTCGTCACATATGTAGGAGCTGGTGCATCATATTTCTTGCGGGATCGAATTGAGCCTGTGATTTGCATTTGCTCCCGCGTCATCCGCCCTATCGGATTCCGCATCCAACAGACACCCCGCCCGCCACGGTGTAGAGTTAGGACAACGGGCGCGTTGCGCGGACCGCGCTGGAACGAGGTGGACATGGAACTCGACAAACAACAGATCAAGCGACTACGCGAACGCCATCACCGGCGCCACGGCATCCGTCCCGCCCATAGCGAGGCTGCCGAGCAGGCTGGTCGCTTCCTCAAGCGCGCGTTCAACATTCGCGAGGGACGCGCGCCCTATCACGTGATCCGCAAGCGTTTTGTAAACGGGGCGCGTCTGACTGGCTCTCACCTATGCATCCTCATCATCGCCATGCTCATCGCGAGCATCGGTCTCGATATCGACTCGGACATCGCCATTGTAGGTGCCATGCTCATCTGCCCGCTTATGGGCTCGGTCCTTGCCATGGCATACGGCATCGCCACGCTCGACCGCGAGATTGCCGTCGAAGCCGTCGCCGGCCTTGCGCTGCAAATGGCCTTTTGCCTGGTCACGTCCACGCTGTATTTTAAGCTCTCGCCCCTTGGCACCACCACTGCCGCCATCATCGACAATTCGACACCGACTGTGTGGGACCTTGCCGTCGCGCTCGCGGGCGGCTTTGCGGGCGGCCTGGGCAACTCGCGCGACCAGGAACCCGCCACGCTCATCGCCGGCGTAGCCGTGGCGACCGCGCTCATGCCGCCCCTGTGCGCGGCGGGCTACGGCATCGCCATCGCAAGCGGGTCACTGTTTCTCTCGGCGCTTTACGAGTTTGGCATCAACGTGGTCTTTATCGCGCTGGCGGCCGAAGCCGTATTGCTTCTTTTGCGTGTACCGCTCAAGCGCGACCTCAACGGCGACGGCATTGTGACAGCCGAGGAAAATGCCGAGGTCGATGAGCTGTCACGCAAGGTGCGCCGCCGCATTATTGTGGGCACGGTGATCTTTGCCATCCCCTGCATCGTTATGACGGCTGGCTCCATTGGCTCGGCGCAGGCCGGCGTGCAGGACGGCTACGGCGTCACCGAAACCACGCGCGAGCTTGCGGCGGTACTGCCGGGCTTTAAGGATTACACCGTCGCCGTCGAGACCTCGGCCACCGAAGGGGACGAGGGAGGCATTGTAGAGCGCGAAATCGTCGCCCATGTGACAACGAGCGAGGCGCTCGGGACGCACGACCGCCACGTCGCCCGCAAGCTCATCGACCTCAATGTGCCCGATCTCGACCGCGTGGAGTTCGATGTGAAGTGATGCCGGCGCGGGATGAATGCTCGCACGGACGCAAGTTACGACGAGGCGCAGACGCGATACGGACACGAGCAAATTGCGGGGTGCAGTTCACACCCGAGCCCCGCTCGCTGTTTTATTGCCGTGAATCAGACGTCCGCATTGACATCGCCAGACTCCACCGTAAACGCCGGATCGGTGCTCACAAGATAAAATCGGGTCACCTTGCTATCTCTAAATAGATAGAGCTGGCCCTGCTCGCGTCGGCGTGACATATACGCCACGTGGACCGTACCGAATTCTTCGCCGTTTTCCTTCTTTAATATCAGGATGTTGGGGTCATCCGTACGCTTAAACTGCCCGTCAACGCAGCTGCCGTCTTTGTCGACCAGTTGCCACCGATGGTTATCCTCTTCAAGAAAGGCCAGGGTTTCCAGACTCGTCTTGTCGTCCCGATAGTAACCGTCAATGGCAAACCCTTCGGAAGCGCATTCCTGCATATAGGACGTTTCTCGGCTTATAGCAAACAGCCCTGTAGCGCCCAGGAGCACAGCCAGGCAGACCACTGCAAGGGTTATCGAAATAGCACGGCGACCCATGTTAGCCCAACCGATAGTTGTTTAACGGAGCGCGAAACATACCTGGAACCTCCGATGTCAGGGGGAACGTCGCCAGCAGGGTGGCGACAACTATATGTTTCTGACATCAAACCATATGGCTGCCACTCGCGGAGGGGGCATCGGCGAACGGCGTGTTTTCATACTCCATTGGTCAAACCTAAGTGCAGTGCTACAGGTTGTACTTGTACACGCGATAGATGTACTTCTCGGCTTCCATCTCGTAGGTGGCGATGGGCAGTCCGCAGCGATCATCTCGTCGTTTGGCAGATACGTCACGCTGCGCTGGCCCGCGTTGAGCGAAAAATCGCCCTGGGCTTGCAGCAGCTTGTCCTCAAAGCCCGAGCCGGCCCAAAAATCAGGCAAGCCCACGGAAGGCTGTAGCAAGGTCATTTGCGCAACATATGTCCAGCAAAAACGGGTAGTAGCCGGCACGGCTACCACCCGTTTGCCTCATATCTAGCCCAAAGCAGGCCAACTACTTCTTAATGCCGCGTCCCAGACGCTTGGCGACCGATGCAACGGCCTCCTCGCTGGCCGGTCCGCAGCTCACGCAGCCATCATGGGCACGCATCTGGCCGGTGACCTCGTCCATCGCGAGCGGCGCCACCTTCTCGAGCTTAAAGCCCTTGCCGGCGCGCATGTTTTCCTTGGCAACGCTGATCATGAGCTTAATACGGTTGAGCTGGTTGACCTCGGACGCGCCAGGGTCGTAGTCCACCGCGACAATGTTGCTCTCGGGGTGCTGACGGCGCAGCTCCTTGATCACAGCCTTACCCACCACGTGGTTGGGCAGGCACGCGAAGGGCTGCGTGCAGATGATGTTGGGCGCGCCATGGTCAATCAGGTCGAGCATCTCGGCCGTGAGCAGCCAGCCCTCGCCCATGTTGTTGCACACCGAAAGCACCGTACGGGCCTTGTCCGCCATGGTGCCGATGCGCTCGGGCGCCTCAAAGCGGCGGGACTTTTCGAGCATCTCCTCCACCGGCGTACGCATCCAGTCCACGAGCTTAATAAGCGCTTGCATGCCCGCACGCGTTGTAGCAGAGCTACCCAGCTCGTCCTTCTGCAGCTCGGCGTTGCTCATGGAGTACAGGAAGAAGTCGAGCAGGCCCGGTACTACGGCCTCGCAGCCCTCACGCTCGATGACATCGACCACGTGGTTGTTGGCCGTAGGGTGGAACTTGACCAGGATCTCGCCGACCACGCCCACGCGCGGCTTGGTGCCCTCGCCCACGAGCGGCATGGTGTCGAACGCGCGGATGGCCTCGCGGCACAGCTTGGTGTAGTTGTGACGGTTGAACTTGGGCGCCAACTTGCGGGCGCGCGCCATATACTCCTCGTAGAGCGCGTTGGCAGCACCGGGCGTGGCCTCGTACGGACGGCAGCGGTAGAGCATCTGCATCATCACGTCGCCAAAGAGCACCGCGTACACGGCCTGCTTAAGCAGCGCCGGCGTAATCTTAAAGCCGGGGTTGTCCTCGCCGAGCGCCACGGCCGAAAGCGAGATCACCGGAATCTCGGGGTGGCCGCTCTCGCGCAGGGCCTTGCGGATGAGCGCGATGTAGTTGGTGGCACGGCAACCGCCGCCGGTCTGGCTGATGACCACGGCCGTCTTGGACAGGTCGTACCGACCGCTCTCGATGGCCTCCATGATCTGGCCCGTCACCAGAATCGACGGATAGCAGATGTCGTTGTTCACATAGCGCAGGCCGGCCTCGACGGCGTCGTGGTCGGTCGAGGGCAGCAGCTCCAGGTTGTAGCCGGCACCGCGGAACACCTCTTTGACCAGGTCAAAGTGAATCGGTGCCATCTGCGGGCACAGGATGGTGTAGCCCTCGTCGCGCATCTGCTCGGTAAAGGGCACCTTGGGCCACGCGGTCGAAGCACTCTCGCGCTGCGCCTCGAACGTGTACTTACGGCTCGCGAACGCGGGGGCATCCGTGGAAGGCGCCACCGGCGCGGCATCGCCCTGCTCGTAGGCCTCGCCCGCGGCCGTGGCCTCGGCCAAGCGCTCGGCCTCCTGGTCCTTGAGCGCTGCCATGAGCGAGCGAATACGGATACGCGCGGCGCCCAAGTTGGACACCTCGTCGATCTTGAGCACGGTGTAGATCTTACCGCTGGCCTCCAGGATCTCCTGCACCTGGTCGGTGGTCAGAGCGTCCAGACCGCAGCCGAAAGAGTTGAGCTGGATCAGGTCCAAATCGTTGCGCATCGTCACAAAACGGGCGACGGCGTACAGGCGGCTGTGGTACATCCACTGGTCGACGACGCGAATCGGACGCTCGGGCTTTACCAGATGCGCGAGCGAATCCTCGGTAAAGACCGCAAAGCCAAAGCTCGAGATAAGCTCGGGCAGGGCATGGTTGATCTCGGGGTCGTTATGGTAGGGACGGCCGGCGAGTACGATGCCGTGGCCACCGTGGTCCTCGACCCACTTAAGAGCCTCCTCGCCCATGGTCTGGATGTCCTCGTGGAAACGCGCGTCGGCCTCAAAGGCAGCGTTGACAGCGGCATCGACCTCGGAGCGCGTGATCTTGGGTCCACGCACGCGACCGCGACCAGCCTCGGCGTCGGCCACGCGGTCGACGGCGAGCACCTGGTACAAGCGGCGCTTGAGCTCGGTCTTGTCGTGATAGGGCACAAACGGGTACAGGAACTCGATGTTCTGCTCGCGAATCTCGTCGATATTGAGCGCCAGCGCCGTGGGGTAACTCATGACGATGGGGCAGTTATAGCAGTTGCCAGCCGTCGGATCCTCCTTGCGCTCCCAGCGCACGCACGGCATCCAGATAAAGTCGACGTCGCGGTCGATGAGGTTCATCACGTGGCCGTGGCTCATCTTGGCCGGATAGCACACGCTCTCGGACGGCATGGACTCAATGCCCGCCTGATAGGTCTTCTTGCTCGACTGGTCGGACAGCTGCACGCTAAAGCCCAAGCGCGTAAAGAACGCGTGCCAGAAGGGATAGTTCTCGTACATGTTGAGCGCGCGGGGGATGCCGACGGTGCCGCGCGGGGCCTCGTCGGGGCTCAGCACCTCGCGGTTAAAGAGCAGCTCGTTTTTCTTTTTGAAGAGGTTGGGGGCCTCGGTCTTCTGCTTCTTGTGGCCGGCGCCCTTCTCGCAGCGGTTGCCGGTGATAAAGCGCCTGCCGCCGCCAAAGTCGTTGACGGTAAGCTGGCAGTTGTTGGAGCAACGGCCGCAGCGGACATGCTTTTGCGTCACGGTGAGGTGCGCGATGTCCTCGGCCGAAAGGATGGTCGAGGTCCCATCGATGCCGGCGCGATCGCGGGCGAGCAGGGCCGCACCGTAGGCGCCCATGCAGCCGGCGATGTCGGGACGCACGGCGTGAACGCCGGTGAGCTGCTCAAACGCGCGCAGCGTGGCATCGGACATAAAGGTGCCGCCCTGAACGATTACCTGGCTGCCGATCTCCTTGGGATCGCGCAGCTTAATGACCTTGAACAGGGCGTTCTTGATGACGGAATAGGACAGGCCGGCCGCAATGTCGCCCACCGTGGCGCCTTCCTTTTGCGCCTGCTTGACGCGCGAGTTCATAAAGACCGTGCAGCGACTGCCCAGGTCGACCGGGGCCTTGGCATGGATGGCGGCGTCGGCGAACGCGCGCACGTCCATGTTCATAGAGACGGCGAAGCTCTCGATAAAGCTACCGCAACCCGACGAGCAGGCCTCGTTGAGCATGATGTGCTCGATAACGCCGTCCTTGACGCGCAGGCACTTCATGTCCTGGCCGCCGATGTCCAGAATAAACTCGACGCCAGGCAGGAATGCCTTGGCGCCGCGCAGGTGCGCGACGGTCTCGATCTCGCCGGAATCGGCCTTGAGGGCCTCGATGAGCAGTGCCTCGCCGTAGCCCGTGGTGGTCACGTGGCCGATGGTGCAGCCTGCAGGGATATGGTTGTAGAAATCGGCCATGATGACCTTGGCCGTGCCCAGGATGTCACCGTTGTTGTTGCCGTACCAGGTGTGCAGCAGCTGGCCGTCCTCGCCCACGAGCGCGGCCTTCATGGTGGTGGAACCGGCGTCGATGCCGATGAACACGCGGCCGGTGTAGCCGTCGAGCTTGCCCTTGGGGACGACTTCCTGGTCGTGGCGGCTTTTGAACTCGGCAAAGTCCTCGTCAGTGGCAAAGAGCGGATCCAGACGCTCGACCTCGGCGCCCTGCGTGTCACCCAGGGCATCGATGGCCTCGATGAGCTGCGGGAACGTGCTGAGCTTGTTGGACTCATGCGCCATGGCGGCGCCGCTCGCCACAAACAGGTGGGCGTTTTGGGGCACGATACGGTGCTCCTCGTCCAGATTGAGCGTGAGGTAGAAGCGGTGGCGCAGCTCGGAGAGATACTGCAGCGGGCCGCCCAGGAAGGCGACGTTGCCGCGGATGGGACGGCCGCACGCCAGGCCCGAGATGGTCTGGGTCACGACAGCCTGGAAGATGGAGGCGGCCACGTCCTCGGGGCGGGCGCCCTCGTTGAGCAGCGGCTGCACGTCGGTCTTGGCAAAAACGCCGCAGCGGCTGGCGATGGGATAGATGGTGGTGGCGTTGGCCGCGAGCTCGTTGAGGCCGCTGGCGTCGGTGTGCAGCAGGGTTGCCATCTGGTCGATGAACGCACCCGTGCCGCCGGCGCAGGTGCCGTTCATGCGCTGCTCGATGCCGTTGTCGAAGTAGATGATCTTGGCGTCTTCGCCACCCAACTCGATGGCGACGTCGGTGGCCGGGATAAGGGTCTCGACGGCGCGCTTACTGGCGATGACCTCCTGGACAAACTCCAGGTCGAGCCACTGGGACAGCAGCAGGCCGCCCGAGCCGGTGATGGCGCAGGTCATCTGGGCCGTCGGCAGCACGGTCGCAGCGCCCTCGAACAGGTCGCGGGCGCAGGCACGGACGTCGGTGTGGTGGCGCTGGTACTTGGCGTAGACGATCTGGTTGTCATCGTTGAGCACGGCGAGCTTAACGGTGGTGGAGCCCACGTCGATGCCCAGGTGCAGGTTGCCGTGGGCGTTGCCGGGGTTGAAGATTGCGCCTTCGGGGGCGTGGGCGGCGGCTACGGGCTCAGCGGCGGTGGCGGGCTCACTGGCGATGGACGTCTCCCCTGCCGCGTTCTTGGCATCGGCAACTGCCTCGGCGACCTTCTCGGCAGCAGCGGTCGCGGCCTTCTGCGCGGCGTCCGCCACGGCGGGCGCGGCCTCGCGCGCGGCAGCAACCATACGGTCCTTGATGCCCTCGACGAGTTTGCTCATTGTCTCTCCTCTTAGTTGTTGGACTCGACGGTTGCGGCGGTGTCGGCCGCGTCCTCGAGCTGCAAGTTCAATAGCTTCATGCCATATTCCGGCACGTTGATATCGATGGGTTGGCCATACAGATCACCAGGGCGCACAAAAGCGAGCACCGTCATAATGCGCGCCATAGCCTCGGGCGATTCGGTGAGCCCACGCTCAAACCAGCGTTGAATCATGCCGACCTCGGCACTCACGACATAGGTGACGTAGTAGTCAAAGAACGTGCCCAGCGCCAGGCCCAAAATGCCCGTTTGCGCACGCGGCACCACAGCCTCACGAGCGGTATCGATGATCCTTTTAATGAAAGCCTGGTCGCCGCCCGGACCCAGCAGCGCACCGATTAAGTCGCGGTTGGCCGCAAGATAACGCAGCAAATCAACCGAACCGGGCGCCGGCTCGAGCTCATCGATGTTGTGATAGAGATCGGGCAGCTGAGCTGCGGTGATGAGCTCAATGCGCTCACGGATCTCGGCTAGCAAGCCGTCCTCAATTTGATTGATAAAGTCGGGGATATCGCGATAGTGCGAATAGAATGTGCGGCGCGTAAGGCCAGCACGCTCGGTGAGCGACGCGACATTAATGCGCGAAAGGTCGCCGCTTTCGGCAAGCTCGCTGGCAAGTGCCTGGCGAAGGGCACGCTGCGAGCGAAGGGACCGGCGATCGCATTTCTCGAGCTGGGACAAGCGTCCTCCTTGTTACTCAGCCTGTGCGCTATTGCACAGTGCGAGTATTATTGCACACCGTGTGCATCAACACGTAAAGGCAATATTTTGGATGTGACAAAGGGCAGCCCCTTTGTCACATCGAGCCGCCGCTTGGCCCCGTTAATGGGACCAACAATCGCCGCACCCGTTGCATCATGCCGGTAACGATCGATAAGGAGGCCGACATGAACAATCAGGCAAGCGATGGCATCACCGATGCCGGCAAAGACCTCGTCCTCAGCTGCATCAAAAGCCAAGAGCTGCGAAACCACATGCGCAAATACTTATACTGGCCGGCGCCAATCATCGCCGGCTCTCTTAAGACGCTTGATGAAAAGCGCACCATGCTCGAGCAACTCCACATGGAGGTTTCGCCGGAGCTCATCGAAGATATTGACTCCCATCTCGCCCAGCTCAACTGCGCACTCGACATGCTCAACAACGTCGAGCGCGACCGCGGAATCCTCCTACTGTACGTCATGCTCTACAACGAGGAGGAGCGCGACGTCGATGCCCTTGACGGCCCCTTCCCCACCGCATCCTGGGAAGCCGCGCAAACGCTCATGAAGCACTACATCGAAGAGTATCCTGACGACGACTGGTCCGAATCGTACTGGAAGATCAATCTCTACACCTCGGAAGACCTGCACGAGCACCAAACGGCGCAGCCCTCCCTGGCGTTTGCGGCAACTAGGGACGGCGAGCTTATATTCCTCCGTGATCTGCGCAATCACCGCACTCGCAAATCGCATGTCGAAAGCGTCTGGCGAAACGATAGCAGGCGGTTCTGCGCGAACAACGAGTCTATCTACACGCCGTGGGTACCGGGCGACATCCTCAAAATCGACGGCCGCCCCTTCGACCACGGACCTCGCTTTGCCATTGTGCTCGAAAACGACTACGAGCACACGCTCCGTGGACAAATCTGGTGCGCAGGGCCTAGCAGAGATCACGGCGTTAAGGAGGGTTCGCTTTCATCCGGCACCTTCAGCGACAGTCTCTTGGACCCCTTCATCCCCTCTGCCCTCTACACCGCCGAGCGCTACACCGGCGACCTGCCGGACGACTGTGCTTTTATGCTCGAACTTTCGCAAAAGTTGCACGATAATCCCGACTACGGCAAACAATGGTCCGAGGGCTCCGTCGGACATGACTGCCTTCAGCCGTATCGCAAGCCCGCCAACCAAAGCGAGCTGGATATTCGTCCGGACATCTTCGAGTTTTTAGACTCGCACAGTATTAAGGAGCATCTTCAACGAATCAACTACGAGCTCACCACGCCCGTAGCGGCTTTTATCATCAACCGCTCGCATAAAGCGACATTGCAGCAAAAGCTTGAAGGCTGGCAAAAGATCATCGATACCATGCCCAATTGCACTATGAGCCGTAGAAATGACACGGTCAACATCCCGGACTTCCATGCCTTTCTGCGCAATGTCATCAGGCAGGAGCAACGAAAGCTCGCACACTTTAAAAGGACGGACGGCCAGAGTCTGTATTTCTTTGAGGACTACTCGTGGGACCGGCGCGACCGATGCGACCTTCTTTACGGCCCGTACAGCAGTTATCGAAAGTGCCTCGATGCCATCTGGAGAGAATTCGAAGACGACAATCCAAAGGCGATCAAGATTACTCGCCGCCCCATCGACCCAGACGAAGACCACTATGCCGACGACATGGTCATACTCAATGAGAGCGGCGAGGTGATGTCCTGCGACTACCGGTTCGAGGGTGAGTGGGACGAGGCGGGCACCGCGAGCGATTTCGAGGACTTGTGGTTCGATATCCCAACGCCCTTCCATGCCGGAGACATCGTCTGCAACCTCCAATGCCCCGACGAGCCGATGGTGCTGTTTGACCTGCAAACTTGGGGATCCGAACGAGTCGACAAAGAGCTTGCTTCCTCCGTCTACAAAGAGCGCCTCGTTCAAAAGGCCGACAAGCTATTGCGCTGGCATCGATATGACGGCGACACCAGTGACATGTACGCCTACGGCTGCCAAGTCTCATCCGCCTTGCATTTCCCCTTCTACATTGGGGAGCCTGAGGGCTTTCTTTTGGACATCGACTATTACCGAAAGCCGCTCAAGTCAGAGGAGCGAATCCT
>CATYJC010000013.1 GCA_958407555.1 uncultured Collinsella sp. | reverse complement strand
AGCACGCGGCTGTTAACCGCGCTGTTGTAGGTTCGAGTCCTACCCGGGGAGCCAGGTTGTAAGACCCGTCGCTTATGCGGCGGGTTTTTTCATGTCGCGATCGCTTAGCGCGAACGTTGCCATATCAACATTTCGTGTCGAGGATGTAATCCCGCGACCTACCACCTCAACATGGCGCGGTCGTTGTAGAATATTGCAATGATTGCTCCCACGAGATGGTGCCGCGAGCACCAGATAAGGAGATTCTTGTGTCTGAGACCATTAACGGCAGCCTGAGCGTCTCGAACGACGTTATTGCCGATATTGCCGGTTATGCCGCGATGACGTGCTATGGCGTCGTCGGTATGGCCGAACAGCTCCAGGGCGCCGAGAGCGTGCGCCTGCTTGCCGGTCAGCGCCTCCGCAAGGGCGTGCTTGTCTCCGCCGACGAGAACGGCCTTACGGTCGATCTTCACGTCGTGCTCGAGAACGGCGTCAACATGAAGTCCGTCTGCCACAATCTTTCGAGCTCCGTTGCCTTCACCCTGCAGGAGATCGCCCAGATCGATCCCGCCAGCCTTAAGATCGGCATCCACATCGACGCGCTCAAGAGCCGTCTGAACTAGCATCCGAAAACGGAGATTCAAATACCCATGATTGCAAAGACCATTCGCACCTGTTTTCCGGTCGCTGCGGCTGCCGTTTCCGACAAGGCCGAGGAGATCAACAAGCTCAACGTCTTCCCCGTACCCGACGGCGACACCGGCACCAACATGTCCCTCACGCTCGCCTCGGTGACCAAGGAGCTTTCCGCCCTTCCCGCCGATGCCGATATGGAGGCCATCGCCGGCGCCATCACCCACGGCTCCCTGATGGGTGCCCGCGGCAACTCCGGCGTCATTACCTCGCAGATCCTGCGCGGCGTGGCCGAGGGTCTCGTCTCTGCCGATGAGCCCATTACGTCTGCCAACATCGCCTTCGCCTTCCGTCGTGCCGTCAAGGTCGCCTTCCAGGCCGTCCGCAAGCCCATCGAGGGCACGATCCTCACGGTGCTGCGCGATGTCTCGACCAAGGCCGACGAGTGCGAAAAGAAGAAGTTCTCGGCCGAGGACGCGCTCGATGCCATCGTCGTCGAGGCCTATCAGTCCGTCGCCCGCACGCCCGACCTGCTGCCTGTTCTGAAGGAGAACGGCGTGGTCGACTCCGGTGCCTTTGGCTTTGCCATCTTCCTTGAGAACTTTGTTGCCGCCGCGCTTGGCCGCAGCACCGTTGTCGAGGATTTCTCCGCCACGTTTGATTCCGCTGGCTCTGCCCGCGACGCGGCCCTCGGTCGCGTTGAGATCGAGGCCAACGACGACTGGGAGGGCTCGGAGTTCCGCTACTGCAACGAGTTCCTCTTTAGGGCCGACGCCCCGTTTGACGAGGACGAGTGCCTTAAGTTCCTGGGCTCCATGGGCGACTGCGAGCTTCTCGTGGGTGCCTATCCCGACTACAAGATCCATGTGCACTCCAACACGCCTAACCTGGTGCTCGAGCACATGCTGCAGCTTGGCCAGATCTACGAGGTCTTTATCCACAACATGGAGATGGAGGCCCACGACCGTACCGCCAAGATTCACGAGGACCAGGAAAAGGCCGCTGAGCCCGCCAAGGCGTTGGGCTTTGTCGCCGTTGCCGCCGGTTCTGGCGAGGCCGACATCCTCAAGTCCCTCGGCGTTGACGTGATCGTCTCGGGTGGCCAGACCATGAACCCCTCGACCGCCGACCTGCTGGGCGCGGTGGACCAGGTCAACGCGACCTCGGTCATCATCCTGCCCAATAACGGCAACATTCGCATGGCTGCCGAGGCCGCAGCCTCTGCCTGCACCGACAAGAAGGTCGCTGTCGTTCCCACCAAGACCGTCCCACAGGCGTTCTCCGCGCTGTTCGCGGTCCTGCCCGATTCCGAGCTCGAGGACGCCGTTGCCGCCATGGTCGACGCTATCAGTGAGGTCCGCGATGGCGAGGTCACCCGTGCCGTGCGCGATTCCAGCGCCTCTGATGGCTCTCCGATTCACTCCGGTGACGTCATGGGTATCATCGCCGGCTCCATCGACGTGGTCGGCTCCGATGTGAAGCAGGTCACGCTCGACTGCATCAACCGCATGCAGGAGGAAGAGGAGGGCGACGCGCTGACGATTTTGGCCGGCGAGGAGCTGTCCGATGAGGCTTTCCAGGAGATTGTCGACGCCATCGAGGAGGCTCAGCCCGACCTGGAGATTGATGCTCATCGTGGCGAGCAGCCGCTCTATCCCGTGATCTTCTCGATCGAGTAGGCATCTACCCATGTCCGAGCTGTGCTCCGTGCCGCGCGTCTCGGAGCGCTTTGCCCAGAGCAATGCGCTCGACGAGGATATCGCGCGACTCAAATATGTTTCGGGTAAACGTGAGGAGGCCCTTCGCCGTCTGGGAGTTCGGACGGTGGGGGACCTCCTTCTCCATATCCCTCATCGATATCTCGACTTTACGCGCTCCTGGTCCATCGAGATGGCTCCCATCGGTACCGTGTGCACGATAGTCGCCACGGTCGACCGTATCGTCCAAAAGCAGCCTCGCCCGCGTATGCAGGTGACCGAGGTCTCGCTGGTGGACGAGACGGGCGTGTTACAGGTTGCCTTTTTCCGTCAGCCCTGGATTGCCCAGCAGTTTAAGCAGGGCGACCGCCTGGCCGTGATGGGTAAGGTCGAGTTTGCCTACGGTTTTAAGCAGATGGCCTCTCCGCATTTCGAAAAGCTCGAGGGCGGGCGTGCCGCGGGCACCATTCTGCCGGTCCATTACGTGAGCGATGGCGTGAGCCAGGCGTGGATGCGCCGCATCGTTAGCGGCGCGCTCGAGGTTGTCGGCAATCCCTTCGATCCGATTCCCGCACGCTTGCGCGTCAAGCGCCGCCTGATGAGCAATGCCCGCGCGCTGCGCTCAATTCACTTTCCATCGAGCATGGCCGAGCGCGATATCGCGCGTCGTCGCCTTGCCTACGAGGAGTGCCTCTGCCTGCAGCTGGCGCTGCGTCTTCGCAACGACGGTGGCATGGTCGAGGTCGTTCCCTACGCCCACACCGTGGGCGAGCATCTGACCGCGCTTAAACAGGCCCTGCCGTTTTCGCTGAGCGACGAGCAGGAGGCCGCGTTCCAAGACATCCTGCACGACATGTGCGATGGCGGGCGCGTGATGAACCGCCTGCTACTGGGCGACGTCGGTACCGGCAAGACGGCCGTCGCCGCCTGCGCGCTGGCTGTCGCGGCCGATTCGGGCACTCAGTCCTGCGTTATGGCGCCTACGGGCGTGCTGGCGCGCCAATATGCCGATAAGACCGGCCCCTTGCTCTCCCAGGCTGGCGTGTCTTGGGCGCTCCTGACGGGTGCCACGCCGGCGGCCGAGCGCGAGCAGATCCATACGCAGCTGGAATCGGGCGAGCTCGACGTCCTCTTTGGAACCCACGCGGTCCTTTCGGACAACGTGGCGTTTAAGCATCTGTCGCTTGTCGTCATCGACGAGCAGCACCGCTTTGGTGTGGGCCAGCGCAATGCTCTGCGTGCCAAGGGCCCGGGTGCCGACCTTCTCGTTATGACGGCCACGCCCATCCCGCGCACGTTGGCGCTCTCGGTCTACGGCGACCTGGACACGAGCATCATTCGCCATCGACCTGTTCCGGGTGCGGGCGTTACGACGCGCGTGCTCACCGAGTCGAGCCGCGACCTGGCCTACGGCGCCATCCGCGATGCCCACGCAAGGGGTCAGCAGGCCTACGTGATCTGCCCGCTCGTGGAGCCGAGTGACTCGGCTGATGAGCTTGAGGACGTTCCCGGTATCACCCGCGACGACGAGGGTCGCGTGACCGTACCCGTGCCGCTGCACGATACGGCAACCGAGCTCGAACGACTGCGTCTGGCCCTGCCGGGACTTACCATTGAGCGCCTTCACGGCCGCATGCCGGCGGGGGAGAAGGACCGCGTGATCGATGCCTTCAAGCACGGCGAGATCGACGTGCTCGTCTCGACCACGGTGGTCGAGGTAGGCGTCGACGTGCCCAACGCCACCGTCATGGTCATCGAGAACGGTGAGCGCTTTGGCTTGGCGGCCCTGCACCAGCTGCGCGGTCGCGTGGGCCGCGGCAGCGTGTCGGGCACTTGCCTGGTCATGACGCACTCCAAGGGCAACGGCGGCGCATCGGCGGCGCAAGACCGTCTCCAGTCGCTCGAAAAGACCTCGGACGGCTTTACGCTCGCCCAGATGGACCTGCGTCTGCGCCACGAGGGCGAGATCCTGGGCTACCGTCAGCACGGTGGCGTGACCCTGCGCTTTGTGGACCTGGACGCCGACGAGGATCTTATCGAATGGGCCCATTTGGACGCGGTCGAGCTCTTGCGGTATGCTTGCAACCTTGACTCCGTGGCGACGCGCCCCTTGCGCGACGCGGTCGCCATGCGTTATCGACATATCTTTAAGGAGGTCAGCGGAGGATGAGAATCATCGGCGGTGAATGGCGCGGCCGCAAGATCGAAGAGCCGCGTGGGCGCGATGTCACCCGTCCCACGACCGATCGCGTGCGCGAGGCATGCGCGTCCATGGTCATGTCGGCGTTCGACTTCGATCTGGACGAGGTCCGCGTGCTGGACGCCTTTGGCGGCTCCGGCGCCCTGGGAATCGAGATGCTCTCGCGTGGCGCCCGCTCGCTCACCACGTTCGAGATCGATCGCAATGCCGCCCGTCTGATCACCAAGAATATCGAGTCGCTGTGCCGCGACCGCTCGCGTTGGCGTGTCGTTACCGGCGATGTTCTGGCGAGCGCCTCGCGCGGCCGTGTGCCGGGTGGTCCCTTTGACCTGATCTTGCTCGACCCGCCCTATGCCTTTGGCGCCGAGCCGGTCGAGGAGCTGCTGCAAAATCTTTCCCAGCAGGGACTGCTGGCGCCCGGGGCCTTTGCCCTTTTTGAGCATGCCGCAGCCGATGCAGGTGCTCATCCGGCTGGTTTTAAGACCGTGCGAGAGAAGCGCTACGGCATTACCTCGGTTGACTTGCTGCGCTGGGTGGCCGAGGACGAGAACGATCATGCTGACGAGAACGAAAATGACGAGGATGCGCCTTCGGAGGACACCCATGAATGACACCATCAACCGCGTGATCGTCCCGGGCACCTTCGATCCCATCACCTTTGGCCACATTGACGTGATTCGCCGAGCTCGCCGCATCTTTCCCAGCGTGATCGTCGCCGTGGCCGAATCGCAGGGTAAAAACGGCGTGGGTACCACCTTTATGCTCGACGAGCGCGTGGCGCTGGCCCGCGAGGCCCTCGGTGATTTGGACGGCGTCGAGGTACTGCCCTTCACCGGCCTGCTGGTCGACTTTGCACGTGAACAGAGGGCGGGTGCCGTCGTTAAGGGTCTGCGCGCCATGACCGACTTTGAGTACGAGTTGCAGCAGGCCGACCTCAACTATCGCCTGGATAGCGAGTTGGAGTCCATCTTTGTCATGAGTGCTCCGCAGTACGGCTATATCTCGAGTTCGGTGGTGCGCCAGATCGCGTCGCTTGGCAGCGACGTGTCGACGTTTGTGCCGCCCAACGTGGTCGAAGCACTCAAACATCGCTTTTCGTGACGTTTTTTATTGCCTGGTGGCATGTGGTAAACTAACACGATGATATGTTACCTATGAAAGGAGACCGGATGCCGGGCGAGAATTTTCCTGGCGACAGGATCGTGAGTCTTGTCGACGAGCTCGAGGGGCTCATCGAAGAGGCTAAGACGCCGTTCGGCAAGAACGCCCAGATGAAGGTTATCGACGCCGACGTCTTCTTTAACATCCTCGATGAGATCCGCATGAGCTATCCCGAGGAGTGGCAGAAGTCCCGCCGTATCCTCAAAGAGCGCGAGGAGCTTATGGCCTCCGCCGCCGCTCAGGCCGATTCCATCATTGCCGATGCTCAGCAGCAGGCGCTCACCATTGCCGGTGAGCAGGAGATCGTCCGCTTAGCCCAGCAGCAGGCCGACGACATCCGCGACCGTGCCCAGCAGTACGAGCGCGAGACGCGTTATGCCGCCGAGGATTACGCCGAGCAGGTCTTTACGCACCTCGAGGAGAACCTTAAGAGTCTGACCGGCACCGTCACTCGTTGCCGTCAGCAGCTCAACGAGGGCGCCGCCCAGCAGAACGGTCAGTGGTAATGGCTGAGTTCCCGAGCGTAACCGTCGATCTTTCCGAGCAGCTCGAGTTTCCCGGAGACTCTTATCCGCTGACCGGCAAGGTCGATGTCGCCACCTACACGGTGGGCGAGAAGGAGTACCAGCTGCAGGACGGCATTTCCTACGACGTGGTCTTTACCAACGCCGGTACCGGTGTTCTGCTTTCGGGCATGGTCCGCGCTCACGCCACCGGCGAGTGCGATCGCTGCCTGGAGCCCGCATCGTTTGATATCGCAGGCGAGATCGAGGAGTTCTACCTCTTTAACGAGCCCGAGGACCCCGAGGCCTACGAAGACGGCTACGAGTTGCTGGGCGAGGATCGCATTGTCGATCTGGGCGAGCCCATCAACGACGCGGTCGTCATGGACACGCCGTTTGTGGTGCTCTGCAAGCCCGATTGCCGTGGTCTGTGCCCCACATGCGGTTGCAATCTCAACGTCGAGCAATGCGATTGTGCCGCCCAGGCGGAGGCCGAATGGGCCGCTGCCACGGAAAATCCATTTGCAGCATTGAAGAATCTCAAGCTTGACGAGTAAAACTGTGGTAGTATCGCTACTTGCGCGTAATCGCCACACTGGATAGTTCATAAGGAAGGTCACTATGCCCGTACCTAAACAAAAGCAGGGTCGTATCCGCACCCATACCCGTCGTTCCGCCAACATGAAGATCTCGGCTGCGGCTCAGTCCACGTGCCCCCGTTGCGGCGCTGTTAAGCTCCCGCACCACGTGTGCCCCAGCTGCGGTTTCTACAAGGACCGCGAGGTTATCGTTACCGAGTAACTGTATACTCTGGATGCGATGCCGTTCCAACTGGAACCACAATGGCCGGCTCAATGAGTCGGCCATTTTTGTATAAGGAGCATATGAAATGAGTAACGTTCGCGTTTGTGTAGACGTTGTGGGCGGAGACGAGAAGCCCCAGGTTGTTCTCGATGGTATCGAGGCTGCGCTTGCGGCAGATCCCGAGATCGAGGTCTTGGCCGTCGGTCCCGCCGAAATCGTCAACCCCTTTGCCGCAGCGCATGCCCGCGTGGAGGCTCTGGAGGCCCCCGATGTCATCAGCATGGAGGACGATCCCATCCGCGCCGTGATGACTAAGCGCAAGTCCTCGATCGTGCTTGCATGCCGTGCCATTAAGAAGGGCAATGCGGACGCGTTTTTCTCTGCCGGCTCCACCGGCGCCATGACCGCTGCCGCCACGGCCTACGTCACGCCGTTTAGGTATTTGGCAGAGGGCAAGAAGCAGCCGGTCCGTCCGTGCCTGACCAACGCACTGCCCAATCGTGCCGGTGGCCTGACGGTGCTGTGCGATATGGGCGCCAATCCCGATGTCACGGTGGACGATATGGTGCGCTTCGCCCAGATGGGCTCTGCCTATGCTCGGGTGGTTTTGGGCATCGAGCATCCCCGCGTGGGCCTGCTTGCCAACGGCACCGAGGACGAGAAGGGCTCCAACTTTACCAAGTCGTGCTTCCCGGCCATGAAGGCCGCTGTTCCCGGCTTTGTGGGCAACTGCGAGGGCACCGATCTTACGTCGGGTAATTTTGACGTCGTGGTCGCCGATGGCATGTCGGGCAACATCGCGCTCAAGGCCACCGAAGGCGCTGCCAAGTTTTTGTTGCAGGAGCTCAAGGGTGCCTTTATGTCCTCGCTCGGCACCAAGATCGCCGCGCTGCTCATCAAAAAGCAGATGCGCGAGATTAAGGCCAAGCTTTCGGGCGACGCCAAGGGCGGCGCGATTCTGCTGGGCCTGCGCGGTGTCGTGTTGATCGGCCACGGCGCCACGTCGGTCGAGGCCGTCAAGAACGGTACGCTTGCCGCGGCCCAGGCCGTACGTGCCGGGCTTGTCCAGGACGTTGCCAATTCCATGGACGGTATCGTTTTGTAAGAGCCCCGTTACGTGGCTCAACCTGTACCGTGTGGGGTAGAATCGGAGCCGTATTGCAACGCGGCTCCGATTGCCGTGTTGTGTTGTGTTCCATGACATACGAGAGGAAGCGCTATGGACCGCTCCGAAATCTTCGATAAGATCGCCGAAATCGCCGCTGACGTGCTGGGCGTCGATGTCGCCGACATTAGCGACGAGACCACTTTTGACGATCTCGATGCCGATTCGCTCGAGCGTCTGCAGCTGGTGACGGCCATTGAGGACGAGTTCGACCTCGAAATCGATGACGAGACCCTGCTGTCGCTCAACTCTGTCGCCGACGCCGTCGACGCGATCGAAAACGCCAAGGAGGCCTAAGTCTTGGCTTTGTCTGAACGACTCACGCGCGCCCAGGAGATTCTGGGCCATGAGTTCAATAATAAGGTGCTGCTGCGCGCGGCGCTCACGCATCCCTCGGCCGTCGAGGGTCTGCCGGTCTCTGCCAGCTATGAGCGCCTTGAATTTTTGGGCGATTCCATTTTGGGCGCCGTGGTGGCCCGTTCGCTCTTTGAGTCCTATCCCGAGTTTGACGAGGGCAAGCTCACACGCCTGAAGGTGTCCCTTGTCTCGGGCGCCACGCTGTCCGAGGTGTCGCACGAGCTGGGTATCGACGACATCATCATCTTTGGCGCCTCCGAGACCGGTACCGGCGCGCGCGGCCTGCACTCGGCGCTTGAGAACGTTTACGAGTCGCTCGTGGGCGCGTTGTATCTGGATGCCGGTTGGGATGCGGCGGCGGAGTTCATCCACCGTACGCTTAAGCCGCACCTGGCCACCGAGCGTGCCGAGCACCCCGCGAACCCCAAGTCGTTCTTGCAGGAGTGCGTGCAGGCAGACGGCCACGAGCCTCCCGCGTATAAGCTGGTCGGCTCCGAGGGCCCCGCACATGCGCCCACCTTTACCGCTGTGGTGCTCATCGACGGTATTCGCCAGGGCCGCGGCACCGGTTCCTCCAAGAAGGAGGCCGAGGGGGCCGCTGCTCTCGAGGCGCTCGACCGCATGGGCTACACCACCAACGGCGTGATTCTTAACAAGAAGCCTGTTTAAGCGAGGAACCGTGTATCTCAAGTCCCTCACGCTCAAAGGGTTCAAGTCGTTTGCCGACCGCGCCCATATGTCATTTGAGCCGGGCCTGACCGTCATCGTCGGTCCCAACGGCTCGGGAAAATCGAACATCTCCGACTCGATTCTGTGGGTCCTGGGCGAGCAGAGTGCCAAGCAGCTGCGCGGCCAGGCCATGGAGGACGTCATCTTCTCGGGCTCGTCGGCGCGCAAGCCGGTGGGTGTCGCCGAGGTCACGCTGGTGCTCGATAACTCGGACCATATGCTGCCCGTCGACTTTGACGAGGTCGCCATTACCCGTCGCATGTACCGCTCGGGCGAAAGCGAGTACCTCATCAACTCGAGCCCGTGCCGCCTGATGGACATTCAGGACATCCTGCACGATTCGGGCCTGGGCAAGGATACGCATTCCATCATCAGCCAGGGCAAGCTCGACGCCATTTTGCAGAGCCGCCCCGAGGAGCGCCGCGCCCTTATTGAGGAGGCTGCCGGCATCTCCAAGCACAAGCGCCGCAAGGAGCGTGCGCTCAAAAAGATTAAATCGATGGACGAGCACCTGACCCGTGCCCGCGATATCAATAAGGAGATCGCCCGTCAGCTGCGGCCGCTGGAGCGTCAGGTTGATCGCGCGCGCAAGTACAAAGAGCTGTCCTCGCGCGCGAACGAGCTTACGCAGATGCTGGCCGTCGACGAGCTCCGTTCGCTGCAGTCGCAGTGGAACGACCTAGAGAGCCGCTCCAAGGAGGGCGCTGCCGAGCTTGAGCTTGCGCAGTACCGCTTGGGCGAAAAGGAACGCGAGCTCGAGAAGCTCCAGGTCATGCTCGAGGAAAAGGGCCTGTTTGTGGGCGATCTGGGCGAGCAGCGCCGCCATATGCAAGATGTGGTCGGCCGCATTAACTCCGATATGCGCCTGCTCGAGGAAAAAGGCCACAACATGGTGTCGCGCCTGTCCGACATGCGCGGCCAGATCTCGAGCTCCGAGCATCAGCGTCGTCGCGTGGTCGAGGAGCTCGAGGATGCGCGTGCCCAGCTTGAGGAAGTGACCGGTGCGCACATGCAGGCCCAGGACGACGTTGACGCCGCCGGACCTGCCGCCGCCCAGCTCCACGAGCGTCGCGTGGCGCTCGACAATCAGATTTCGCAGCTTACGCGCGAGCAGCGCGATGTCCAGCGTGTGGCCGATAACGCCGCGCTCGAGCTCGCCAAGGTGAAGGATTCGCTGAGCAACGCCGAGGTCGAGGACAACATGTACGCCTCGCGCCTGGAGCAGATCGACGAGCAGCTCGAGGAGGTCACGGCCTCGCTCGAGAGCCGTCGCGACCGCGCTGAGGAGCTCGAAGGTGCGCTCGATCAGGCTCGCCAAGCCCAGGTCGATGCGCGTGAGGCCACCGAGGTCGCCCGTGCAGCGTTGAAGGACCTGCGTAATCACGAGAGCGAGGCGCGCAACAAGCTGTCCGAGGTTCGCTCTGAGCTCGCGAGTCAAAAGAAGCTCGATGCCCGCATGGCTGACAGCTCGCCGCTGGTGAGCCGTCTGATGGGCGCGTTGGGCGATGATGTCTCGGGTCGTCTGGGCGATGTGCTCGAGGCCCCTCGTGAGCTTGAGGGCTTGGTCGAGCAGCTGCTTGCCGGCGATATCGATGCCCTGCTGTTTGATGACGCCGCCACGCTTGAGCGTGCCGGTCGTGCGGCACTGGACCAAAAGAAGGCCTCGGGCGAGGCACTGCTGGTGGCGCGCGGCGTGAGCGGCTCTGCTGCTGCCGAGGGCGCTGCCGGTTCGCGTCTGGTCGATCGCCTGTCCGTGCGCGCCGGTTATGGTCCGGTTGTCGAGGCCCTGCTCGGCGGCTATTACGTGGTCGATGACTTGGCTGCCGCGTTGGCGGCACCAGTCGTTGACGGCGTGACCTATGTGACGCCCGATGGCGCCCGCGTGAGCTGTGGCGGCCTGGTGCGCGTGGGGCTCGATGCCGGCGAGGCTTCGGGTGCCCTTGAGCGCAAGCGTCGCATTCGCGAGCTGGAGGGCCTGGAGCCCGATTTGGCTGCCGTGTTTGAGCACGTGTCGGATCAGGTCGTCGAGGCCAATGCGGCCGTCGAGGAGGCGCGTGCCGCCGAGGGCGATGCCGCCGGCGAGATCGCCCGTCTTGAGGGCGAGCGCCGCTCGCTGCTTTCCGAGATCGGCCGCCTGGAGCAAAGCGCCAACAATGCCGAGGTCGAGCGCGTGCGCATCTCCAAGCGCCGCGAGCAGGCCGCCGAGGCCGTTCGCGCTGCGCGTCCGCGCGTTGACGAGCTCACCCGTTCGCGCGACGAGGCCCGTGCGCAGGCAAGCGACCTGGGTCTCCAGATTGCCGAAGCCAACGACGAGCTCGATCGCGTGCGCCGTGACGATTCCGAGGCAGCCGGCAAGCTCGCCGATGCCAAGGTCCGCCTGGCCCAGACGAGCGAGCGTCTTCGTTCTCTGAAGGGCCGCGTGCCCGACCTGGAGCACCGCTTGGAGGGCATCGACCGTCGTATCCGCGGAACACGCCAGGCTTCGCGCTCGCTCGAGTTGCTGCGTCTGCGCGTCGATCCCATGCACGAGCGCTATTCGGCCCTGCTGGAGCGCGCGTCGGATTGGGCCGCGCGCCTGCGTGACCAGGCTTCGCTCGAGGAGGCGGACTCGGCCTCGCTTAAGAAGACCATTGAGGACGCCAAGGCCGAGGTCTCCCGCGCCAAGGAGCGGGTCGATGCCGCCACGGCGACGCAAAACGAGTTCAAGGTCGCACGCGGCAAGCTCGAGGTGCAGGTAGAGGCGGCTATCAAGGCCATTACCGCCGATGGCACCACGGTGCTCGAGGAAGCGCTTATGCTTCCTGCGCCTACCGACCGCGACGCCGCCGAGCGCGAGCTCAACCAGCTCGTGCGCCAGATCAACAACCTGGGCCCTGTGAACCAGGTTGCCATGGAGGAGTACGAGCAGCTCAAGCGCCGCGCCGA
Source organism: uncultured Collinsella sp. (assembly GCA_958407555.1). Classification (GTDB taxonomy): domain Bacteria; phylum Actinomycetota; class Coriobacteriia; order Coriobacteriales; family Coriobacteriaceae; genus Collinsella. The sequence goes on along the minus strand of CATYJC010000013.1, from coordinate 11,262 downwards.
TTACATCGAGGAGCAGCTGGCCGATCTGGAGAGCGCGCGCAAGGCGCTCACCAAGATTACCGTGGCCATCGACCGTAAGATGCGCAAAGCCTTCCTGGTGACCTTCGAGAAGGTCGATGCGAACTTCCGCGAGATCTTCGCCATGCTGTTCCCGGGCGGCCAGGCGCATCTGGAGATGACCGACCCCGAGCATCCGGCCGAGACGGGCATCGAGGTCGTGGCACAGCCGCGCGGCAAGCGCATCACTAAGATGATGCTCATGTCGGGCGGCGAGAAGAGTCTTACGGCGCTCGCCCTGCTCTTTGCCGTGTATCGCACGCGTACGGTACCGTTCTATGTGCTGGACGAGGTTGAGGCGGCGCTCGATGACGCCAACCTGTCCAAGCTCATCGGCGCACTCGACGTGCTGCGTTCCGATACGCAGCTCTTGGTTATCTCGCACCAGCGCCGTACTATGGAGGACGCTGACGTCCTCTATGGCGTCTCGATGCAAGCCGACGGCGTCAGTCGCGTCGTCTCGCAAAAACTCGATCGCGAAACCGGAAAGGTCGTGAATGCATAATGGGATTCTTCGATGCTCTCTCGCGCGGACTTGAGCGCAGCCGCGAGGCCCTCAACGAGGTCTTTTACTTTGGCGGCGAGGTCGATGAGGATTTTTGGGAGGACCTAGAGGACACCCTCGTCATGGGTGACATGGGTGCCGAGGTCGCGATCAAGGTGTCCGATGACCTGCGCGATGCCGCGGCCAAGAAGAACCTTAAGACCGCCCCGCAGCTCCGTCGCGCCCTGGCCGAGCAGCTCGAGCAGCATTTTGTGCCCGCCGAGCGTGATCCGTTCTCCGATACGCCGAGCTGCGTGCTGTTTGTGGGCATTAACGGTGCCGGCAAGACCACCACGGTCGGCAAGATTGCGAGCGCCATGGCCGCCCGCGGCAAGAACGTGGTGATCGGTTCGGCCGACACCTTCCGCGCCGCCGCCATCGAACAGCTCGATGTGTGGGGCCAGCGTGCCGGCGTACCGGTTATCAAGCGTGACCGCGGCTCCGATCCGGCGAGCGTGTGCTATGACGTGCTCGACGAGGCCGATAAGCGCGGCAGCGACCTGGTGCTCATCGATACCGCCGGCCGTCTGCACACGAGCGCCGAGCTCATGCGCGAGCTCGCCAAGGTGGTCAATGTGACCCGTAAACGCGCCGCCAATATGGCCGCCGGTCCCATGCCGGTCTCGGTCGTGCTTGTGATCGATGCCGCCACTGGTCAGAACGGTCTGAACCAGGCGCTCGAGTTTAACGAGGCTCTGGGCCTGGACGGTATTATCATGACTAAGCTCGACGGCACGGCTAAGGGTGGCATCGCCATGGCTGTGGCCGAGAAGCTCAAGCTCCCGATCCTGCGCGTGGGCGTGGGCGAGCAGGTTGATGACCTGCAGGAGTTCAATGCCAAAGATTTCTGCCGCGCCCTGGTGGGCGAGTCCAACTAAGGAGTGACTAGTGTTTGATTCTCTGAGCGATCGCCTCAACGACACATTTGACCGCCTGCGTGGCAAGGGTAAGCTGACCGAGGCCGATATTACCTCGGCCATGCGCGACATTCGCATGGCGCTGCTCGAGGCCGACGTCAACTTCAAGGTCGTCAAGGAGTTCGTCGCCAAGACCAAGGAGCGCTGCATGACCGCCGAGGTCATGGAGTCGCTGTCGCCGGCGCAAAACGTCGTGAAGATCGTGCTCGACGAGCTCACCGAGATGCTCGGCTCTACCGAGAGCAAGCTCGTCTTTAGCAACCGCATTCCCAATGTCATCATGCTCGTGGGCCTGCAGGGCTCCGGTAAGACCACGGCGGCCGTAAAGCTGGCCTACCTGCTCAAGAAGCAGGGCCGCTCGCCGCTGCTCGCCGCGTGCGACGTCTACCGTCCCGCCGCCGCCGACCAGCTGGCCACGCTTGGTGGCGAGATTGGCGTACCGGTCTTCCGCGGTGACGGCGAGCACCCGGTTGATATCGCCAAGGGCGCCATCCAGGAGGCCGTCGACCACCTGCGCGACGTGGTCATCGTCGATACCGCCGGTCGTCTGCAGATCGACGAGCAGATGATGCAGGAGGCCGTGGACATCAAGAAGGCCGTCAAGCCCGATCAGGTGCTGATGGTCGTCGATGCCATGACCGGCCAGGATATTGTCAACGTCGTCTCGACCTTCGCCGAGCGTACCGACTTTGACGGCGTGATCATCTCCAAGCTCGACGGCGATGCCCGTGGCGGCGGCGCGCTTTCCGTGCGCCAGGTGACCGGCAAGCCTATCAAGTTCGTGAGCATGGGCGAGAAGCCCGATTCGCTGGAGCCGTTCTACCCCGACCGCATGGCCAAGCGAATCTTGGGCATGGGCGACGTCGTCGGCATCATCGAGAAGGCCCAGGAGGCCGCCGACGCCGAGCAGCTCGAGGCTGCCGAGCGTATGCTGCGCGAGGGCTTTACCATGAACGACATGCTCGACCAGATGAAGGCTGTCAAGAAGATGGGCGGCATGAAGGGCATCCTGGGCATGCTCCCCGGTGGTCAGCGTGCGCTCAACCAGATGGGCGGCAACCTGGATGAGGGCATCTTCGACAAGAACGAGGCCATCATCATGTCGATGACCAAGGAGGAGCGCCTGCGTCCCTCTATTATCAACGGCCAGCGTCGCGCCCGTATCGCCAAGGGCGCCGGCGTGACCCCCACCGAGGTGAATAGCCTTATGAAGCAGTGGGGCGAGATGAATAAGATGATGGGCCGCATGCGCACGATGGCCAATCAGGCGCAGGCCGGTGGCAAGAAGGGCAAAAAGGGTAAGAAGGGCAAAAAGATGCGCATGCCCAATATTCCCGGTCTGGATGCCATGGGTCTGGGCGGCATGGGCGGCCTGGGAACGGGCGGTCCTAAGTCGGATATGGACCTGCTGCGCCAGATGGAAGCTCAGATGCGCAATAAGAAATAGCGACTGGTTGAGTCGTGTATGGCGAAGGCCGCCTGGATGGAACTCCAGGCGGCCTTCGCCGTTTGTTCGCAAGTTGTCACACACGTGGAAGCGTGCTTGCGCCAGGGCACGTGCCGCTAGTGGCAGCCGCAGCTCTCGTGCCTGTCGTGGTCGTGATGGCCGTGGCAGCCGCAGGACTCGCCGTGCTCATGGGCGTGCTCGTGGTCGTGGCCATGGCAGTCGCAGGTGGCCTCGCCGGTCTGAGCGAGCTTGCCTGCAATGAGGGCCTCGACGCAGGCGTCGCAGCTGCCCTGGGCGCCCGCATAGACCGTGATGCCGGCCTGGGTGAGCGCGTTGATGGCCCCGCCGCCGATACCGCCGCAGACGAGCGTGTCGACGCCACCGTTGGCAAGCAGACCTGCCAATGCACCGTGACCGGTGCCGCCGGTGCCTACGACCTGCTCGTTGAGCACCTTGCCGTCCTGGATGTCATAGATCTTGAACTGCTCGCTGCGGCCAAAGTGCATAAAGATGTTGCCGTTGTCGTACGTCGTTGCCACCCTCATGGTGCCGACCTCCTTTGCTGGCCATGCGGCCGTCGTCGTGGTGATGGGGGAGTATGCGATATTGCCGCCCTCGATACTGAGCGCCCGTCCATTGACCAGCGCGTTTGCCACCTTGCGATGTGCGCGGCTGCAGATTGCCGCCACCGTGGCGCGGGCAATGCCCATGCACTGGGCGACTTCCTCCTGATTGAGGCCTTCCAGGTCGCATAGGCGCAGGACCTCGAGCTCGTCGACCGTCATGTCGATGGCATCTCCGCTGGCAAGGCCGTCGGGGGTAAAACCGCGATATTCGGGGATGATCCCTACGCGGCGTAGTTTCTCGCGTCTTCCTGCCATACACCCTCCAAATCTGACATATGTCAACAATAAGATAGCGCGCGAGCTGAACCGTGCAAGGCATTTTTGGCATATGTCAGAAAATGAGGGCTTATGTTTGGGCTGTGGGGCCGCGTGCGCCTGGGCTACAATGAATTTCGCTTATAGGCGACTGACAGGAGGGTCAATGAGCAAGGCTGATCAACAGTTTGTAACCATGTGCCGTGATATCTTGGACCATGGCACCACCACCGAGGGCCAAAAGGTCCGACCGGTGTGGGAGGACGGCACCCCTGCCTATACCATTAAAAACTTTGGCGTTACGGCTCGCTACGACCTGCGTGAGGAGTTCCCCGCGCTCACACTGCGTCGCACGGCGCTTAAGTCTGCCATGGACGAGATCTTGTGGATCTATCAAAAGAAGTCAAATAACGTCCATGACCTTAACAGCCATATTTGGGACGAGTGGGCCGACGAGACTGGCTCCATCGGCAAGGCCTACGGGTACCAGATTGGGCAGAAAAGCCATTATGCCGAGGGTGACTTTGACCAGATGGACCGCGTGCTGTACGACCTTAAGAACACGCCGTACAGCCGCCGCATTATGACCAACACCTACGTGTTTAGCGACCTGTCCGAGATGCACCTGTATCCGTGCGCCTACAGCGTGACCTATAACGTGACGCAGCGCCCGCAGGACGATAAGCCCACACTCAACATGATTCTCAACCAGCGCAGCCAAGATATTTTGGCCGCCAACAACTGGAATGTGTGCCAGTACGCCATTTTGCTGATGATGGTCGCGCAGTCGATCGATATGATTCCCGGCGAGCTGCTGCATGTGATTGCCGATGCCCACATTTACGACCGTCATGTCGATATCGTCCGTGAACTTATCGAGCGTCCGCAGTTTGCGGCGCCTAAGGTAACACTTAACCCCGATGTGCACGATTTCTATGCGTTTACGACCGACGACCTGATCGTCGAGGGCTATGAGCACGGCCCGCAGGTCAAGAACATTCCCATTGCGGTGTAGGTGGCGCTCATGACGTGTAAGCTTTCAGCCATTGTCGCCGTGTGTGACGATTGGGGCATTGGGTGCGAGGGCGACATGGTGGTGTCCAATCGCGCCGACATGCGCCATTTTGTGGCCTGCACCAAGGGTTGCCCGGTCATCATGGGGCGCAAGACGCTGCTGAGTTTTCCCGGTGGGCGTCCGCTCAAGAACCGTCGCAATATCGTGCTTACCCGCGACGAGAGCTTTGCCCCCGAGGGCGTCGACGTGGTGCATAGCATCGACGAGGCGCTCGCTGCGGTTGCCGATGAGCCCGTTGCGTGGGTGATCGGCGGCGGCGATGTCTATCGGCAGTTTTTGCCGTATTGCGCCGAGGCCGAGGTCACGCACAACCATTGCACTCATGCCGTGGACACGTACTTTCCCGACTTGGACGCCGATCCCGCGTGGGAAGTTGCGCGGCGCGAAGGGGTTGCCACGATTGCCGCGGGCGAGGGCGACGAAGGCCTCGATTATGAGTTCGTGACGTATCGTCGCTTTGATGCTTAAATCTCCTATTTGCCCACGGTATTATCGGGTTGGAATGAGTAAGGGGCGGCGCCTGGCGTCGCCTCGTTTGATATAGATGCTGCTGTAAGAAAGGTACGGGCTGGCTGTTATGACTGATGCCGTTGAGGTGCTGCGAATTGACTCGCTCGAGGATGAGCGGCTCGATGCCTACGTGCGACTGACCGAACGCGAGCTACGCTGCGTGCTGGAGCCGCAAAAGGGCATCTTTATCGCGGAGAGTGCCAAGGTTATCGAGCGCGCGGTGCGTGCCGGATATGAGCCGGTGAGCTTTCTTTTGGGCGAACGCTGGCTCGACCAGATGATGCCGCTGTTTGAGCGCCTGGTTGTGTGCGAGGACGCCGGCCCTGTTCCTGTGTTCGTTGCCTCCATGGAGCTCATGGAGCAATTGACGGGCTTTAACGTGACGCGCGGTGCGCTCGCGGCGTTTCGTCGCCCGCGGCAGATTCCGGTTGATGAGTTTCTCGGCGGCGTCGTCGAGGCGGCGGGGAAGCGACCGGTGCGCGTATGCGTGCTCGAGGGTATTGTCGACCACACCAACGTCGGCGCGATTTTCCGCTCGGCCGCCGCGCTCAATGTCGACGGCATTCTGGTGAGCCCTACGTGCTGCGATCCGCTGTACCGTCGCTCGGCCCGCGTGAGCATGGGAACCGTGTTTCAGGTGCCGTGGACGCGTATTGGCAGTGAGGCGCGCGTGTGGCCGCATGACGGCCTGGCGGCGCTGCACGATGCCGGTTTTTCGTGTGCCGCCATGGCGTTGACGGATGACTCCGTTTCGCTGGACGATCCCGCGCTACAGGAGATTGACCGCCTGGCAATCTTTATGGGCACCGAGGGTGCCGGCCTGGGCGCCAAGACCATCGCGGGCTGCGACCGGGCCGTGCGCATTCCGATGGCGCACGGGGTCGATTCGCTCAACGTGGCCGCGGCGAGTGCCGTCGCCTTTTGGCAGCTGTGCCCGCATGTGAGCAATGAGTATCACTACCAGCCGGGTTTGTATCACTAGGCAGATAGTTCGCACCGGGCTCTGATTCGGGGTGTTTCGGTCGATGCCGGTCGGTGCTAAGCTGCTATTGGTTTTGGCCTTAAATTGCCGTTTTGTTGTTTGACGTATGCTGGTGGGGAGGGCGTGTGGCTAAGAAATCTACGGCTATCGATGTAACGCAGGGTGTTATTTGGCAGCAGCTGCTTTCGCTGTGCGTTCCCATCTTTTTTAGTTCGTTTTTTCAACAGGCCTACACGCTTATCGGTACCTATATCGTCGGCCAGTTTGGCGGCAAGCTTGCACTGGGTGGCATTCAGGCCACGATGGTGCTCACCGAGCTCTGCATTGGCTTTTGCGTTGGCGTCGGCGCCGGCTGCGCGGTCATTACCGGTCAGTATTTTGGCCAGCACGATGATGAGCGACTGAGTCGTTCGGTCCATACGGCCATGACCCTCGCGCTGGTGGGCGGTATCGTTTTCTCGATTCTTGGCATAGTGTTCGTTGAGCCCATGCTGGTTCTTATGAACACGCCGCATGAACTATTGGCCGAGGGCGTGGCCTATGCTCGTTGTTATTTTGCCGCTATGGTTGCGGCGCTGTTGCTCAATATGGGAACGGCACTGCTGCGCGCCGTGGGTGACACGCGCGGTCCTGCTGTGATCATCGCTTCCGGCTGCCTTGTTAATGCGGTGCTGGATGTTATCTTCGTTGCCGTGCTTCATATGGAGGCTCTGGGCTGCGGCATCGCGGTGGCGCTGACCATTTGCTCCAACGCCACGATGATCGTGATTCGCATGATGCACGCACCGGGTGCGTGGCGGCTTTCACTGTCCAAACTCGGCATTGATCCTGGCATTTGTAAGAGCATGATCTCGTGTGGTCTGCCGCTTGGCTTTCAGTCTGCTGCGTATTCGATTTCCAACGTTTTGATTCAGGTGTCGGTCAACTCGTTTGGCGCCGATGTCACCACGGCGTGGGGTCTTTCGGGCCGTTTGGATGGCATTGTCTGGATGGTTACCGAGGCGCTTGGCGTGTCGATCACCACGTTCTCGGCACAGAACTTTGGCGCGCGCAACTACGAGCGCATGCGCAAGGGCTACCATACGTCGCTTGTGCTGTCGTTTATGCTCATTGGTGGCCTGTCTGCCGTGCTGCTGGTGTTCTCGGGTCCTCTGTCGCTTCTGTTTGTCGACGATGCTTCGATTGCGGCGTACACTACGACGATTCTTCATTTCATCGCGCCGTTCTACGCAATCTTCTCGATTATCGAAAACGCGTCGGGCTCTATCCGCGGCGCCGGCGTGAGCCTTCAGCCCATGCTGCTCACGATTTTTGGCACCGTTGTGCTCAGGGTGATCTGGGTGTTTGCGATTATGCCGTTCGATCCGTCGCTTGAGCACCTGCTGCTGGTTTACCCTGTAACCTGGCTCATCACGGCCACGATGTTTACCATCTACCACCACAGTGGCAACTGGCTCGGCCGCGCCACTGCCTAATGACCCGTAGGGGACGGAGGAAAACGGATCATTGGCCCGGCGATAAGGCGAAATGATCCGTTTTCCTCCGTCCCCTTTGGATCAATTAGTATTCGATGCCTTGGCGGGCTAGGAGGCCTTCGTCGAAGTAGTGTTTGACGGGGCGCATTTCGGTGACCAGGTCCGCGAGGTCTGCGAGGGGCAGCAGGCCCCGGCCGGTGAGCACGAGCTCCGTAGTGGCGGGCTTTATCGCGATCAGCGCTTCGACATCCTCGCGCGTCACAAAGCCGCGGCGCATGGCCTCGCCGAGTTCGTCCAAAATGAGCACGTCGACCTGCGAGATCTGTTCGCGTGCAAGTTCCATGATCTGCTCGGCGCAAGCCTCGGGTGTGTCGCGATCGGCCTGTATAATGCGCAGTCCCAGGCGCGGCGCGGCATCGTGTTCGGCGCAGTGCAGCTTCTTGGCAAACTGCAGCATGAGCACGTCGAGTCCATAACCCGTGGCGCGCATCGCCAGTCCCAGCGCAGCCGTGGTTTTGCCCTTGCCGTCGCCCGTGTAGATCTGAACCTTGCCGACTTCCAGTGATGCCATCTCTGTCCTTTCGTGCCCGGCGTCGGTTTATCGCCGTCCGGGTTGGGTATTCTAGATAGCATTATCAACCCCAGTAGATGGAGTTCAAGCAGATGGAGATGGATGACAACAAACGTAGACGGAATATGATCCTCTACGTGCTCATCGCCTTCGTCGTCTACCTCGTGCTCTCGACCGTTCTGTTCCCCAACATCGGTCACACGCAGCAGATTACGAAGACCGATTACTCGACGTTTGTCAAAGCGCTCGATAAGAAGAGTGTCGACAAGGTCGAGTACAATACCGACGATTACACCATTTATTACACCAAGAAGGGCGAGGACGAGAACATCGCCTACAAGACGACCGGTGTGCCGAATGACGCGGGCTTTACCGATCGTGTGCTTGAATCCGGTGCCTCCCTGGAGTCGGTCGTTCCCGATAAAAACTCGGGTCTGATGACCTACTACCTGCTTACGCTTATTCTTCCCATGGCCATCTTCTTCCTGATCGGTTGGTGGCTCAACCGCCGTATGAAGAAGGCTATGGGCGATGACGGCCCGTCGATGAACTTTGGCGGCGGTGGCTTTGGCGGCGGTGGACTGGGTAAGTCCGGCGCTCGCGTTATCGCCTCCAAGGATGTGGGCGTGACCTTTAAGGATGTCGCTGGCCAGGAAGAGGCCAAGGAATCCCTCAAGGAGGTCGTCGACTTTCTGGAGAAGCCGCAGCGCTACGAGGAAATTGGCGCCAAGCTGCCGCGCGGTGCTCTCCTTGTTGGCCCTCCGGGTACCGGTAAAACTCTGCTCGCCAAGGCTGTTGCCGGCGAGGCGGGCGTGCCGTTCTTTAGCATTTCGGGTTCTGAGTTCGTCGAGATGTTCGTCGGCCGTGGCGCCGCCAAGGTCCGCGATCTGTTTAAGCAGGCCAAGGAAAAGGCCCCGTGCATCGTCTTTATCGACGAGATCGATACCATCGGCAAAAAGCGCGATGGCGGCGGCTTTAGCGGCAACGACGAGCGCGAGCAGACGCTCAACCAGCTGCTGACCGAGATGGACGGCTTCGATAACCACAAGGGTATCGTCGTCCTCGCTGCCACCAATCGTCCCGACAGCCTCGATCCCGCCCTGCTGCGCCCCGGTCGTTTTGATCGCCGCATCCCCGTTGAGCTGCCCGATCTGACCGGCCGCAAGAACATTCTTGAGCTGCATGCCAAGAGCGTGAAGACGGAGCCGCCGATTGACCTGACCGCGATTGCCCGCGCCACGCCCGGCGCCTCGGGTGCCGACCTGGCCAACATCATCAATGAGGGCGCCCTCCGCGCGGTCCGCGTAGGTCGCAAGCGAGCGACCCAGGACGACTTTGAGGAGTCGGTGGAGGTCGTCATTGCTGGTCAGCAGCGTAAGTCCACGGTGCTGTCCGACCACGAGAAGCAGGTCGTTTCCTACCACGAGATCGGCCATGCTATCGTCGCAGCCCGCCAGAAGGGCTCTGCGCCGGTCACCAAGATCACCATCGTGCCGCGCACGAGCGGTGCTCTGGGCTACACCATGCAGGTCGAGGAGGATGAGCGCTTCCTGACCACGCGCCAGGAGGTGCTGGACAAGCTCGCTGTCTACTGCGGCGGACGTGCCGCCGAGGAGCTCATCTTTGGCGAGATGACGACCGGCGCAGCCAACGATATCGAGCAAGCAACCAAGCTCGCCCGCAACATGGTGACGCGCTTTGGTATGTCCGATGAGTTTGGCATGATGGCGCTCGGTACTGTCCAAAATGCGTACCTCAACCAGGATACGTCGCTCACCTGCGCCCCCGGTACGGCCGAGCGCGTGGACGCAATTGTCGCCAAGCTGATCGAGGATGCGCACGACCGCGCCCTGCAGATTCTGAAGGAGAACAAGTTTAAGCTCCATGAGCTGGCTCGTTATCTGTACAAGAAGGAGACGATCACGGGCGAGGAGTTTATGAATCTCCTCACGCGCGAGAATCCGCTGATGCCTAAGCAGCAGTAATACTAGTTGCGCAGTCTCAATCGCCCCATTTGAGTGTCCATCTCAAATGGGGCGTTTTGCGTAGGGAGAGTTGTATATGAAGATCGTGGTGAGCGCCTGTTTGATGGGCGAGAACTGCAAGTATAACGGGCTCGATAACTACCATCGCGAGCTGGTCGAAGCGTGCGAACGCACAGGGACCGAGGTACTCTTGGTGTGCCCTGAGGTCTTTGGCGGCCTGCCCACGCCGCGCAAGCCGTCCGAGATTGTGAACGGCGAGGTCCGTACCTGCGAGGGTACCTCAGTCGATCGCGAGTTTCGCCAGGGTGCTCAGCGCGCGCTTGATATGTGCGAGCAGGCAGGCGGCCCGGAAGAGATCGCCGCGTGCATCCTGCAGGACCGCAGCCCCTCGTGCGGGGCGGGCCGTATCTACGACGGCACCTTTAGTGGCACGCTCACTGCGGGCAACGGTGTTTTCGTCGACCTTCTACTCCGCCACGGTTACCGCGTGATTCTGGCTAGCGAGTTCGATCCCAGCATGTTGGAACATTGTCCACAGCACTCGAACCCAACACTTCCTCACGGGTGACCGTTTTGGCATCATCCGTGAAGTTGATATTGAGTACGACCAGGTCATCAAAGACGTAGACCGAGTTGACAGGCGCCGTACCCAGGCAGTCCCTCCCCGCGGCCCTCGCGCAGGAACGCGTACAAGGCCCTCCCGTCTCTTGCGCCCCTCCTGCCCCAAACCCTGCTAGGAGCGAGTGCAGCAAACTGGAAGTTTAAATTAGTCTTTGCAAATAACCTTTGAACCTTCACCATCAATTACAATTCCCTGA
>CATYJC010000012.1 GCA_958407555.1 uncultured Collinsella sp. | reverse complement strand
CAGCGACAGGCAGCGGCTCGGCGGCGGGAACGGTCACTGCAGGAGAAGCCGCAGAACCGACCGGCGTGGAGGCCATAAGGTCGGACGGGAAGGAATTCTGCGCATCGTCCATGAAGTGCTGGATGAGCTTGAGGTACTCAGCTTTGAACTCCTCACGGGAAGCCTTCAGACGGTCGATCTCCTCGAGCTCGGCCTGCTTCTCGGTCAGGGCCTGACGGATGACCTCGCGGGCCTTCGCGTCGGCTTCGTTGCGGATGCGCTCAGCGTTCTCGTTGGCATCGTTGACGATGCCCTCGGCGGTCTGCTGGGCAGCAATCAGCGCAGCGGAGATCTGGCGCTCCTGAGCGGAGAAGTCGGGTGCGGGAGCGGCCACAGGAGCGGCGGGAACGGCCTGAGCGGCAGCGTCCTGAGCCTGGGCAAGCTGAGCCTGCGTGTCGGCAAGCTGCTGCTCGGTGGCAGTCAGACGACCCTTAAGATCGACAATCTTGGCAAGCATAGCGTCAACCTCGGAGGACAGCGTCTCCAAAAAGACGTCGACCTCGGCGGGATCATAGCCGCGCTTGGCCTCAGAGAAAGTCTGAGCCTGGATGTCAGCAGGGGTAATAGCCATAACAAGTTCTCCTTTATCATCGCCTTGGCGCCGGGCGCCCGACGTAAGTTACTGAGCCAGTACTATACGAGTATACCTATAAGAAGCTGCAGAATCAGCCTCTGCACCAACTGCAACGCAATAATCGCAACGACCGGCGAAAAATCAACGCCGCCCATCGGCGGAATAAACCGACGAAACAGGTTAAGCCACGGACCGCAGACGCTATCGAGCACCGCGGCGATATCCTGCAGCAGGCCGCCCTGCTTCATGGGAATCCACGTCATAAAGCAATAGACCACAATAAGTGTGGAGTAGAAGTTGAACAGCGTGTTGACCAGCTGGACAATGGTGTAGATGTTGATGAGAATCTCCTCGTCTTGGGTTTACTTAAGGTAGCCGTCGGCGCGCAGCTTCTTGAGGTCCGAATCCTTGACCTCGCAGCCGGCGGGCAGCACCATAAACACGCGATCGCCCACCTCTTTGACCGTAGCGCCCAGGCCGCAGGCAAAGCCATAGCTAAAGTCCAAGACACGCTTGGCGACCTCGGTGCGAACGCCAACAAAAATCAGCGCAACGGGCTGCTTGGTGCGCACGCGGCGGACAACGGTCTCGACATCGTCATAGCTCTCAGGGCGCAGGACATAGGCAGGCAGCTGCGGCGTGGCGTTAATGATGTTGTTTGCATAGGCCGAGGCGTCGCTCGTCGCAGAAGCGGGCGCAGGTGCCGCGGCACGAGCGCGGGCGCTCTCGGCATAACTCGACGGCGTGTCGTAAGCGCCGGGGCGATAGCCGCCTGCGGCACTATCCTGAGAACGCGACGGCGGATTGTACGTCGTTGCATGACGCGAGTCATCGCCGACCAGCTGGCCGGAGCGCGTATACACGGCGACCGACTCGGCCTCACCGCGGCGCGTCTGGCCCAGCAGGCCGTTACTCGGCTCGTCCTGGGTATAGAAGCCCTCGCCCGAGGTACCGCTGTAGCCGTTGTTCTGATAGCCATCATCGTAGCCGTCATCGTAGCCGTAGTCGTCATCCTGGCCATAGCCCTGGTCGTAACCCTGCTGGCCGCCAAGGTGCATCTTATTTTTAATCTCGTCAAGGAAGCCCATGGTTGTGTCCTCTCACGGTTTAGTGCAGGCGCTCTGTAAACCAGTGCGCACTTCAGAGCCCTATTTTACTGCAAACTCCGGGCTAAATACTACCCTGCCCAGACGAATGAGCGTAGAGCCCTCCTCAAGGGCGGGCTCAAAGTCCTCGCTCATGCCGCAAGAGAACTCGGGCAAGCTCAAATCGGGATGCGCCGCCTCCAGCTCATCCCTCAGCTTTCGCAGCCCGGCAAAAGTGCGACGTGCCACATCCTTGTTCCCTCGAGGGGCCATGGTCATAAGGCCCTGCACACAAATTCCCTCAAGTTCCGCAAGCTCGCCGGCAGCGCCACGAATCTCATCGGGCGAAAAGCCGCCCTTGGACTCCTCGCCGCTTACGTTAACCTCGATTAGCACCTGTTGGGGAGCAGAAAGCTCGCCCGCTTCGATCTTGCGAACGGCACGGCTCGAGATCGCCTGCGCCAAATGAAGCGAACCAACCGAATGAATCAGCTCGGCCGAACCCAACACCGCGTTAATCTTGTTGGTCTGAAGGTTGCCGATCATATCAAAGCGTACCTCGGGAAGCTCCGGATGCTCCGCCAGACCTGCGAGTTTGCGGACGAGCTCTTGCGGGCGGTTCTCGGCAAAATGGCGGTATCCCACCTGGATGGCCACGATGGTCTCATCGACGCCGACGGTCTTGGACACGGCAATCAGACGCGCGGCATCGCGGGACCTCCCGGCGCGATCGAGCGCGGCATAGAAACGCTCAAGTATCTGCTCGCGGCGAGCGCGCATTACATTCAAATAGTTATCCATTGCCAATCGCCTCCGCTAACAGCACAACAAGTAGTCCCATGCTAACGCAAGAGCGCAACCCCGCATCCGCAAGGCCGCGCTCCCTTAGGTATTTACAATCTCTCAACGAACGGGGCTACCCTATTCCTCATCGTCCTCGGCATCATCCTCGTCCTCAAGATGATCCAACAGGTAGCGAAGACCCTCGCTCACCTCGTTAACGGGCACCTTGGCAACATAGCGTGCATCGACGGCGGGCCTCATGATGACGCCCTCGCCCGAAGGCACGCGCATGCTCTCGAGCTCATCCTCGTCCGTGCGGGCGATATCGCCGGCTGTCATGCGCTGCCCGGTCAAAAGGAAGGTCAGACGGCAGGCGGCATCGATGGAGATCGAAGCGATGCGATCGAGGTAGCGCGAGACCATGATGGCGCGGCGCAGGTCGTCATAGTTGCTGTCATCGTCCATAAAATCGCCGGTGTCCATGCGGTTAAAGGTGCGGAAGAACTTCTCATACGCCGCATGCACCGGCTCGTCCTCGACGGCCAGGTTGCAGATGATGGACATGTCGTTAGTGACGAGCGCAGAAAGCGACGAACCCAGCACCTGGTAAACAGCTTCGGCCTCGGCCTCAACCGTACCGACGAGCTCCTGGGGCAGCGAGATGTCGGCCTTGACCATGTGACGCGTGGCGCGGCAGATCTGGCGAACCTTATCGGTCATGCGCTGCAGGTTAAAGTCGACGTAGATAATCGTCTGCAGCAATCGGAAGTCGGAGGCGACCGGCGACTGCGTGGCGATCAGGTTGTAGCACACGGCCTCCAAGTTGGCGCAGCGAGCATCAATCGAAAGCGTGCGCTTCTTGGTCTTGGTGGCGAGCTTGCGGTCGTCGGTCACATAGGCCTTCACGGCATCATGAAGGGCAAGATCGACGGCCTCGTAGATGCTCAGCATCTCGTGACGGGCCTCGATGAGCTGACGGGAAAACAGTTTGCGCATGGTTCACTCCAATCAGTTGGGTGCGGTCATGCCGCCCGCACAGTGAATACACACCGGACCAGGTCCGATCGGCTTGGGACTAGTCGCACCGATCAGCCAAAGCGGCCGGTGATATAGTCTTCCGTCCGCGAATCCACCGGGCTGGTGAAGATCGCGTCGGTTTGACCATACTCGATGAGCGTGGCGGGCTCACCGGCAACTTCCTGCAAGAAAAAGGCAGTGTAGTCGCTGATACGAGCCGCCTGCTGCATAGAATGCGTGACGATGATGATCGTCATCTCGGGCGCCAGCTCGGCCATCAGATCCTCGACCTTAGAGACGGACGTGGGGTCGATGGCGGAGCAGGGCTCATCCATCAGAAGGACATCGGGCTGCACCGCAAGCACGCGCGCGATGCACAGACGCTGCTGCTGACCGCCCGAGAGCGCCAAACCGTCCTTGTTGAGCTGATTGGATACCTCTTTCCAGAGGTTGGCGCGCTTGAGCGATTCTTCCACGATGTCGTCGAGGTCGCTTTTGCTAGTCACGCCCTGCAGACGAGGGCCAAAAGCGACATTCTCGTAGATGGATTTGGGAAACGGGTTGGGCTGCTGAAAAATCATGCCCACGCGGCGGCGAAGATCGACCGGGTCGACGCCCTCGGCATAGATATCGTTGCCGTCGAGCGTCATGGTACCCTCGACGCGAGTACCCTCGATAAGGTCGTTCATACGGTTGATGCAGCGCAAAAACGTCGATTTACCGCAGCCCGAAGGACCGATAAACGAGGTGATGGCGTTTTTGGCGATGTTGAGGTCGAGCCCCGTCAGCGCATGAAAGTCACCGTACCAAAAGTTGAAATCCTTGGCCGTGATGGCCGCTTGCTCCAGCGTGGGAGCGGACTGATAGACGGACATGGGACTCCTTAACTAGCGGCGCTTGCGCGACAGATAACGCGCAAACAGGTTGAAGGCCAGAATAATCGCCATCAGCAAAAGCGCGGTGCCGTAGGCTGCGTTCATGTTGATGCCGTCGTTGGCAAGCAAATAGAGGTGGACGGTCATAGGACGACCGGAATCGAGCGGCGAGATCGGCAGATTGATGGCCTGCCCCATGGTGTAGAGCACCACCGCGGTCTCGCCGATGGCGCGACCGATGGCGAGGACGATGCCGGTGGCAATGCGGCCAAAAGCAGAAGGAAGCACGATCTTGGAGACGACCTGCCACTTGGTGGCGCCCAGGCCATATGCGCCCCAACGGATATAGCGCGGAACGGCGCGGATTGCCTCCTCGGTGGTGCGCATGACGATGGGCAGCATCAGAAGCGCCAGCGCCAGGGCGGCCGAAACCATCGAAAGACCCAGGCCCATGGCCTCAACAAACAAGGCGTAACCAAAGAGGCCCATAACGATGGAAGGCACCGAGGCCAGGGCATCGGCAGCATAGCGGATGATGTCGACGACCTTGCCCTGCTTGGCGTATTCGGCCAGATAGACCGCAGCCAAGACGGCAACCGGCGTGCAGATGAGCATGGCGAGCGCCGTCACGTAGACGGTCGAGACGATCGTGGGCCAAATGCCACCCTCGGCGTTTACGCCCTGCGGCCAGCCGAAGATAAAGTCGAGCGAGATATGTGGCAGGCCGTTGATGACCACGTAGGCGATGATGGCAAGCAACACCAGGGTGGTGATATAGGCCGCGGCGCGAAACACGCCGAGCATGATCTTGTTGGAGAGGTCCTTGTTGATGCGGCCCTTCTTGCCATGGGAAAGGGCACGCTTGATGCGCTCGCGCGACGAGGTCGTATCGACCGTCGTGTCAACGGAATCGGACATAGCCTACCCCCTCTTCTTGGAAATCAGGCGGACGATACCCACCAGTGCAGCGGAGATGATAAACAGGACAACGCCCATGCCGAACAGAGCCGAGCGGTGCAGGCCCGAGGAATAACTCATGTCGAGCGCGATCTGGCTCGTGAGCGTCGAGATGGGGCTCGAGATGCTATCCGGAATGACCGGGGCGTTGCCCACGACCATCAGCACGGCCATGGTCTCACCGATGGCACGCCCCATACCCAAGACAATTGCATCGACAATGCCCAGCTTGGCTGCGGGCAGCACGACCTTGTAGATGGTCTGCCACTTGGTGGCACCCATGGCATAGGACGCCTCGCGAATGCCCATAGGAATGGAATTGAGGGCATCGATGGTAAGCGTCGTGATGGTGGGAACGATCATGATGGCGAGTACGAACCACGCCGTCAGCGCGCCAAAGCCAAGACCGCCGGTCAGCTGCGCGATAAACGGACGGATGATGACCATGCCAAAGAAACCGTAGATGATGGAGGGGATGCCCGCCAGCAGGTCGACGGCGGGACTGATGAGCCTGCGCACGCGCTTGCTGGCAATCTCGACCAGATACACGGCCGTACCCACACCCAGGGGCACGCCCATGGCGAGCGCACCGACCGTCACCAGACCAGAGCCCGCCAGCAGCGACATAATGCCGTAGTGACCCTCAGAGGGCGCCCACGTAAAGCTAAAGAAGCCCGCCAGACCGATGTCGGTAAAGACCGGCAGCGCCGAGTACGTGGTAAAGACAAAAATCAGGATGACGGTGACGACCGCCAAGAACGCGCAGGCGAAGAAGATCCACTGCAACGCCTTCTCCTTGAGATAGGTGCTGCGCGACACTAACGCCAACTCACGCTTTTTGGACGCCTGAGCCTCCTGCTCAATCTGGGGGGTTTCCTGTGCTTCCACGCTACTCACTCCCCTTTCCGTCGTTGGTGACGGGAATAAAGCCCGCCTCGCGAATCTGCTTGTCCATCTTCTCCGACGTCACATAGTCAATGTAGCCCTGCGCCTGCTGCGAAGGCGTACCCTTCACAAAGAAGTAAAGGTCGCGCGAGATGGGATAGCCGCCACTTGCGACCGTCTTCTCGGATGCCTCGACATGGTTGACCGAAACGGCCTTAACCGAGGTCTTGGCATTGAGGCTCTCGACAAAACCCAGCGAGATGTAGCCAATGGCGCCACGCGAGCGGGAAACGACATCGCGCACCTGGCCCGTGCCCGAAAGAACAGCCGAGCGACGATCGAACGGCGTGCCGTCCATCACGATGGTACGGAACGCCTCGCGCGTACCGGACGCCTCGTCGCGGTTGATAACCTGAATCTTCAGGTCCTCTCCGCCGACTTCCTTCCAGTTGGTGATCTTACCGGCGTAAATATCGCGGAGCTGCTCGGTCGAGAGATTGTCGACCGGGTTGTCGTCGTTCACGATGACTGCGATGCCGTCGTGCGCGATAACGATAGGCGTCAGGCCCAGGTCTTGCTCATCGGCGTTGAGGCCACGAGAGGAGCTGGCGATATCAGCCGTACCGTTGCTGACGGCCTCGATACCCGCAGAGGAGCCAAGGCCGGAGACGAGCACGTCGATGCCGGTCTCCTCCTTAAAGCCCTCGGCCGCGATCTCGGCAATGGGAAGGCACGTGGTCGAGCCGGCCACGGTGATAGAAGACGTAGAAGATCCCGAGGAGCAGGCACACAGCGTGAGCGTGAGCACTGCCGCGCTCAGGACCGATGCGATCTTTCTCATAGCATCACGCCGATGGCAGCATGGCGCCCACAGGTGCCGCCCTCGTTGCGGTAGGAATAAAAGCGGTCGTTCTGACGAACGGTGGAAAGCTTGGTGTCCACAATGCTGCTTACATCGACGCCGGCGTCCATAAGCGCCTCGCGAATGGCGGCAGAAAGATCGAGCATACGGGAAGCGGTAGCATCGATGCACGCGAACTCGGCGGCAAAGCGGTCCATAAGTTCTTGGGACACCTCGTACTCGTCGCCCAGGATATGGGGCCCAATATAGGCAGAGATGTCGTCCGGCTTGCAGCCAACCGCCTCGCAGAGCGCTTGGCACGCCTTGGCGGAAATGCGCGCAATCGTACCCTTCCAGCCAGAGTGCACCACCGCAAAGCCGCCGGGAGCCACCAGCACCACGGGAACGCAATCGGCAAAGCAGAGCATCACGGGTACCTCACGGACCGTGCAGACGATGGCATCACAGCCCTCGGCAATCTGCTCGCGAATGTTCTCGAGATCATCGGCACCGTTCGAGATCACCGTCACGACATGGTCACCGTGTACTTGGTTGGGAACAAGCAAGTTGTGTTCGCACTCGGCAGCCCCTATGGCCTCGAGCGTGCGGCGACGATTTTCTTGAACGGCAAAGGGATCATCGCCAACATGCGAGCCCAGATTGAGTGAGGAGTACGCATCTTCGGAAACACCACCGGTGCGCTCGGTAAAGGCAAAACGAACATCGTGCGTCGAGCCCTCTACCAACGTAACTCCATCATGGTCGACACGGGAAACGTTGTCCGCACGTGCTGCCATACTAAAGCCTCCTAATAACACAAGTATCGCGGCGACGCCGCAGCAGTCCGTGCCACACGGCTGCCATACTTCATCAAAAAGGATACCCGCAGCGGTAGGAACCAAACGTAAAGGGAACGTAAGGAGATTGGAGGCTTTCGTTTACAAAGGCGAAACACAAGAAAAAGGGGTGCACCCAATCGGACGCACCCCTTGCAGGTCGTTGATAAAGACGAACTAGAAGCTACCGCGCTTGAGGAAGTCGGGAAGCTCAAACTGGTCGTTACCAAAGTTGGGGAGCTCGGTACCGCCAACGTTGCGAGTCGGGGCAGCCTGAGCGGGGCTGGCAGCCGGAGCGGTGCGCTGCGGCTCGGCAGAAGCAGCGGCCTTGCTCTGGGACTGCTGAGCAGCGAAGAGCTCGTCCTGACGGTTGACGTTGGAGTCGGAGAAGCCCGTAGCGATAACGGTGATGCGCACCTGGTCGCCCAGGGACTCGTCCACAACGGTACCGAAGATGATGTTGGCCTCGGGGTCGACGGCGTTGGCGACAACGTCGGCAGCGTCGCTGATCTCCTGAATACCCAGGTCCTTGGAACCGGCAATGGAAAGCAGGACGCGCGTAGCGCCATCGATGGAGCTCTCGAGCAGCGGGCTGGAAATAGCCTGCTGGGCAGCGTCGACGGCACGGGTGTCCCCAGAAGCGGTACCGATACCCATCATGGCGGTACCGGCCTGCTTCATGATGGTCTTAACATCGGCGAAGTCCAGGTTGATGATACCGGGGACGGTGATGAGGTCGGTGATGCCCTGGGTGCCCTGGGAAAGGACGCCATCGGCGATTGCGAAGGCCTCAAGCATGGTGGTCTTCTTCTCGGCGATGTCGAGCAGCTTGTCGTTAGGGATAACGATCATGGTGTCGACGCAGTCGGAAAGCGTCTTAATGCCTTCTTCGGCGCTCTTCTTGCGCTTGCGGCCCTCAAACGTAAAGGGCTTGGTCACGACGGCGACGGTCAGCGCGCCGACCTCGTTCATCGCGATATCGGCAACGATGGGGGCAGCGCCGGTACCGGTGCCGCCGCCCTCGCCGCAGGTGATGAACACCATATCGGCGCCAGCGAGCGCCTCGGCGATGTCGTCGCGGGACTCATCGGCGGCCTTACGGCCGACCTCGGGGTTGGCGCCAGCGCCCAGGCCGCGGGTCAGGTCGGTGCCGATGTGCACCTTGATATCGGCATCAGAGATCGCGAGTGCCTGAGCATCGGTGTTGATGGCAACAAACTCGACGCCGCGGATACCCTCTTCGATCATTCGATTGACCGCGTTGGTACCGCCGCCGCCGACGCCGACCACCTTAATGACGGCAAGGTAGTTGTTGATCTCTGTCTCGTGCATGTCGGTCCTCCGAACAAAGGTTATAGCCATAGCATGGGTTGACCCCTGCGCACATTAACCTTCAAGTTGAAAGTAAATGCAAAGGTAAACCGTATTATGTTTGCACATTATGAACGTATCGGTCAAATAATTGACGGTGAAAACCAAACAAACCAGATAAACGGCGCGGTATACCCCGTCAACAAAGGCTAGAAGACGCTAAGAGGTCGGCGCGTTCCTAAACGTATAGTTGCCAGGAGATCGAACGTTGATATACGTCACGCCCTCCACCTGCGAAAGCAGCTTGGTAACGATACGCTCCTTTTTGGCGATGTCGTCCGAATCGCCGAGCGACACCTCGATACCGTTATCGAGGTTCGCCGAGATGGCCTCGACCGAGGGCGTGGAAATATCCTTGACCTGGCCCAGGAACTCGCTCGAGAAACCGCGGACGTAATCCAGGCCGGCCTTGACGGCCTTGGAGTTTACCGCTTGCCCCGAAACCGGTGCGACATCGGCCGAGACATCGGTCAGCAGCACGGCACCGTAATGCTTAGCGAGCGCCAGGGCGGCATCGATGCCGTCTAGGGTGCTGGCACCCTCCCCCGTTGTGGTGACATTGCCCTGGTCGTCAACATCAACCGAGGTAGACAGCGGTGCAATCCATGTGTCATCGTCCCCGATCGCCCAGGCAAGATCGTCGGAGCTAATGTAGGCGATTGCGATAACTTTGCGTTCCGTCGGCGTGATGATGAGCGTATGGGGAAATTGTCGTTGGACATCCACGCCCGAGACCCACGGATTTTGCTTAAGGCCCTCGGTGATCTGGTCAGGATTCACATTGAACAGCGACGTGTTCTCGGGCAGATCGATCAGCTGGATGGCATCGTGCTTGGTCACATGCTCGCTGCCCTGGATCTGAATATCGGTAGCGGCGAACAGGCCAGAGTTAATGACGACGACGGCAACGACTGCAAGCGCTGCCAGAGCGGCAAGGATGCCGCCCACGATTTTGCCCTTGCCCTTAACGGCAGAAGCGGCACCCGCCGCATGATTTACCAGGGCGCCGATCGATGACAGCGGATTAGAGCCCTTTTTGCCCGATTGCGGTTTTGCGGAGGCCGACACCGACGTCAGCATACGTGGCTTAGATGCACCCAGCGCGCGACCGGGACGCGTCACCTTTGCCCCCAACGAGGGCTTGGGCGACGCTATGGGGCGAGAAGGTATGGCACCCATCGCCGGTTTGGGCGTCACCGAGGGACGTGCCACCGGACGAGCAACATTTTTGGCCGCGGGGCGTCCGCCAAGCTGCGAACCGGCAGTCGAACGCTTGGCAGGCCGCACGGACCCAGCAGGCTTAGAAGGCATAACGGATTTACGTTGAGGCTGAGACGGTGCGCCGGAACGCCCTCCGGCGCGGCGGAAGGTTGGTTTCGATGCTCTAGAAGCCGAGGAATTTAACTTCCGGTCTGAGCTCGATGCCATACGCCTCCCTCACCTTTCCGTGCACATGTCTGATAACCGCGGCCACGTCATCGGCCGAGGCGGCTCCGTTATTAACGATAAAATTAGCGTGTACGGGCGAAACTTCCGCGCCGCCAACCGAAAAACCCTTTAATCCACAATCCTCGATGAGCTTTCCCACGCTCGCATCGGGCGGGTTGCGAAATACCGACCCGCAGGATGCACAGCCCATGGGCTGTGTGCGCTTACGCCGCGTCAGGTACCGCTCCATACGTTCACGGATATCGGCCTTGGGCGCAGGTTTGAGCTTGAGCACGCACTCCAGAATGATCTCGTTACGCGGCAGGCTGCATTCACGGTAGCCCCAAGCGATCTCCGAGCCCGCATAATGCTTGATGCCGGAGCTCGGGTCAAACGTAACGACATCTTCGACCAGCGAGCCAATCCACTCGGTTCGCGTGCCGGCATTCATGGACACGGCGCCGCCAACGGAGCCGGGAATACCGACCGCAAACTCAAGGCCCGAAAGGCTGCGCGACAGCGCGTCGTTGACTAGGCGAGCGAATATCACGCCCGCACCGACCGTCAGCGTACAACCGTCTTCGGCGACAACCGTACGCTGGAACTCACGCCCCAACGAAATGACGGCGCCGCGATAGCCTGCATCGGCAACAAGCAGATTAGATCCCTTGCCGATAACGACCCACGGCACCTGCTCACGATCGAGCACCGCCACGGCGCGACGCAAGGCATGATAGCTGTGACACGTCACAAAGAGGTCCGCCTTGCCGCCGATACGATAGCTCGTATGGCGCGCGAGGCGTTCATCCTCAATTACGTCCGTATCGATCATGCCCGAAAGCGCCATGACGGCGTTAAACAGACCCATGGGGTTTAAGCGTCTTTCTTGGCAGTCAGATACTCGATGAACTCGGGGCCGACCGTCGTGACGTCGCCGGCGCCCATGGTAAGCAGCAAATCGCCCTCGCCCACCATCTTCTCGAGCTCCTCATTGAGCTCAAGACGGCTCGAGCAGCACACGACCTCCTTGCCGGGGTGCTTGGCGCGCACGGTATCGGCAAGCATCTTGGACGTGACGCCCGGGATGGGCATCTCGCCGGCAGAGAACACGTCAATCAACAGCAGCTTGTCAGCATTGGCGAATGCGTCGGCAAAGTCATCGCACAGAGCCTGCAGGCGCGAATAGCGGTGCGGCTGGAACACGACGTCGACATGTTTGTAGCCCAGCGAAGAGGCAGCAGCGAGCGTCGCCTTGATCTCGGTGGGATGATGGCCGTAATCGTCAACCACCGTGATGCCGTCGATATCGCCCACGTGGGTAAAGCGACGGCGGACGCCTTCAAAACTCGAAAGTGCCTTAGCGGCGGCGTCGATATCGAGGCCTAGGACATGAGCGACGGTCAAGACGGCCGTGGCGTTGAGCATGTTGTGACGACCGGGGTTGCTCTTAATCTCGACAGCGTGCTCGGTGCCGTCCTCAAAGCGAACGATAAAGTCGCTCTGGATGCCCTTGACATCCGGATGCACGCAGACGATGTCGTTGGTCTCGGCAAAGCCATAGGAAAGCACATGACGGCCCGTCGACTTGGCAAGCTCGACCAGATGCGGGTCCTCGCCACAGACGATGACCGTGCCGTCCTCGCCCACCAAACTCATAAACTTGGCGAAGGTGGCCTCGATCTCCTCGATACCCGAGTAATGATCGAGATGGTCGGCCTCGACGTTGGTCACGATGACCACATTGGGGTTAAGGAACAGGAAGGAGCTGTCGGACTCATCCGCCTCGGCGACAAAATAGTCGCCCGAGCCGTTCTTGCCGTTGGTATCGTAGCCCTCGACAATGCCACCGATCAGGAAGCTGGGGTCCAGACCCATGCGGTCGAGCATGGTGGCACACATCGAAGAGGTCGTGGTCTTGCCGTGAGTACCGGCGACGGCGACGGTGGTGTAGCCGTGGCCCAGAGCCGAGAGCATCTTGGCGCGAGGCCACACGGGAATACCCAGCTCGCGCGCACGGACGAGCTCGGGGTTGGACTCGGGAATAGCGGTAGAGACCACGACGACGTCGGGCTTGACCTCGTCGATGGTGGCGGCCTCATGGCCCACATGCACCTTCACGCCGGCGCGGGTAAGCTGGCGAATATAGCGCGACGTCTTAAGGTCGGAGCCGGTAACGACATAGCCGCGTTCGTGAAGGACGAGGGCGATGCCGCTCATGCCGGCGCCACCGATACCGATAAAATGGGCGCTCTTGAAATCGGGCGCGGAGGTTGCAGTCTGGGAATCAGCCATGTGCTCGTGTACTCCTTGCGTAAACACTGCCTGTAACCCGTCTACTGTACCGCACCTACCGCATCCGCGCGAGGGCGACCCGCGATATCCCGTCTAACTAACGCAATCCTTCTACCGCGTCTGCCAAAAGGACGGCAGCGCGGTCCTGGGCCAAACCGCGAGCCGCCTGACGCATGGCATCGCGCGCCTGCGCATCATCGATAAGATGCAGCAGCTCATCGGCAAACGCCTGGGTATCAATATCGGCATCGGCGCAGAGCACGCCAGCACCGGCATCGACCAGATAGCGGGCATTGGTGGTCTGATGATCGGCCGTCGCATGCGGATACGGCACCAGTACCGAAGGTGTGGCAAGGGCCGCGATCTCGGCAACGCTCGAAGCGCCCGAGCGCGAGAGGACCAAATCGGCCGCGGCCAGCATATCGCCCATATTGTCGATGTAGGGCTGGACGCGATACCGCTTCGCCTCCTCGGGCATCAGGGCAAGAGCACGCTCGGTGTCCTCGAAGCCATCGGCGCCCGTCGAATGCAAAACATAGAGATTATCGCGCGAGAGCAACTCGTTTTTAAGCGAAGCCACGCGCTCATTAAGATGTTGAGCACCAAGTGAGCCGCCAAAAACCAGCAGGAGTGTGGCGTCCTCAGGCACGTCGAGAGCCCTGCGACCGCGAACCCGATCCCCCTCGATCACAGAACGGCGCACGGGGTTGCCGGTCATGAGCACATGGTCAGGATCGCCCTCACGCTCAAACACGGAACGTGCTGCCGGCACCGAGATGCAAACGCGGGCGGCATGCGAACTCATCATCTTGTTAGCAAGGCCCGGAACGGAGTTCTGTTCATGCAGCAGATACGGAATGCCCGCGTCTTTGCACCAGCCCAGAAGCGGGACCTCGACATAGGCGCCAAAACCTATAGCGACATCGGGCTTGCAGGCTTTAGAAAAATGGCTGCCGAGCGCGCGCTTCGCCTTATAGACACGCCACAGCGAGCTCAATGCCGTCCAAGGGCGAGAGCGGTCGAAGCCCGTAACCGTAATCGGCACAAAATCGAACCCTGCCTCGGGAACCAGACGACCCTCGAGCTTATGCGACTGACCCACAAACACAACGTGGTGGCCACGGTCACGTAGCTCCTCGGCCAAGGCGAGTGCGGGGTTGATATGTCCCGCCGTGCCGCCGGCTGCGATAGCAACGGTCATCTTATCGGTCATGGTAGTCCCTTCGTACGCGCGGCCCCTGGTCGTCGGTGCGCAAGCGCGCCGACGGGTCCGAATTCAAGTCGATCCGATTATATCCGCCACCCGTATTGCGCGGCGTCGGTCGTTGCGGGCGACTCTGCGGCACCGAGCGCGGACGGGCATCCGACTCCGAAGCAAAACCGTTCAAGACGGTAAAACCGCCACGCGACGAGCGCTCCCCACGCGTATGGGGAACACCGGCAGTGCTCTCGTCCATAACGGCAAAGCTATCGCGACGACGATCGTATTCATCGCGTCGAGCGCTCTCGTGCGAGACGCGTAAAATAAGCCCGGCGAGCATGAGCGACACGATAATCGACGAGCCGCCATAGCTGATAAACGGCAGCGGCTTACCCGTCATAGGAAACACGTTGAGAATACCCAGCGCGTTGATCAAAAACTGCACCGCGAGGATAACCGCAGAGCCCGAAGCCATGAGCGCCCCGCGACGATCGGCGGCCTGCTCGGCAATTCGAAACGCCGAGTAGATCAGCATCGCAAACACCAAGAAAAACAGCAGCGTCCCCAAAAAGCCAACCTCCTCGCCAATGATGGCCAGGATGTAGTCGTTGTGCGCCTCGGGCAAATACGAGTACTTCATGGTTGAGTTACCGATACCGCGGCCGAACAGTCCGCCCGAAGCAAACGCCATAATGGCGAGCGTTGCCTGATACCCGTCTCCATATTCATCTGCCCAAGGGTTCAAGAGAACCTGAATGCGCACCATGCGGTACGGCTCGACGACAAGAGCGATCACGATGATGACGGCGCCAGCCAGAATCGCACCGATAATGAATTTTGGGTCAAGGCCGGCAAAGAGCGCCATGCACATGATCGTCAACAGAATAATCAGGATGGTGCCAAAGTCGGGCTGAATAAAAATCAAGACGAGCGATATGCCCAAATATAAGCCCATGCCCTTAAGGAACTCATTGATGTTACCGCCGGGCGAAAACACGCGATCGAGCATGATGGCAGAATAGGCAATGGCAAACGGCTTGAGAAACTCCGATGGCTGAAACTGAATGCCGGCAATGCTCAGCCAACGCGTAGCGCCACGGCTGCCGCTACCAAAGAGGAACACCGCAAGCAGCAAGATCATCATAGCGATAAGGGCAAGTTTAAGCGCCCCTTCGCCAAACCAGCTATCGGGTGCAACGCGCGCGATGAACTCGAGGGCAGCAACACCGACGACAGTGAACATAAACTGCCGGAACAAAAAGTAGGTCGCGGAGTCGTTCTCGTGAAGCGCCTCGACTGAAGATGCCGAGTACACCATAAGCAGGCCAAAACAGACCAGCGAGAACAGGCAGGTCAAAAAGACCAGGCGGGGTCGCATGATACGTGCGGGGACGCCGGCGATATAACGTTCGCCGATGCCCTGCGTGCGACGACCGGCGCGCGGCGTGCTGCGCTGCGAGGAAGCACGGTCCGAGTCGGGCCTCCTCATATTCTGTCGGGGGCTCTCCTCTCTCACCGGCAACCCCTATTCCATTTGCGTATTGGACGCAGCGGCAAGCTGGGCCACATAGTCCTTAAACACGCGACCGCGCTCCTCGTAGCCCGAGAACTCATCGAACGAAGAGCAGGCGGGCGACAGTAAGATCACATCGCCGCGGCTCGAGAGCGAACGGGCAACGTCCACGGCATCGCGCAGGTCGTCGGCCTGGGCGATATCGACATCACCGTCGACATCCGCCTCGTCCATAGCGGCGGTAAAGCGCTCGCGCGCGTCGCCAAAGCAGACCACCGAGCGAACGTTATCCATCACAACGCGGGCAAAGGACTCGAGCGGCGTGCCCTTATCGTGACCGCCGAGCAGCAAGATCACATCGTCATCGGGAAACGCCGTCAGGGCCTTTTCGACCGCATCGGTGTTCGTTGCCTTGGAATCGTTAACATAGCGCACGCCATCGATCTCGCCACAGGGCTCAACGCGGTGCTCCAGCGGCTGGAACGAGACCAGGCCGCGACACACACCGTCAACATCGGCGCCGACCGTCAGGGCCGCCGTGGCAGCACACAGGGCATTGATTACATTGTGATGGCCCGAAATCTTAAGCTCGGACGTATCGACGAGCGGGGTCTCGACGCCCTTCAGGCGAACGACCATCTTGCCATCGCGCACAAATGCGGCGTCCTCGCCCGCAGGCTCGTCAAAAGCAACCTTGCAGATGCGACGGCCCGGAACATAGATGTACTCATCGAACTCGTGGATACCGGCATCCTCGACGTCAACAATCACCAGGTCATCGTCGACCATATTCTCGAAGAGCTTAATCTTGGCGAGCGCATAGTTCTTATGGCTCTTATGCCAGCCCAGATGGTCGGGGGTAATGTTGAGCAGCACCGCCACACGGGGGTGAAGCTCCTGGGTCGTTGCGATCTGATAGCTCGAAAGCTCCGCCACAAACCACTCGTTATGCGCACGGCCATCGATCTCGTTCACCGGAGGCTCGCCAATGTTGCCGACAGCAACGCTCGCCTCGCCCGCTGCCTTAAGCAGGTAATCGGTCAGTGACGTGGTTGTCGTCTTGCCGTTGGTGCCCGTAATGGCAATCCAATTTTGGGGAGACAGACGGTAGGCAAACTCGGGCTCACCCATAATCTGGGCAGCGTGATCACGGCCAGCCTTAAAGAATGCCGAGAACTCCGAGATGCCCGGACACGTCACGCATACATCAAACGCGCCCTCGACCTGCTCGGTTCCGTAGACAAACGATGCCCCGTGCGCCTCGAGCGAGCGCGTGGCATCGTTGGGCTCGGACGTGCCGCCACCGTAAACGGTAACGGCACTCACACGCTCGGGATGTGCAAGCGCCCAGCGAGCGACATCAAGACCGGACTTACCCTGGCCCAAAACGAGCAGGCTAAAGACATCAGCAAGAGGCATGAAAGACCACTATCCCAACTGGAAGAACAACGCGAGGCCCAGGGCTCCGAAGGCCGCGGCGACAATCCAAAAACGGATGACGACCTTGGTCTCGGCCCAGCCCTTCTTTTCGAAATGATGATGAATGGGCGCCATAAGGAAGACGCGCTTGTGCGTAAAGTGGAAATAGACAACCTGGATCATGACCGACAGGGTCTCGACGATAAACAGACCGCCGATGATGAGGGAAACGACTTCGGTGTTGGTCATGATGGAGGTGCAGGCAAAAGCGGCACCCAGGGCAAGCGAGCCGGTATCGCCCATAAAGATGCTCGCCGGATAGCAGTTGAACCACAAAAAGCCCAGGCAGGCGCCGGCGCACGCCGTGCAGAAGATGGACAGGTTCACATCGCCGTGCAAAAACGCCATGGCAGCCATGGCCAGCATGGCGATCATGGAGGTGCCGCCGGCAAGACCGTCCAAGCCGTCGGTGAGGTTTACGGCGTTGGAAAGGCCCGCGATCATCAGCCAGCAAAAGACAAGGTAGAGCCACGGAAAAGAGAGGCCGCAAATGGTGGTCGAGAGCACACCAAGGTCGATCGTCAGGCCACCGGGGAAACGAATCTCGGGGGCGACGCCGCACCAGTTGACAGCAAGCACGGTAAAGGTAACGCAGATGAGGGTAAGGCCAATCATCTTGGCGTGAGGCGTCAGGCCGAGCGAGCGGCCGTGCGTGACAGAAGTCAGGTCGTCGATGAGGCCAAGAACGCCGGTTGCCAGCGTGGCGAGCAGCACAAGCACGAGCTCGGTGGTGAGCTTTCCCATCAAAAGGCAGGTCAGCGAAACGGCAACCAGGATGATGACGCCACCCATGGTGGGCGTGCCCTGCTTAATCAGGTGACGCTTGGGGCCATCGGCGCGAACCTGCTGGCCGATGCCCTCGACCTTCAGGAGCTTAATCCACCACGGCATAAGCAGCATCGCGATGACGGCGGCGATGCCCAATCCCAAAAATGCCTGGTACGTAGGATACGAAGGATTGCCGAACATGGACTAGCACACACCTTCCACAAAGCGATCGAGCTCAACGAAGCGTGAGCCCTTGACCAGCACGACATCATGCTGCTCAAGAGCGCCGCCCATACGGTCGAGCACCTGCTGATAGTCGGAGAACACCTGAATGCGGTCCTCATCCATACCCATCATGCGCGCGGCCTCGGCCATACGCTGGGCAAGCTCACCGCCGACACATGCGAGCATATCGAGCTTCTTGGCCGCCGCATAGGCGCCCACCAGCTCATGCATGCGAGGAGCCTCGTCGCCCATCTCGCCCATCTCGCCCAGAACCGCCATGCGCGAACCCGTGCACGAAAGCGAACACAGCAGGTCGAGGCCGGCTGCCATCGATTCGGCACTGGCGTTATATGAGTCGTCGATGACGCGAGCGCCGCTCTTGGCGCGCTTGATTTCCTGGCGATGCCCGGTAATCGTAAGACCCCTAAAGGCGGCATCGATCTGCTCGGGCGTCACGCCAAGACGATAGGCAACCGCCGCGGCCTTGACGGCATTGGGAACGGACTGCGCGCCGGGAATGGCAAGCAGTGTGTCGATAGTCTCGCCCAAGCCAAAATCGAGCGTAAAGACCGGGCGTCCCTCGTCATCAATGCGAATGTCGCACGCACGGACCTCATCGTCGTCCGAGACGCCCGCAAGCATCACGTCGACGCCCGCAGGCGCGGCAAAGGCGTCGCGGATGAACGGAGTAAAGTCGTCCTCACCACCCAAAACCAGCAACGGGAGAAGGTCTCCGGCGGCGCACATGCCGCCAACAATCTCGGATTTGGCACGAGCGATATTCTCGCGACTGCCCAGAATACCGATATGGGAGGTGCCGATCTTGGTCACAATGGCAAGGTTGGGATTGGCGGACTGAGACATGCGCTCAATCTCGTGAAAATGGTTCATGCCCATCTCGAGCACCAGAACCTCGGTGTCGGCAGGGGCCGCCAGCACCGTGAGCGGCATACCGATCAGGTTGTTGTAGTTACCCTTGGTTGCCCAAACGCGATAGCGCTTGGCGAGCACCGCGGCGAGCACGTCCTTGGTCGTCGTCTTGCCGATAGAGCCGGTAATGCCAATTACCAGGCAGCCAAGCTCCAAACGATAAGCGTGAGCCAGGCGCAGCAAAAACTCCTCGGGGTCATCGGTATGCAGGATGGCGCAGCCCTTCTCATGGGCCAGCGAAAGCAGCTCGGCATCGGGCTCGCGCGTCATCACTACGGCGCCGGCACCCGACTCGATGGCACGGGAAGCAAAGTCGTTGCCGTCGACCTTTTCACCCGGGAAGGCGACGAATATCGTGCCCTCCTCAACCTGGCGCGAGTCGATAACGCAACCGCGGCATACCCGATCGGCTTCTCCCGTCACGGTTCGGGCCCCTGTTGCGGCCGCGAGATTGTTGACGGCGATCTCTATCATTGCAGCTCCCCTGTAAACCTAATAATGCTATCGGCGTATTGTATCCCAGCGCCGCCTACGCGTGGTGCAGGGCGTGTGAACAACCCGGATTAACCGACTGGCCATTTCATAGATAGTAACCCCCTACTTGGTGCGCGGGACACCCAACACGTCAAGCGCACTGGCCATAATGGACTGGAACGGCACTGCGGCGGCATCGGAGCCTGACGGGGTTCCGTCAAGGGTGATATAGCACAGGACCTTGGGCGACTGCGCCGGGGCAAACCCCATAAAAGACGACATGTAGTTCTCTTTGAGGTAGCCGCCGTTCTCATCGGCGCGCTCGGCCGTACCGGTCTTGCCCGCCACGTCGTAGCCGTCCACCGCGCCGCCAACGCCCGTTCCCTCGGCAACGACCGTCTGCATACACGATGTCACCTGCGAGGCGGCCTCCTCGGAAATCGCGCGATCCCCCTCGCCCCAATCCTTTTCATCGCCCTTGCTCGACTTATAGAAGTGCGGAGTCATCATCACGCCGCCGTTCGCGATGCCGCCCACGGCACGTGCGACCTCAATCGGCGAGACGGACAGCGCCTGGCCAAAGCTCATAGCACCCAAGGTGGCACCATCGTACTGGTCGCGCTCCTTGACGATGCCCAGACTCTCACCCGGAAAATCGACACCGGAGCTATGACCGATACCCCACTTGTCCACATAGGTGGCAAAATCATCGGCACCGATCTTGCGCCCCACCAGGACAAAACCGACATTGGACGAACGGCGCATCATCTCGCGTACGTCCATTGTCATGGTGTAGTCACGCTTGTCGGCATCGGTAACGGTATCGTCGCCCACCTTGATACTCGCGGGAACCTCAAACGATGTGCTCGGGCGCACAACGCCCAAATCAAATCCGGCGCCCGCAACCAGCGTCTTAAAGACCGAGCCGGGCTCGTAGGCATCCGTCACCAGACGAAGGTTCATGTCCTCGGTCTTGGCGTTTTCCAAATTGGTCTGGTCGTAGGTCGGATACGAGCAGGCGGCCAGGATCTCTCCAGTCGTCGGGTCGGTCACCAGGGCCGACCCGTTTTTGGCCTTCGTCTTCTCGACCGCCTCGGCCAAGGCATCTTCCGCGGCGCGCTGAATGTTGACGTCGATCGTCGTCACGATATCCACGCCATCGATCGCGGCAACCTTTTTATAGGCACCGCCCGCGATGTAGCCGCCATCTCTTGCGCGCTCGCGCACAAGAGAGCCATTCGTTCCGGTCAGAAGCTCATCGTATTGTTTTTCGAGTCCCGTCAGGCCAGCGTTGTCCACGTTCACGACGCCCAGCAGCTGAGAAGCCAGGTTTCCATACGGGTAAACCCGCTTCATCGCCTGCTCAAAGAGCACGCCGGGTAGATTCTTCTTTTCCAGGGCGGCAGCGTCATCCTCGTCGACCTGGCGCTTGATATACACCCAGGAACCATCAGACAGTACCAGCTTGCGGCAGGTCTTTTTATCAATACCGGTAGCCTTGACCAGCGCCGAGACCGTCTTGTCGACGTCCTCGACAAGCTGAGGGTTCACGGCGACATTGCGGCATTCGACCGACGATGTCAGCACGTTGCCGTTGCGGTCGTAGATAGTGCCACGTTTGGCATAGAGCGTCTGTGAAAGCAGACGACGCGCGTCCGCACGCTCGCGCAGCTTGTCAGCATTCACGATCTGGTATTCGGCAAGACGGAAGACGCCCGCGGCAAGGCCAACCCCGATACAGCCCATAACGACATCGCGGCGAGGCAGCGGCGCTCCCGTAACCCATTCAGACGACGACCCCTTGCGCGCGCCCGTATTGCGTACCCGAGGTCCGCCCGAGCCACGAAGACGCGACGCAGGGTCGTTGCCATAGGACGGCCCCGCGTTATAAGATGGCCGACCCGTTCCTTGATAACCAGAACGTCCCCGCGAGGAGGGACGTCCAGACCCGTGGTCCCCGTCGGAACCGCGGCGATAGTCATTTGTCATACTCAGCTACCGTCTTATTTACTGAGCGGCCGCAGTCGAGCTAGCGCCCGCGGCTGCATCCTGCGAAAAGTCAAGCGTAACGCTCTCGCTGGGCTCCACCATGCCATAGGCGCCCGCAAGATCGCGAATACGCGTGTCGGCACCATAGACCGAATGCATGACCTCAAGGTTAGAACTCTCGTCGGTCGCCTTCTCGAGCGTGCTGGCAAGCTCTGCGTTGCCGTTGAGCACCTGGGCCGTGACACCGGCAAGTGCCACGCGGGCGACACCGATCGTCATGAAGACAGCCGCGATGATGCAAACCGTTTTAAGAACGCTCATGAAAACCGGGCTTACCGCCTGGTTTGCCTGACGGCCCGCGCCCGTGTAGACATCAAAACGCGGCGTGCGTTGCTCACGAGGGGCAACGGGCGCCTGCGGTGCCTCGCGGTAGGCGGGCATGGCGTTCATATCATAGGCGAGTGCTGCGTTTGAGGTGTTATAGCCCATGATATGCCGCCTCCCATCCCGAGTACGTTGGTAGTGTGTTTAAGCTTCGTTTATGGTGCGAGCGGGAGGTCCAATTTCGCGCGGTCGCGCCTACAGGCGCTGCGCCACGCGGATTTTGGCTGATCTCGCCCGAGGGTTGCGCGCAACCTCATCGGGTTGGGCAACCAAGGGTTTGCGGGTGATGACCTTGAGTATCGGCACGTTGCCGCACACGCACACCGGAATCTCCGGCGGGCACGTGCACCCCTGGCTCATCTCCTTAAAGTGGTTCTTTACGATACGGTCCTCGAGCGAGTGATACGAGATGACGCAGATGCGTCCGCCCGGGTTGAGCCACCTGGTGGCGGCATCAAGCCCCCTCTCGAGCACATCGAGCTCGTGGTTGACCTCGATGCGAATGGCCTGGAAGCTCTTCTTGGCCGGGTGCCCACCATGCCGACGAGCGGCAGCCGGAATGCCAGCCTTGATGATCTCGACAAATTGGCCTGTAGTTTCGATCGGTTCTTGCTCGCGACGGCGCACAATCTCGCGCGCAATCTGCGAGGCGAACTTCTCTTCGCCGTAGACGCGTAGAATCCGGGCGAGGTCGTGTTCGTTATAGGTGTTGATGACCTCAGCTGCGTTTAGGGTGTTGTTACCCGGATCCATCCGCATGTCCAATGGGGCATCTTCGTTATACGAAAAGCCCCTGCCAGGGATATCGAGTTGCGGTGACGAAACGCCCAAGTCAAACAGGAAGCCATCGACCCCGGGCACCTCGGCCGAGCAAAGCAGCTCGTCCAAGTCGCCGAAGTTGCCCTTCAGCAGCTGGTGCGGGACGCCGGGAACCTCGCGGTCCAGACGGGCACCAGCGGCCTCGAGGGCCATGTCGTCCTGATCGACGCCGAGCAAAAGGCCCGTCTCCCCCACCTGCGCGGCCATCTTTACCGAATGACCGGCACCGCCAAGGGTGCAATCGCAGACAACGGAGCCGCTCTTGAGCTGCAGCGACTCAAGCACTTCGCCGAGCATGACAGGTTCATGCCGATATTCTTGTGTCAAGATCCCACGCTCCATCCGTTACTCGTGCCTTGCCCTTACGAGAAGAAGAGGTCAAGCAGAGCCTCGTCGTCATCGTCCTCATCGGCCGCGGCGCGGTCCCAAACCTCAAGGTGGTCGTAGTTGCCCACAACCGTGACCTCGCGGTCAAGGTTCGCCTGCTTGCGGAGAGACTCAGAAAGACCGATACGACCGGCGCTGTCCACATCCATCGACGTGGTGCGCTTGTTGATCGCCCTCATGAGCTTCTGGTCGTTGATGTCACGCGGGTTAAAACCCTCGTGGCCCTCACGACCCGCGAAGAGTCCTTCGACCCACTTATCGAAGGCCTCGGCAGAGAACACGTACAGAGCATCGACATCCAGGGCTTTGAACACGCGAACGTGCTCTCCAAGTTCCTCGCGAAGGGGTGCAGGCAGGGACAGACGACCTTTTGCATCGAGATTGCGCTCGTATGCACCAGTCATTCCCATGTGCGCCCTCCCCTCGGTTACTCAGATGGCACGTACGCGGGGAACCACCCCGCCTGTCGACGTCATTAATAATATGGGGAACCGCCCCATTTTTCAACACCTTTCCCCACCCCTTCCCCC
>CATYJC010000011.1 GCA_958407555.1 uncultured Collinsella sp. | reverse complement strand
CACGGCCTCGGCGTCGAGCGGCTTGACGCAATACATGTCGAGCACCGTTGCCGAGATGCCCTGCTCGGCCAGCAGGTCGGCAGCGTCCACGGCATGGCGGACCATCTCGCCGGTGGCGACAAGCGTCACATCGGTGCCGCGGCGCACCCAGGTGGCGCGATCCATCTGGAACGGGCACTCGTCCTCGGTGTACACGTCCTCGACCGGGTTGCGGCCCACGCGGATGTAGGCCGGCTTGTTGTCGGCGACCAGGGCGCGCACGAGCTCGGCGGTCTGGAAGCGGTCGCTCGGCAGATACACGCGCATGTTGGGAATCGCGCTCATGGCGGCGATATCCTGCGCGGAGTGATGGCTCATGCCCAAGGCGCCGTAGGACACGCCGCCCGAGATGCCGATGAGCTTGACGTTGGTGTTAGAGTACGAGACGTCGACCTTGCACTGCTCATACGAGCGCGTGGTCACAAAGGACGCCGGCGAGGCAGCCCAGGCCTTCTTGCCGCACGAAGCCATGCCGGCGGCGATGCTCACCAGGTCCTGCTCGGCGATGCCGACCTCGACGGACTGCTGGGGATACTGATCGAAGAACGGCGTGAGCGATGCGGAGCCGCGGGAGTCGGAGCACAGGACGACGATATCCTTATCGGTCTTCGCGGCCTCGAGCAGCGTGTCGCAGATAACCTTGCGGTTGGCGATCTTGTTAGCCATTGATGGCCTCCTTATGGGCAGCGAAATCGGCGATGATCTGGGCATATTCCTCATCATTGGGCAGGTGATGATGCCAGGCGGCCTTGTCCTCCATAACAGGCGAGCCATAGCCCTTCACCGTGTTGAGGATGATGACCGTGGGCTTGCCGCAGGTCTCGGCCGCAAGCGTCAGCGCGGCGTCGATGGCCCGGACGTCATTGCCCGGAATGGAGAGCACGTTCCATCCGAAGGCTGCCCAGCGCTCCTCCTGCGAGTCCTGCTTCATAACGTCCTCGGTGCTGCCGCTGATCTGCAGGCGGTTGCGGTCCACGAGCGCGCACAGGTTATCGAGCTGGTAGTTGCCGCCGCTCATGGCGCCCTCCCAGACCGAGCCCTCGGCAAGCTCGCCGTCGCCCATGATGGTGTAGACGCGGTAATCGCGGCCGTCCATCTTGCCGGCGAGCGCCATGCCCACGGCCACGGGCAGGCCGTGACCCAGCGAGCCCGAGTTCATCTCGATGCCCTTGAGCTTGTTGTTGGGGTGGCCGATGTAGGGGCTGCCGAACTTGGAGAAGCGGGCCTTGACGTCGTCGAGGTCAAGATAGCCCTCGTGGCAGAGCACCGCGTAGTAAGCCTCCATGGCGTGGCCCTTAGAGAGCACGAAGCGGTCGCGGTTGGGATCGTCGACGGTCTCGGGCGAAATGTTAAGGTGGTTGGCATAGAGGGTCATGAGGGCGTCAATCACCGACATGTCGCCGCCGATGTGGCCGCCGGCGCCAGCCATGATGATATCGACGCAATCGCGGCGAAGGTCCCAACGCAGGGACTCAAGCTCTTCGATAGTTGCCACGAAAAACTCCTTTCAGGGAATTTCCAAAGTCAAAGCCACCGCGTTTCCACAGTGCCCAAGATTGCGGTGAAAGAGGAGCGCCGCGTACTTTGGTACGCAAGCGACGGCTTGAACCGCAAAGTTGGGTGCTGTGGTAGCGCGCCGGCTCGTTGCTACAAAGTGGGCACGACCCTACTCGCCGCGCAGGTAAGCCTTAACGTCCTGCTCAATCGGGTCGTACAGGTCGGGGGCAATGCCGATGTACTTGCACGCCTCGTAGAGCACCGGCACCACGTTGGCATGAATGGCGACGCAGTGGTGGATGTAGGGACCCTCAACGATCTTGGCCTCGAGGCGCTTGATGTTGTCGACCTCGACCCACAGATAGGTGCCCATGCCGGCCGGGCCGTCGATGCCGCGGGCGTTGCCCAGTAGCAGCGAGTACTCGCCGTTGTCACCGTCAAAGCGGGCAAGGGTGAGGTCGCCGTGCTTGGCCTCGGCCGTCAGCGCGCCGGGGTGATCGAAAGCCAGCGGGTAGGTGAGCTTGGGCTTGACGGCCGCGCAGCTGCAGGGCCAGGGGCCGCAATGCTGCAGCAGCTCGCCGTTCTCGTTATCGGGATGGCGCACGGTCCAGTCGGCGAACATGCCGCGGTGACGGCCCAGGTCGGCGGCCTCGACCATCAGCGCGGTGATGGCGCCGTGGATATCGGTCTCGCATACGATAGGAATGCCCATCTCGTTGAGGATGGCGTTGGCGGCGCAGGGCATAATGCCCAGCTCGTCCTGCAGAGCGTTCCAGCACTGAATGGCACCGGCGTTGCAGCCATACTTCTCGACCAAGCGCTTCATGGCGATGGCAAGACCGGCGACCGCGGGGACCTTGTCCTCGGGGATGCAGATCTCAAAGCTGTCGTTGATGTGGGCAAGCATGGCGGCCATGGCCTGCTCGTCGGCCTGGGCGTCGCGCACAGCCTGGACAAGCTCGGTCATGGGGATAGGCGAAAGCTGGATGTTGAACTTCTCGAGCAGCTCGCCCTCGTTGCACATGGTCGACCAGAAGTCGAACGGACGGGTGGCCATCTGCAGGATGCGGGTGTGCTTGAAGGTCTTGACCACGTTGCAAACGGCCAAAAAGTCCCAAACGCCGCGCTCGAACTCGGGGTCGGTCAGGCGGCAGTTGGTCATGTAGGTGAAGGGAACCTGGAAGCGGCGCAGGACCTTGCCGGTGGCGAACAGGCCGCACTGGCTATCGCGCAGGCGTGTGCCGTCGGGCTCGGGGCGCTCGTCGCGCGGACCCCACAGCAGTACGGGTAGACCGAGCTCGCGGGCAAGGCGAGCGCAAACGTACTCGGTGCCAAAGTTGGCGTGGCACAGCATAATGCCATCGACGCCCTCGGCGCGGAACTTCTTCACGATAGGCTCGATATGGCTGTCGTCGAACAGCAGGCCCTCGTCATTGATGTCGTCGATATCCACGATGTCGACGCCGATCTCGCGCAGGCGATCAGCCGTCAGGCCGCGATACTTGATTGCGTCCGGCGCGCTAAAGATGCTGCGGCGCGTGGGCACAAAGCCGAGCTTGATCTTGTCCATGTACGTCCTCCCCTAATCACATGTTCAGTAAACAGACGCATGTTTCGTTTTGTTCTGTTTACTAAATGTTTTACTCTACTGTTTAGAAGTTTAACGCGAAATACCCGTAGACGGTAGAGAAATCAGCCTAAACGGTATGTAAACAAACTGAACATACAAGGGCATCAAAAAGAGGGCCCAAAGGACCCTCTCTTAGTAGCGTTATGTATGGCTGCCTTAGCGAGCTTTGCCTCCCTACGGCCCAGCGTTGCCTTTGCCTAGATCTCACGCACGCTTTGGCGCTCGACAAAATAGGTCGACACGGCCGTCTTGCAGGTATAGCTCTTGGGATTGCGGATGTTGCCCACCAGGCGGCGCACCGCGATCTCGCCCACCTCGTGCTTGGGAACGTGCACCGTGGTGAGCGGCGGATTGGAGAAGGCGCCCAAAGACAGATCGTCAAAGCCGATGATTGAGACATCCTCGGGGACACGTATGCCGTGCTCGTTCAGCGCGCGCATGGCGCCTACGGCGAGCACGTCGTTTTCGGCAAAGAAAGCCGTCGGCAGGTCGTCGCGCGAGACGCTGTCGAGCCATGCGCCCATGTCGCGATAAGCACCTTCGAGCGTGGTGCCCAATGTGACGCGCCATGTCGGGTTGGCCTCAAGGTCCGCATCCTCAAGCGCTTGGCGATAGCCGCGCTCGCGATCCTTAAAGTTGCGGATGCGAAGGTCGCCTGCCAGATAGCCGATTTGCTTGTGACCCTTCTCGATAAGGTAGTCCACGGCGCGCAGCACCGAGTCGGTGTTGGCAATGACTACGGCATCGAAGTACTGACGATCGCTCCAGCCATCGAGCACGATCAAGTGGGCGGCAGCGTTGGCGAACAAGGCATAGTCTTCCTCACCCAGCTCGGTACCCATCAGCACGATGGCGGCCGACGGGTCGGCGATCAGGCCCTCGACCTGCGGGCGCACGGCGTCCAGGTCGCTAAAGTCGAGCGAGACAAAGCTCGTGCTCATGCCGTGGCGACGCGCCTGGCGCTCCACGCCCTCGATGACCGCGGGATGGAAGGTGCTCTCGTCCAGGATGGCGCCCGTCTTGCGCGCAAGCACAAACTGGATGCTCTCGAGCTGCGTCGACTGCTGATAGCCAAGCGACTGCGCGCACTCCAGGATGACCTTGGCGGTCTCCTCGCTCACGCTGCGCTTGCGGTTGAGCGCGTTGGACACGGTTGCGGGCGAAAAGCCGGTAATGCGGCTGATCTCGCGGACGCTTGCTTTAGCCATCGTTCCCCCTAGCATCGGTCGCGGCCGAGCATCGTGGCCTGACCGCCCCGTGGCTCGGCAACTAAACGACCGCAAATTCAATCTAAACAGAATAGTAAATGTTTAATAGCTAGTTTAGCCTGTTGTCAAGCGAAGTGGCACGACTATTCCCCCAACGGGCGCATTTGTCCATCTTAACGTTATTACGCAAGGTCTTCGCCATTGCTTGCTATTACGCGTCGGTACCATTCGAAGCTTTTCTTTTTACGTCTCTCAAACGAGCCCGCACCGCTATCGTCTCGATCGACATAGATAAACCCGTAGCGCTTACGCATCTGTCCTGTGGCGACCGAAACCAAATCGATCGGGCCCCAACAGGTATATCCCATGAGTTCCACCCCGTCGAGCTCGACGGTCTCCCTCATCGCCTCGATGTGGGCCCGCAGGTATTCAACTCGATAGTCGTCTTCTATTTCACCCGAATCTTCCGGCACATCAGGAGCACCCAAACCGTTTTCGACGATGAACAGCGGCTTTTGATAGCGATCCCAGATTTCATTCATGGTGACGCGCAGCCCTTTGGGGTCGATAAACCTCCCCCAAGGCTCCTGTTTTAGATACGGATTAGGCGCCGAGCGAAGAAGGTTCGAATCGAACTGACCTTCCGCATGCGCTTTTGCGACGCGCGTCGAGTAATACGAAAACGAGACGAAATCGACCAGGTTTGCAGCCAGTACTTCGCGGTCATCATCCCGATAGGGCACCTCAAAACCATGGCGGGCGTATTCCTTGAGAACATAGCTCGGGTACGCGCCGCGCACCTGGACGTCGGTAAACATGTAATGGCTGCGATTCTCAGCCTGCGCAGCCAGCACATCGTCCGGATCACATGTAGCCGGATAGAAGACACCTGCGTTGAGCATGCAACCGATCTTCGCCCCAGGGCACAGTTCATGACACGCCCCGACCGCACGGGCGCTCGCAACCAATACATGGTGCACGGCCGTGTGAACCGTTGCATAGCGATTCTCCCCTTGCTCGAAGATGATCCCCGCCGCCATAAAGCACGCCTGCGTCATGATGTTGATCTCGTTAAAGGTCAGCCAATAATTGACCAATCCCCGATAGCGCT
Organism: uncultured Collinsella sp.; assembly: GCA_958407555.1. Taxonomy (GTDB): domain Bacteria; phylum Actinomycetota; class Coriobacteriia; order Coriobacteriales; family Coriobacteriaceae; genus Collinsella. The sequence continues at coordinate 18,207 of CATYJC010000011.1, read as the reverse complement.
CGAACACGGTACGCGAATATCGCTCGAACAGGTCGACCAACCTGCGATCGCGCCATCCGCCATACGCATCGACGAGATGCATGGGGACATCATAGTGGTTGAGCGTCACCAAAGGCTCAATGTCATGCGCGCGACACGTCCTAAAAACATCCTCGTAAAAGGCAAGGCCTTCTTCATTGGGCTCGGCTTCGTCTCCTTTGGGAAAAATGCGGCTCCAGGCGATTGATAAGCGCAGGCATTTAAAACCCATCTGGGCAAACAGTTCAATATCCTGCTTGTACCTATGGTAAAAATCAATGCCCTTGCGAGCGGGATAGAAGCTGTCGGGTGCCAACGCACGCGGATCAAGGTCTCCCCGCATGACGTCCATGCGTTGATCGCCAAACGGCAGCATGTCGGAATTGGCTAAACCGCGACCGCCTTCGTTCCATCCTCCCTCGCACTGGTTTGCAGCCAGAGCCCCGCCCCATAAAAAATCTTCTCTAAACATTATGGTGTCGTCCTTTCTATCAAATTCCCGGCCCACACTGTCGAACGCAACGGACTCGGCAAGTGCCGCGCAACAGCACAGTACCGTTGCGCGGCCAAGGGGTCGGACCGCGCAACGGCTGGGGAGCATATTTGTGTAGTAGCCTCTTATGCCTCGACGGATTCAACGGCCTCAGAATCGCCGCTCTTGGACTTCAACGGCATCTTCTCCTGTCCTTCAAATCCAAAAATCATCGCCAACGCAAACGTCACGGCACCGCCAGCAAGACACCCGATGGTGCCAGGGATGATATCCTGAGCAAACATGAGCACGTTCATCCATGGGAAACCAACGCCAGTGAAGATATAGACGTTGGCATGAAGAAGGCTTACCAGCAGACCACCGACAGCACCACCAATCATGTTCCAGGCAAGAGCCTTCTTGTCGCGAAACAGGATGCCGTAGATGATGGGCTCACTCACGCGACCGAAGGCATAGGTGATGAACAAGTTCCAGCCCGTGGCTCGACTCTCCTTGTCCTTAGCGCGCAGGCCATAGGCGAGCGCGATGGCAAGCGTGGTGTAGGCTACAACCGCGGTGCCGGGGTATAAGATGGCGTCGTAACCGTTCTGGAGCGCGGCGGGCAATATGGCGGTATAGATCGGCACGTGCATGCCGGTGGCGATGATCAGATTCCAGAATGCGCCGATAACCGCGGTCGCAGCGGGACCGGCAACAGAGGCGAGCCAAATGATGAAATCGGCCACAAGGCCCATGACAAATTGGACGGCAGGGCCGCAGAGGCACAGCGCGACCGGCAACATCACGAGCACCGTACCCACGGGTACGATCAGAATGCGCAACATATCAGGCGAGATCTTCTTAAAGAAGCGCTCAACATAGGACTGGACCCAGGTGATCAAGATGACCGGAAGAACAGCCTGGGTGTAGTTGACGAGCTGCATGGGGATGCCGAAGACGCTGAAAGGCTTTCCGTCCTCAACAATAGCGAGCATGTCGGGATAAATCATCACAACAGCGATGAGCAGTGCCAGCACAGGACTCGTTTTGAACTTCTTAGCCGAGCTATAGGCGGCAAACACCGGGAAGTAGTAATACGCCGCATCGCCCACCAGGGAAAGGATCCGATACAGGTCGCTCGTTTCGGACATAAAACCGGCGCCTTCGGGCCCAAACAGAATAACGAGCATCTTGAAGATACCGGCGACACAAAAGATCGGAAGGATCGGGGTGATAGCGCCGCTCACGGCATCGAGCAGCTGATTGAAGAGGTGCTTGGGCGCCAAGCGCTCCTTCCAGCTAAGCTGAGGGCCATCGAGTTCCTCGTCAATCGATACCGTGACCTCGAATCCGCCCTGCTTACAAACCTCGTCGTAGACCTTGTCGACCGTGGGCCCGACCACCAGCTGCACCTGCCCTCCGGCGTGCACGACGCTGATGATAGACGAGATGTCCTCAAGCTTCTCATCATTCGAGAGGCTTTCATCCTTGAGGTTGAAGCGCAGGCGCGTCATGCAATGCGTAACCGAAGCCACGTTTTCCGCCCCGCCCACAGTGGAGAGAATCTGCTCTGCCACCTTTTTGTAATTTGCCATCATTGGCTCCTTTGCACAATCTTGGCTTACTGTTCGAATCGGCAAAGGTCATGCCCCGAATGGCTACGGGTTACAATCCTTTTTTGGAGATGATCCGGTTGAGATGGATCATCAGATAGAGTTCCTCCTCCTCGGAGAGCGTGGCGTCCCACGTTTCACGACAATAGGAACCGATATGCTTCACGCACTCTGCCAGCTGCGGAAACTCCTCACGAAAGTTCTTGTACATCTGCATGTTGGCGCTGTTCAGCGACTCGCCGGCTTGAATGCGCTTGAACAGGTACCGCAGATGCGTGGCATAGCGAGTGAAATCGTAGGAATCGCGGTCAACGATGATGCGAAAATCACTCTCGACGATCTCAGTGACATCTTCTAGCATATCGTCAAACTGCTTGGTGGGTTTGCTCGCGGTCTCGATGGCCTGAACAACCCGCGCATTGACGAGATTCATGGCAATGCTGGCAATCTCTTCTTTGGGAAGTCGTTCACCAAGCTCCTTTTCGAGCCTCATAACGATAAACTGCGCCGCTTTGTATTCCTTAGGATATGTCTCGCGCACTTCATAGGCGAGAGGCATCGCAATACGAAAACCCTTTTGCGCGCGCTCCACCGCAAATGACAGGTGATCGGCCATGAACAATGTCGCCTTGGTCGACAGATCATAGGGCAGCTCGTTGGCGACGATGTCCATCACCTTGGCCGTGAACATCACGATCTCAGAAGGAAGGTCGCGCATGACGTCCTGCCCTTTGGGGTCGATGTCATAAAACGTATGCTCAATCTTAGAGAGCGGCAGCTCGCGGGGAAATTCTCCCCCAAACCCGACGCCCCTGCCCATGGCGATCACGTCGCGCCCCTGCCCGTCGCGGCAAAGAACGGCATTGTTGTTGAGCTTTTTAATCGCAAGCATTATTGAACCTCCTTTCGGAATTATCAAAAAGAAAAGGCATGACTGCAAATAGCCGAGCTATCGCGGTCATGCCTTACCAGTAACAATCCGTTGTATCGAGGCGCGGGCATGCCTCCCTAGAAGTAACAATCCGCGCAGCAAAGAATGATAGCCCATATCTTCGCGGGGAGCACCGTCCACAGCCGACCAACGGTAGCATATCGTCCGTGAACGGTTTTGGAAGCGTTGAAACGATTGGGAGGCCGTCTCAATCTTGCGGATCAGCCAAGGACACGGGCCATACGTGTCTTGAACTCGGACAGGAAGCGCGGGACATCCACGGTCAGCGCCACAAGCGCACTCTTGTCCGGATCGGACAGGCGGTGCTCATCGCAAATGGTGCGACCGCGATACTCGCCCAGCAGATCAACACGCAGATTGCAGCCGAGTGCACCTACGAGCGTGGGGTCGATCGCCACGGCAACGGCCAACGGATCGTGCAGCGCGCAGCCGCCCAGGTAAGGGGCGTTCATCTCGTACGAGCCAATGTAGTGCTCGACCATACTCGCAAATGCGCAGCCCGCCATGGTGCCCGAGCCCGTCCAACCGGCAATGTCGCGGCGCGTCAGCACCACGCGATGCGTCACGTCAAGACCAACCATGGTGAGTTTGCGGCCCGAGCGCAGCACGGCGTCAGCGGCCTCGGGGTCGCTCGCCATGTTGGCCTCGGCACCGGCGCTCACGTTGCCGGGCACGGTCAGGGCGCCACCCATCACCACCACGCGGCCGATAGACATCATCGCCGCCGCGTCGCGCTCAAGGGCGAGCGCCAAGTTGGAGAGCGGACCGGTCGCCACATAGACCAAGTCGGGACCATAGGTACGCGCGGCATCAATCAGGTAATCGACCGCCGCATTGCCATCGGCCGACGTCGCGCCCACCGGCTCGTACGGCGAGGCGGGCACGCTTGCGCCGCCGATGCCGTTCTTGCCGTGAATGAGCGCGGTGGACGCCGGCGGCGTATAGGGCTCAGTCGCCTGCAGAGGACGGTCGGCACCCAGGTACACCGGCACCTCGGGACGACCCAACAGGTCGAGCACCGCCAAGCAGTTATGCGCCGACTGGTCGACGCGCACGTTACCAAAGCACGTGGTAATGCCGACGAGCTCCACCTCGGGGCTCGCGATGGCATAGGCAAGCGCCATCGCATCGTCCACACCCATATCCAGATCAAGGATCAGCTTCTTAATTGCCATTGTTCTACTCCGCTTCTCCGTCTTGTACTAAATCGTCTAAATCAAACACGCGCTCAACTTCGGCTCGCGTGGGAATCGACTGCTGTGCGCCCAGGCGCGACACCGTCACCGCCGCGGCGCGTGCGCCCACCGCCATGCACTCAAAGAGCGGCAGGCCCTCCAGACGAGCTGCAGCAAGCGCACCGATAAATGTATCGCCCGCGGCCGTCGTATCGACCACCGCACTCGAAAGCGCCGGCATGCGCAGCAGCTCGCCGTCATCGCCAAGCGTAACCGACCCGGCGCCGCCCAACGTGATGACCGCAGCTCCAGCACCCTTGGCGAGCAGGGCATTGAGCGCCGCGACGCAGCTCGCATCATCCGCGGGCAAGATGCCCGTCAGCACCTGGCACTCAGTCTCGTTGGGGCAGACCAGGTCGACTGCAGACCAGACCTCCGCAGGCAACTCACAGGCAGGCGCTGGATTAAAGACCGTATAGAACCCCAGCTCGTGAGCGCAAACAAGCGCCTCGGCAGTCGCCGCAAGGTCACATTCGCCCTGGGCGATAAAGACGCTTCCGGCAGCCGGGGCAATCTCGCTGGCGTCGCCGTCGAGCTCATCGGCCACCAGGCGTCTCAGCGCGCGGGCAACGTCCTCGCCCGCAAGCGCATGATTGGCGCCCGGCGACAGCACGATGCGGTTGTCGCCCTCACAGCGAATGATGGTCGCCGTTCCCGTCTCCACATCATCGCGACGCGCCACAAAGTCACAGTCCACGCCAGCATCTTGGAGCCCCGCCACGAGCGACGTGCCAAATGCATCGCGCCCGACCGCGCCGATCATGCACGTGCGCGCGCCCATGTGCGCAGCTGCCACGGCCTGGTTGGCGCCCTTACCGCCGGCATTGCCGATAAATCCGCTGCCGCCGACGGTCTCGCCCGCACGCGGCATGCGCTCGCACGCCACCGAAAGGTCCATGTTCATGCTGCCGAACACCGCAACGATGCCGCAATCTGCCATGGAAACCTCCTCGTCCGCGAGCTCTGCACCCGCTGTTGGCCGTCAATCGTGCGCTCTCGCGCCTCTATAACTTTAGTTCACTTTGATGTGAACGCGCGCTTGAGCTTGCACCGGCAGCAAGCATTCACAGGAGCAGGCGGCTACAATGAAGGCGTGCTGATTATTCTCGTCATTGGATGAAGTTTTATGGAACAATTCCCGCGATCGAGCTCACGCAGCTCACGCCACGCGAGCGATCAACGAGCGCCGCACGAACGTTCGCGCGCTAACCGACAAGCCACCGAGCCGCGCCGCGCCGCAGACTCTCATCGCGTGCCCGCCAACAAGGGTGACCGCACCAACAGCGCCGCAAAAGAACAGGCGCCCACGCGCCCCAAATCTCGCTATATCCCCGCCCTCGACGGCCTGCGCACGCTTGCCGTCGTCGCAGTGGTGCTCTATCACCTCAACCTCACGTGGGCTCAGGGCGGCCTGCTCGGCGTCACGATCTTCTTTGTGCTTTCGGGCTATCTGATCACGCGCTTGCTGCTCAACGAAGTCGCTAAGACCGGCCGCATCGATCTTAAGAGCTTCTGGATTCGCCGCATCCGTCGCCTGGTCCCCGCCGTGGTAACGGTAGTGTTCGTGACCTGCGCGCTGTGCACCATCTTTAACCACGTGATGCTCACCAAGATGCGCCCCGACATCCTGCCGTCGCTGTTGTTCTTCAACAACTGGTGGCAGATTGCCCAAAACGTCTCGTACTTCAATGCTCTGGGCGATCCCTCGCCGCTCACGCACTTTTGGTCGCTTGCCATCGAGGAACAGTTCTACCTGATTTGGCCGCCACTGCTGTTTGCCATGGTATCCATGCATGTGAGCAAGCCCAACACGCGCCGCGTGGTTCTGGGCCTTGCCGCGGCATCCGCCCTCGCCATGATGGTGCTTTACAACCCTGCCGCCGACCCCAGCCGCGTGTACTACGGCACCGACACCCGCGTGTTCTCGCTGCTGCTGGGTGCCTGGATGGCCTTTATCCCCGATCGCGACCTGGCGCCGGTGCGTCTCGCTCATCGTTTGGGACTCAATCGCCTGGCTGGCGCCGCCAAGCACGGCAAGAACGCCGAGGGCAAGCCTGGCAAGAAGGTCGACGAATCAGCCGAGACCGCCCCGGCACAGCCGAGCGCCCTCGTACGCTTTTGGTCCTCGCCCGCATCCATCGATGTGTTGGGCGTCGTGGGTCTGGTTGGCCTTGCCGCCATGGTCGCGCTCACCAACGGCTACACCGCGTTTCAGTATCGCGGCGGCACGCTGTTATGCTCCATCCTCACGCTCATGGTCATCGCGGCCTGCGTGCAGCCCCAGGGAATGGTTGCCCGCGCGCTGTCCGCCGAGCCGCTCGTGTGGGTTGGCAAGCGCTCGTACAGTATCTATCTGTGGCACTATCCGCTGCTGCTGCTTATGAACCCGGTCGCCAACATCAGCGATACGCCCTGGTGGCAGTACATCTTGCAGGTACTTGTGGTGGTCGCCGTAGCCGAGTGCTCCTATCGCTTTATCGAAACGCCGTTTAGGAAGGGCGCCTTCGGCCGCACTGTCGCCGAATTCCGCGATGGCACCACCACGCCCGCCAACTGGGCACGCGCGCACGTCCCTGTCTGCGCTGCCTGCACTGTCGTGTTGGTCGTTGCACTGGGCGGCCTGATCTTTGTGCCCGAAACGTCTGCACTGAGCGGCGAGGGCGCAGAAGTTCTGAACAAGGAAGCCAAAAACACCGCGCCCACCGACCAGCAGGCGGCCGACGACACCGACAAGGACAACGACGGCTTCCCCGATGGCTCCTACGACCTGTTGATGATCGGTGACTCCGTGTCGCTGCGCGCCGTTGATTCCTTTGACGGTGTGTTCCCGCACAGCCATATCGATGCCGAAAAGGGCCGCCAGTTTGATGCGGGCCGCGCGACATTTGAGGGCTATATCCAGCAGAACCTTGCCGGCAAGATCGTGGTCTTTGCCCTGGGCACCAACGGTTTGGTAACGGACGCCCAGGTCGACGCGATCATGGCCGATGCCGGCAATCAGCGCACCGTCGTATTTGTAAACACGCGCAGCCCGCAGCCATGGGTCGGCGCCACCAATCAGGCCATCGCCAACGCCGCCACGCGCTACAAAAACGTTCGCGTTATCGACTGGTACGAATATAGTGCCAACCGCAATGATCTGTTCGACGGCGATGGCACGCACCTCTCGAACGCGGGTGTGACCGAGTACCTTAAGCTCATCCACGATGCCGTCAAGAAGGACCTGCCCGTGCATCCCGAGGATCACGTTAACGATCCGCAGCCGGCGGCTGTCAAATCCGCTGCCGATGCACTCGTCAGCGCCCTCGCCTACAAACCGCACAAGCTGGGCACCGACAAGTAACGCGCAGCCAAATCTGCTTCCACCCGCAGCAAACAACCCAAAATCGCTCTTTTCGAGCCGACTCCGAGAGGCCGTGGGCAAAAAACAGGCCGCAGCCCATGGCGGCGACCTGTTTAGAGTCCAAAAGAGGCGCTACACGCTGTAGCCCATCGCCTGCAGCGCAAACATAACGACCGTCAGCACCGTAATCACACCGATAGTCGCCCACGTGAGCACATTCCACACGCGGCCGTTGCGGTTGGCGCCCATAATGTGACGATCGGCGGCAATAAGCACCTGGAACACCAAAACCACGGGCAACAGCACGCCGTTGATGACCTGCGAGGTCATCATAATCTGGAACAGGTCGACGCCGGGCATGAGCACCAGCACGGCAGAGATGCCAATGATGGCCGTAATGATGCCGCGGTAGACCGGGGCCTCGTCCCAGCTGCGATCGGCACCGCGCTCCCAGCCAAATGCCTCGCAGATGGCGCTGGACGTAACGCCCGGCAGCACACAGGCGGCCAAGAAGCTCGCCGCGACCAGGCCCGAGGCAAACAGCACCGTGGACCACTGGCCCGCGATAGGCTCCAACGCGCGGGCGGCGTCGGCAGCATCGCTGATCTGAATGCCCGCAGGGAACAACACCGTACCGGTCGTTATGATAATAAAGCCGGCAATGACATCGGCGGCAATCGAGCCGCTCACGGTGTCGATACGCTGCAGCACGATATCGTCCTCGCCCGCATTCTTATCGACCACGTTGTTCTGCGCCAAGAAGATCATCCACGGCGCGATGGTGGTGCCGATCGTTGCGACCACAAGCGACACGTAACTGGGGTCGTTTTGGATGTTGGGCACAACCAGGTCGACCGCCACCTCGCCCCAGCTGGGACCAGCCATAAATGCAGCGACGATGTAGGTCACAAACACGCAGCTCACCAGCAGCAGAATCTTTTCGATGCGCTGGAAGCTGCCCGACATGGTAAGCATCCAAACCAGCAGCGCCACGAGCGGCACCGAGATGCTCGCCGGCACGCCAAAGAGGGCAAGACCGCTCGCGATACCCGCAAACTCTGAGATGGTAACGGCCGTGTTGGCGATCAGCAGCGCCGCCATGGCCAGCACGCTCCTGCGCACGCCAAAGCGCTCGCGGATGAGCGAAGCCAGGCCCTTGCCTGTGACGCAGCCGCAACGCGCCGCAGTCTCCTGCGTCACGATGAGCAGCACGGTCATGACGGGAAGCATCCACAGCATCTTGTAGCCATAGCTGGCACCGGCGCTGGAATACGTGGCGATGCCGCCGGCGTCATTGCCCGAAAGCGCCGCCAGAAGGCCAGGGCCCATGGCGCCAAAGATGGCCGCGATGGTCAGCTTTTGCTTGGTGCTCGCCTTTTGCTTCGTGTTTTGCACACGACCACCTAACCCATGACTGACATGGTGAGCAGCACCGCGGCGATGCAGTACGCCACACACGAGATCATGACGGCAATGACGTTCATGGCGGTACCCGACGTATTGAGGTCGTGCTCGTCACGCCAGAACAGCACCATCAGGTAAATCACGGCGCTCATGTTGCCAATCAGGCAGACGATGGCCGCGATGTTAAAGCAGCCGGTAAAGAGCTGCTCCTCAAACATGGGCGCGTCGGGGAATGCGGCGGTGCGCACCAGCTGGGCGCACAGGTAGGTCACGAGCGACAGAATCAGGCCCATGCCCGTGCTCTGGAAGAAGAACCCCAGATACGGCTTGGGCTCATCGTCATGGCCGTCGTACTCCAGGAAGTAGTTCTTGACGAACGACACCATACGCGAGGCAGCCAGCAGCACGAGCGGCATGGCGCACATGGGGAACACCACCAGATGCGCGGAGCCCAGCGCCGTTCCCAGCACTGTTGCCATGATGCACGAGGCAATACCCCACACGACAACCCAGTACTGGCGATGCACAAACCAGCTGAGCACATTCGTCGAGTCGTCGGACGCGCTATCGCCCGAACCGACGCCTGCGATCTGCAGGTCCTCCTGGTGCTCCTCGGCGATAACGTCCATGGCGTCGTCAAAGGTCACGATACCCAAGATGTGACGGTTCTCGTCGCAAACGGGGATGGCGACCAGGTCGTACTTGGTCATCTCGTCCGTTACGTCTTCCTGGTCATCGTCGGGCGACACATACACCAGGTCGCGATAGGCCAGCTGGCCCAGCGTGGCGTCGCGGTCGGCCACGATGAGCGTGCGCAGCGAAAGGACGCCGGTGAGCATACCGCTCGGGTCCTCGGTATAGACGTAGTAGACGCTCTCGAAGTCCTCGTCGAGCTTGCGGATCGCCTCGATGGCGTCACCGACCGTCGCCGTGGCGGGCAGGGAGACAAACTCCGAGGTCATGATACGGCCGGCGGTGTTGTCCTCATAGCCCAGCAGGTTACGAATCGCCTTCTCCTCCTGAACGCCCATCAGGCGCAGAAGCTTCTCGGCCTTCTCGTAATCGAGCTCGTCGATCAGGTCGGCGGCGTCGTCCGGGTCCATCATGGCCAGCATCGACGATGCGTCCGTATCGGACAGGCCCTCGAGCATCTCGGTCATAAGCTCGTCGTCGTCGAACTCCGAGATGGCCTCGGCGGCCTGGGCGGTGTCGAGCTGCGCGAACACCTGTGCACGCAGGCGCGGGTCGAGCTGCTCGATAATGTCGGCAATGTCGGCAGGGTGCAGCTCGCCGAGCGTCTTGTGCGACACCGAAAGCTGGATGTTTTTAGTCGAACGGTCGAGCAGGTCCATGTAGGACCAGGCGATGATGTCCTCGCCGAGCGGTTTGCCCAGGTGCTTCATAAAGCTCTCGACGACATGCTCGAGGGCGGGGCTGATCGCGCGCAGCAGACCACGGGCGCCAACTTCGGCACCCAGCAGACGCAGCTGATTTTCGCCCGACATGGAAAACTTGATGTCGTTGACGCGCACGACCTTCATGCCCTGCGTGTCGACAATCTGCTTGTTGAGCACGTCGCGCGCGAGCAAGAGTTCGGTCGGCTGCAGGTACGAAAAACGGATTTCGGTGGCCGGCGACTTAAGGTGTACGCCCGTCTCGTCGATACGGTCGACCCATTTGCGCCAGCTGATCATAAACGGCGTCTTGCCGGGTCCGCGGAACGCGAGCGACGTTACGTGCGGAAAAACTTCGCCGGTAGCAATGCCAAAATCGTTCACAACGCCGAGCTTTTCGCCATCGACGTCCAAGACCGGCAATTTGAGCATCTCACTCAGATAATTCACTGGTGCTCCCCATCATTATCCCTTCGAACTGCGGCCATGCCGGCACGCCGTCCGTGGACTTTTAGATATATATACGCATGCGCGGGCGGCACGCCGCTCGGCGCTCACACCCCGTACATGCGCAAGAAGCACCTGCATGGGGTCATCGACTGTATGGTCGAGGTTTGGATTTCACCTGCAACCTTTCTCTTGACCCTTGTTATCCGCAGTAACTATAGCATCAGCATCGCGCCGTGGCGCCAAATTTATGCTCCAAACATCGCAGGCATACCAAACGCTGACGCATCCGTGACATAGTCATTGGGGACGTTCTTACATGACTAGTCTGTGGTGTCGTCATCTTCGGCGAGCTGGGGGAACACGGCGTTTTTGGGCATGGCGGCCTTCGTCAGCGAGGTGAGCTTTTTGCTCAGCGATGTATCCGTCTTGACCAGATCGCTCAATGTCACGATTTTGTAGCCGTCGGCAATAAGCCCGTCGATAATCTGCGGCAGCGCCTCGAGCGTCTGCTCGGCACATTCATCGTTATCGGTCAGCAGCACAATATTGCCTGGCGTCACCGAATCGAGCACCGTCGAGACCTGCTCGTCGGCACCGTTGAGCAGCCAGTCGCCCGAATCGATATTCCACGAGACCACGGCAGACACCAGGTCCATCGCATCAATCCAGTTTTGCTCGTCAAAGGCTGCGTAGGGAGCACGCAAAAGCATCGTCGACGTTCCGGTCGCGGACTTGATCGCCTCGGTGCCCTTCGAAACCTGTTCGCGCACCGCATCGCGATCCTTGCCCTTGAGCGATTCATCGCTGTAACTGTTGGAGCCGACCTCGCAGCCGGCATCGACAATCGCCTTGGCCGTGGCGGGCGAGGCCTCGGCCGCATCGCCCGACAGGAAGAACGTCGCGGTGACGCCCTTTTCCTTGAGCACCTGCAAGATCTGCTTGGTCGCTCCGCTCGGGCCCTCATCAAACGTCAGCGCCACGTACTTTTCGTTGCCCTTGGGCGCCACGCCCGCGCACTCGACCACGCAATCGGTGGCGGGCACGACCTCGCCGCGGTCCTGCGTCTTGCCCGACTGCTCGCCGACCCACACCTCGGAGCGACCCTGGATACCCCACGTCTTGACGTACTCGATGGCACCCGTGCCCTCGACCTTGAGCTTGGGCTCGATAACCGTCGCCTGGACCTCGTGCTTCTCATACGTGTCGCGGCCGTCTTTGACCGTCACCTTCTCGCCGCCCGTAAGCTCGCGGCTTTTCCACTTGCCCTGTTTTATGCGCTTGCCGTCCACTTTTACCGACAGCTTTTCGCCGCCATGGCGGGTCAGCACGCTGTCGTCAACGGCCAGCAAGTCCCCGGCGTCGTAGGTATCGGTCAGCTCCTGGTCGTCGATGAGATTTTGCAGCGTAGAGCCGACGCGCACCGCAGTCTCCTGGCCGTTGAGGACGACATCCACGCTGCGGTTGACGTAGCCCACGACAGCAGCGATGAACAGCACGAGCGCGCAACCCACGGCGATGAGCGCATAGGGCAGGCGAGACGGACGGCGGGGCGTGTGGCCGTTGCCGATGCGAGCGCTGCGGTCGCTAAAGCCGCGGCTATGGTTGAGATACATCGCGCCGGGCTTACGGTGACGCTTGCGCTGACCGCTGGGCAGCTGCCCCAGATCGCGGCGCGCCGTCGGACGCGAGCCCGAGCGTCCGTGTGAATATGATCCGTTTTGGCGCATGTGCCCTCCCCCATAAACGCAGCAAGCCGGAGCAACAGGTCTCCGGCTTGCCTCCCATCAATTGGTACGTCGCTATTTGCTAGCTTTCGACGAGCCACCGCTCGCCTTTTGGTATTCGTCCTTAAAGGCCTTGAACATACCGCGCGTCTTGCCGAGCTGCTTGCCCAGCGCGCGACTGCCCTTGTCCACGGCGACCGAACCCTTGTCATCGAGCACCTTGGCGCCCTTCTTGACCTTATCGCCCACCACGACGCTTGCCTCGGCAGCCTTTGCGGCGGCGCCGCCCGAATACCCGAGCGACTTGACCTCGTCCGAAACGATCATCGCGCCGTCCGCATAGCCGCGCAGCATCGTGGGCGGCATCTGCGTGTCGCCCACCAGCACACTCGAGGCAGTGCCGGCGGTCACGTAGAACGTCTGCACGATGCCCGAACGCGGCTTGAACTCCACATCCGAGCAATAGCCCACGACATCGCCCGACTCCGTGCGCACGTCCATGCCAACCCAGATAATGCAATCGTCCAGGTTGATGTCGAGGCGCTTGGCCGCAGCGGCATCGTAGGTGCCCTTGACGTCGTCAACCGCGATGGCGCCCTCGTAGACGCCAATGGCATCGAGCGCCACAAATCGGTCGGGGCGCTCGATCATGCCCGCGATATCGGACTGGCGCACCATAAAGCCCACCACGCGCGTACCGCCCGGGGTAAAGACCGGAAAGTGAATCTTGCCGAGCTTTTTAGGGCTGCGCGGCGTGCCGTCTTTTTTGGTGCGCTTATCCTCGGTAGGCTTGCGATAGATCTTGGCGCCGACAAAATCCCCGGCGCGCATTATGCCTCGGTCGAAGGCTCCGCGGCCTCGGCGTCGGCCTCGACGGCGTTTTCGACCACGACATCGGCGGCGGGCGTCACGTTACCGCCCGAGATGGCGTCGTTGAGCTGCTCGCGCAGCTGGTCCATGCGCTCGCGGGCAAGGTCAACCTTGGCACGCAGGTCATCGGTCTTGGCGTCGACCATCGGGCCAAAATCGTTGACCGCAGCGCGGGCCTCCTCGGCACCGTGCTCGTAGGTGTCGCGCATGTTATCCCAGGCGTCATTGGCGATATCGGCAGCCATGGCGCGGGTCTCGGCGCCCGAGCGCGGAGCCAGGGCGACGCCGATGATGGCGCCGGCGGCGGCACCGAAGAGCGCACCCGAGATAAAGTTGAAAGTCTTACCCATGTTCATTCCTCTCCTGCGGGCACCTCGGCGCCCACCGTTTGAATGCTGTCCATTATACCCGCAGCACAGCGCTTGCCGTCTTGCTCATCTGCGTACGGTAAAGGCGCAGGTACATGATGGTGATAAGCGGGTGAGCCTACTCCTGCGGCATGGCAGGCATGGCCACTGTAGCGCCCGGGTCCTCGCCGGCGCCGTCAACGAGCGGCAGCGCTCCCTCGCGCGCGGGGGCCACCGGAGCCGTCGCCGCGCCACCGTAGACGGCAGCGGGGGCCTCGTGGCTTTCGGCGGTCACGCCCTCGGTATCGATTGCCTCCTGCGGCTCGTCGTCAAAGCTCGGGACGCCCTGGGGCTCCGCGGGCTCGGCCTCGACGGTCTCCTCGGCAGGGGCATCGTTGACAGACTCGGCGGCAGCCTCGGCAGGCGCCTCGCCCTCGGTCGTGTCCCCGGCCTCGCCTTCGGCGTTCGCGGCGGCGACGGCCTCGTGCGGGTCCTTGCCCTCGGCCTCGGCACGCATGCCCAGTACCAGGTTGCGCAGGCCCGCGACCGTACCGTCCACGTCGGGAGCGGGCTGATCGGCATGCAGATATGCCCAATCCATCATAAAGGTCGCCGAAGACAGCGCACCGATGGCCAGCGCGTCGTCGGGACACGAAAGCTCGACCTCAAAGACACGCTCATCGTGCTCACTCACGCGAGTGCGGCCGCACGAAATGCTGCCAGCGAGACCGGTCTCGTTCATGAGCTCGACCGTCACGTGCTCCAGCAGATGGCAAAGCTCGGTCTGGCCCATGCAGTCCTGGAATTCGCGACCGGAATCGCCCAGGCACAGGTGCTTGGCAATTGCGGGTACCAGGTAGTACACGCGCGCCGTGGCCTCGATGTCCTCCGAGGTCATGAGCGGCATGCCGGGGTTCACCAGCACATGCGCGCAGATCTTGTCCTCGCTGACGGTGACCTTAAGGATGTTGAACAGGCCTGCCATAACTCTCCCCTACTCTTCCTCGCCCTACTCGTCGCCATCGTGCGGGTCCGCAAAACCCGCGTCCGACGCCGCCGGCTTATCTGCCGAGGACTCGGAATCCTTCTTATCGGTTTCGGCCGGAGCGATCACGCGAATGAGCGAGATGCGCTGGCCACGCATCGACTGCACCTTAAACTTGTACCCCGCAACCTCAAACACCTCTCCGATGTCGGGCACCGAGTCGCAAAGCTCCAAAATCCAGCCGGCGATGGTCTCATAATCATCGCTTTCCTCGAGCGGCCAACCAAGCTCAATCGCGTCATCGCACGAAAAACGCCCATCGACGAGCCACTCGCGGCGCGAAAGGCGCGTGAGGTACTTGTTGTCGGGATCGAACTCGTCCTCGATCTCGCCCACGATCTCCTCGACGATGTCCTCGATGGTGATGATGCCGGCCGTGCCGCCGTACTCGTCCACGACCACCACGATCTGGTCGTGCGAGGTCTGCATCTCGGACAGCAGCGGCAGGATGTCCTTGGTGTCGGGCACAAAGGTGGCGTCGCGCAAAAAGTCGGCGATGGGCTGGTCGCCCTTGCCGTCGAGCGAAGGCTGGATCAGGTCCTTGATGTGCGCGATGCCGGCGACGTTGTCGGGATCCTCGTGATAGACGGGGATGCGGCTAAAGCCGGTCTGGCGCATGGCGGACAGCACGTCGGCGACCGTTTCGTCGTCCTCGCACATGGTGGTGTCCACGCGCGGCACCATGACCTCGCGGGCAACGGTGTCGCCCAGGTCGAAGATCTCGTGGATCATGCGCTTTTCCTCGTCGAGCAGATCGTCCTGCTCCGAGACCATGTATTTGATCTCTTCCTCCGAGACGTTTTGGCGGTCATCGGCGCTCTTGATGCGCAGGATGCGGGCCAGGCCGTCGGAGCAGGCACCGGTCAGCCACACGAGCGGGCGGGCGATCTTTTGGAACACGGAGAGCGGTCCCACGACCTGCTTGGATACGCCTTCGGCATTAGCCAGGCCGATGCGCTTGGGCACAAGCTCGCCAACCACGATGGACACGAAGGCGACGGCGACGGTGATGATGACCGGCGCCAGGCCGCGCGCGATGGCGGAAAGCGGCGCGATGCCAAAGCTCATGAGCCACGTGGCAAGCGGGTCGGACAGGCTCGTCGAGGCGACGGCGGACGAGGCGAAGCCCACGAGCGTGATGGCGACCTGGATGGTGGCGAGCAGCTGGTCGGAATCGGCGGCCAGCTTAATGGCGCGCTCGGCGCGCTTGTCGCCTTCCTCGGCATCGCGCTCCAACACGGCGCGCTTAGCCGTGGTGAGCGCCATCTCGGACATGGAGAAGTAGCCGTTGATGAGGGTCAAAACGAGGGTGGTGATAAGGGAGATGGTTATGTCCATCGGGAGTTTCTCGAACCTCCAAGATTCGGGACGTTAGGGTAAAACGTTGATGGCGGATAGGGCAATTGCGCTGGCGACCGAGCGGGGGCACGGGCGCTGGCGTGGTCGCTAGATTACGAAGAGGATCACCGCCATGAACTGGAAGATGCTGCCGGCGAGCACCCACAGGTGAAACACGCTGTGCAGATAGCGCACGTTTTTGGCGATATAGAACGGCACGCCCGCGGTGTAGCACACGCCGCCGACGGCGAGCAGGGCAAGCGCCACAGGGTTGAGCAGTGCCACAAGTTCGGGCAGCTTAAAGACAACGAGCCAGCCCATCAGCAGGTAGACCAGGCCGCTTACCCAGTGCGGTTGACGCTCACGCATAAAGCACTCGAGGGCGATGCCGATAATGGCGATGGCCCATACGGCAAAGAACAGCGCAGGGCCGCCGTCGTTTGCGAGCGTGATGAGACAAAACGGCGTATAGCTGCCGGCTATGAGCAGGTAGATGCAGCTGTGGTCGATAATGCGGAACACGCGCTTGGCGCGAGCGGGCTGAATCGCATGGTAGAGCGTGGAGGCAAGGTATTCGAGGATAATGCTGACACCATAGACAATCGCCGCGGCCATGTGGGCCGGGCCTCCGCCGCGCAGGGCGGCGAATACGATCAAAAGCACCAGACCCGCGATACCCAGCAGGCAGCCGACACCATGGGTGACGGAGTTCATGATCTCCTCGCCCACCGTGTAGTGTGGAACGGCCGCGGTCTTGGGTCGCGGCTTAGAACTGTCGCTCGAATCGGACATGCCGGTTACATCCTCCAACGTAAAGAGTTCTCAACACTATATCAAAGCGTCTGGGTACGTGCGAAATTTGCACCATATGTGACCCTTTGTTTACCCATTCTTTGCCTGTTGACGCATCAACGGCGAACGTCCATAATGCGCTTGCATTAAATGTTGACGTATTAACATCTTATAGGAGAATACCGCATGGCTCAAAACGCACGTTCCCATCGAAAGCTCAAGATGGCCGGCATCGTTGCACTGGTGGTTGTCGTTGTGCTGCTCGGATTTGCCGGCAACTTTCTGTTTGACTTCGCGCTGAATCCCCAAGCGCCGTACACCATGAAGATGATGCAGGATAGCAAGAACGACAAAGAAGGCGAGCAGCCGGATGCCGAGGAAACCGAGGCGCGGGCATGGTTTAAAGAAAACCGCAAGAGCAGCAGCCTCACCGCAGATGACGGAACCGAGCTCGCCGCTTGGTTTTTTGCCGCCTCGGAGAACACCCACGATTACGCCGTCTGCCTGCATGGATATACCAACGAGCCCATCGGTATGGCCCGATACGTCAAGCGATTCCACGACCGCGGCATGAACGTACTCGCACCCGCCGCCCGCGCCCACGAGCGCTCCGGCGGCGACTATATCGGTATGGGCTGGCCCGAGCGCCTCGATGTCGTTGCATGGATTGGGCGGATCGTTGCGGCCGACCCCGAGGCGCGCATCCTGGTCTTTGGCGAGTCGATGGGTGCGGCAACTGCCATGAACGTCGCGGGGGAATCTCTACCCGCAAACGTAAAATGCATTATCGAGGACTGTGGTTATACGAGTGTTTGGGACGAGTTTTCCCTGCAGCTCAAGGACGTGTTCGGCCTGCCCAGCTTTCCTTTGCTCGATGTAGCAAACTTGGTGTGCAACGTGCGCGCGGGCTACGACTTTCATAAGGCGAGCAGTGTGGAGCAACTCAAACACGCGACGGTCCCCATGCTGTTTATCCACGGCGACCAGGACACCTTTGTGCCGTACAGCATGCTCGACCAAAACTACGACGCGTGCGCCAGCAAGGTCAAGCAAAAGCTCACCATCCATGGCGCCACCCACGCCAAGAGTGCGCAAGTTGACCCCGAGCTCTACTGGAACACAGTCAACAACTTCCTCGACGAGTATTTTTAGGCGAATAGCAACGTCTGAGGCTTTATCTGACCCCCTATTTTCGGAAGTATGCGGCAAA
>CATYJC010000010.1 GCA_958407555.1 uncultured Collinsella sp. | reverse complement strand
ACAAACGTAGCGTGCTCGTGGCCCCAGCGCTGGCTGCGGTAGTTGGGCCACTGCAGGCCGGCGATGGTCTTCTCGCACAGGGCCGTCAGGATCGGGGTAGCCGGTGCGGAGGGAATGTTCTTCTCGGCGAACACGTACTCGCGGCCGTCAGTGTCCTCGCGTCGAACCAGATCCTCGGCAGCCACACCGCACTTGCGGGCGAAGCCCTGAGCGGCCTTGGTGGCGTTGCCGTCGGCATCAAAGGCAATGTTTGCCGCGGGGCCGCGCTTGACCTCATGGACCTCATCGGTCGCGGTGGCGACGTTGGACACGAGCGCAGCCAGACGACGCGGGCTTGAGATCACGCGGACCTCGCCATGGGCCAGACCGGCCTCGTCGAGGCCCTTGGCCATCATGGTGCCAAGCTGCTTGACGGCATTGTTCAGCGGTGCGGAGGGCATTTCCTCCGTACCGATCTCAAACAGGAAATCCTTAGCGTCTGCCATGGCTTACGCCACCTCGCCTTCCTGGTCGGCATTCTCGTTGATTCCGGCGACCTCGGCCATATAGGC
Source organism: uncultured Collinsella sp. (assembly GCA_958407555.1). Taxonomy (GTDB): domain Bacteria; phylum Actinomycetota; class Coriobacteriia; order Coriobacteriales; family Coriobacteriaceae; genus Collinsella. Next base: position 23,511 of record CATYJC010000010.1, on the reverse strand, counting down.
CTCGCAGCACGCCTTGGCGACGGCGCGGACGCGCAGGATGTAGTTGGCACGCTCGACCGCGGACAGCGCACCGCGGGCATCGAGCAGGTTGAAGGCATGGCTGCACTTCATGACGCAGTCGTATGCGGGCAGCGGCAGCTTGCGCTCAAGGCAGGAATGACACTCGGCCTCGTAGTCGTCAAACTTCTGACGCATCATCTCGACGTTGGCGACCTCAAAGTTGTAGGCACTAAACTCGCGCTCGTTCTCCAGGAACACGTCGCCGTAGGTCATGGGCGTGCCGTCAGGCAGATAGCTCCACACCAGGTCGTAGACGGAGTTGACGCCCTGGGCGTACATGGCGATACGCTCCAGGCCATAGGTGATCTCGACGGGCACGGGGTCGACCTCGATGCCGCCCACCTGCTGGAAGTACGTAAACTGCGTGACCTCCATGCCGTTGAGCCAGACCTCCCAGCCAAGGCCCCAGGCGCCCAGGGTCGGGCTCTCCCAGTCATCCTCGACAAAACGGACGTCATGGTCGTTGGGGTCCAGGCCGATAGCGGCAAGAGACCCCAGGTAAAGCTCCTGGGCGTTGACCGGAGACGGCTTGATGAGCACCTGGAACTGATAGTAGTGCTGCATACGGTTGGGGTTCTCGCCGTAGCGGCCGTCGGCAGGACGGCGGCAAGGCTGAGCGTAGCAGGTGCGCCACTCGGCGGGACCGAGCGAGCGCAGCGTGGTCGCGGTGTGGAAGGTACCGGCACCGACCTCGGAGTCATAGGGCTGCATAATGACGCAGCCCTGCTCGCCCCAGTACTGCTGGAGGCGCAGGATGATGTCTTGGAAGGAAAGCGATGAAGCGTTCATGCCTCTAATATCCCCTCGTCGAAACGATTACACGGTTAGGTACTGTACTATAGCGGTTTTTAATCGATAGTGCCGATGCGGTTGAGCGGCCAGTAGCGCACAAGCGCCACGGCGATCAAATCAGAGCGATCGACGGGACCAAAGTAGCGTGAGTCGGCAGAGTTTTCGCGGTTGTCGCCCATCACCCACACGCACCCGTCGGGAACAGTGTAGGGATAGCTTACCTGAGCGCCGGGAGCCTGGACCGAAAGCGGCCAGCTCATGCCGGTCGTGTAGTCCTCGTCGAGCGCCTGGCCGTCAACGACCACCTTGCCGTCCTGAAGGTCGACCGTCTGGCCGGCCGTGGCAATAACACGCTTGACGAGAACATCATGCTCGGAGGTGCCATCGGGGTTGTGGAACACCACAATATCGCCTTGGCTGACGGGCTGGCCGAGCTCAAGGCTCACCTTTTGCGCCAGGATCTGGTCGCCGATCTCGATCGTGGACTCCATGGAGCCGGTGGGCACCACAAAGGGCTCGACCACAAACGAGCGAATCAGGAAGGTGGCGACCAGTGCGATCGCGACGACCACGATCCACTCAAACGCACCCTTTAGCACGGAATGCTGCGCTGGAACCATTCTCACTCCTCGTTCTGCGAATACGATGCGTCCAGAATCTCCTGCGCGTAAGCGCGCTCCTCGGGCGTAAGCCGCGCCGTCTCGATCAGGTCGGGACGCCAACGGCAGGTACGCTCGATGGCATTCTTACGGCGCCAGGCGTCAACCTTGGCATGGTCGCCGCTCACGAGCACCGGCGGCACGCCCTCGCCGTTGAACTCGGCGGGGCGGGTGTACTGCGCGTACTCGAGCAGGCCACCGTCCTCGGCAGTCGAGAACGACTCATCGACGTTGCTCATCTCGTCACCAAGGGCGCCGGGAATCAGACGCACGACGGCATCGGCAACGACCATAGCGGGAAGCTCGCCGCCCGTGAGCACGTAGTCGCCGATCGACAGGCGCTCGTCGGCATACGCATACGCGCGCTCGTCGACGCCCTCGTAGCGGCTGCATACAAACAGCAGACGCTCGCTTTTGAGCAGGCGCTCGGCCACATGCTGCGTAAAGGGTTCGCCGCAGGGCGTAAAGAACACCACGGTGGGCTTGGGACCCTCGGAGCTAATAGCCTCGATGGCCTCGGCGATGGGCTCGACCTTCATGAGCATGCCCTGCCCGCCGCCGTACGGCTCGTCATCGACGGTACGATGGCGGTCGTGCGTCCAGTCACGCAGGTTATAGGCCTTAAAATCAAAAAGGCCGGCCTTGCGGGCGCGGCCCAAGATCGACGTGGACATGACGGGCTCAAACATCTCGGGAAAGACCGAAAGGGTCTCGATCAGCATGTTTTCCTCCCTACTTGTCCATATCGATCAAACCGTCCATAACGTGGACGGAAATTGTCCCCTGATCGGGAAGATCGAGCACAACCTGCTCGATCACGGGGATCAGCACCTCGCCGTACCGATCGCCCTCGATAACCCAAACATCGTTGGCGGGCGTCGACATGATCTCGACAATTGTGCCGAGCGAACCAAAGCGCTCGTCGACCACCTCGCGACCCATCAGGTCGGTATAGGCGGCGTCGAGCGAATCGAGCTCAAAGTCGTCACGATTTGCCAGCACGTAGCATCCGGTGATGCCCTCGGCGGCTATCAAGTCGTCAATGCCCTCAAACGAGACCAGATCGCCATCGCCCGTATCGGTGACGGATGTGACCGTGCAAAAACGGTCGCGCTTGAGCGCCGGCGGCGTCAAGGCGACGCGCATACCCGGCGTCAATACAGAAGGAAGCCCCCGCAGCGGCTGCGCGAGGACCTCCCCCTTCCTTCCGTGCGGTTTAACCACACGGGCGATGTTTTTGTACTGGGACCTCAAGGTCCTAGCCCAGAACCTCTACCTCGACTGCAGTGTCGAGGCGAGCGGCCAGTGCACGGGCGAGCGTGCGAATGGCCTTGATGGTACGGCCACGACGGCCGATGACCTTAGCGACATCATCCTCGGCAACCGAAACCTCAATCGTGGAGGCGTCGTCACCATCGATGACCTCAAGGCTCACGGAATCCGGGTCGTCGACGATCTGAACAACGAGATATTCGACGAGATCGGCGATGCGATCTGAGAGCATTGCCTCACCCTCGAGCTGTGCAGCGTCAACCTCAGGCACGATTTACTCCTCGGCGCCCTCAGCGGCCTCAGCGGCAGCCTTAGCGGCCTCGGCCTCTTTGGCGAGCTGCTTCTTGGACTTCTTGACGACGGTCTCGGTCTTCTCGCCCTCGTTGGCGGCCTTGACCAGAGCAGCGACAGCGTCGGTGAGCTGAGCGCCCTTGGACTGCCAGTCGGCGATCTTCTCGAGATCGAGGTTGATGGTCTTGGGGGCGGTCATCGGGTTGTAGCGGCCAACCTCCTCGATGATACGACCGTCACGCGGGGCGCGGGAATCGGCGACGACGACACGGTAGTACGGACGCTTCTTAGCGCCGTGACGAGCAAGGCGAATCTTGACTGCCAAAGGAAACTCCTCCAACCAAGCAGCTTTAGGCTGCAACTACAAACAAACAGTTGAACATAATACGCCATCGACGCGGGCAGGTGAAGTCCGTGAGACCAACTTCTTCGGTATAGTCGAAGGCAAATCCATATCTTAGACAAGAATTCGCGATTTGCAAGCACATCCACGCACCCCACATGAGCTGCGCGGTATACTCATCCCATGAAAAGACGCGAACATACATACGGTTATGAGGATGCTGTGGGCGTCACGCCGCCGTCCTGGACGGGACCGGCGGTGGGCCTCATGGATCTCGATGCATTTTTTGCGAGCGTGGAGATGCTCGACCATCCCGAGTGGCGCGGCAAGCCGCTCATCGTGGGTGGCGATGCCGATTCCCGCGGCGTCGTGTCCACCTGTTCATACGAGGCGCGTCGCTTTGGCGTGCACTCCGCCATGCCCTCGGCCGAGGCACGACGTCTCTGTCCGCAGGCCATTTGGACGCATGGGCATTTCGATCGCTACCACGAGGTCAGCGCGCAGGTCATGGCGATTCTCGCCGACGAGACCCCGCGCGTTGAGCGCGTATCCATCGACGAGGCCTTTATCGATATCACACCGGGTCGCTTTGCACCCGAAGACCCGCTGCTGGTTGCGCGGCGCATCAGCGATCGCGTGGCGGCGCTGGGGGTGACCTGCTCCATTGGCGTGGGCTGCAACAAGACGGTTGCAAAGATCGCTAGCGAGCGCGACAAGCCGTTTGGGCTGACCATCGTGCGCCCCGGAACCGAACAGCGCTTTTTGGCCGCGCTGCCGGTATCTGCCATGAGCGGCATCGGGCGCTCGGCCGAGGAACGACTGCGCCGCATGCGCATCTATACGCTTGGCGAGCTGTCACGCGCACCGGAATCCACCTTGGCCTCTATTTTTGGCGTCAACGGCGAACGCATGCGCCAGCGTGCGCTGGGGCTCGAAATCTCCGAAGTCACAAGCCTCGATGAAGAGCGCGAGGTCAAATCGGTCAGCAACGAGCGCACCTTTGCGAACGATTTAACTGAGCGCGGGGACATCGAAGCGGCGATTGCGCTATTGGGCGAGTCAGTGGGACGCCGTCTGCGCCGTCAGGGACTAACGGGCGCCACGGTGACGCTCAAACTCAAGTATTCGTATGGAAGCGGTCGCTCGGCACAGCGCCGGCTGCCTCATCCGACCGACGATGAGAACATCTTTGTAGCGGTGGCGCTCGAACTGCTCGACAACATCTGGCAGGAAGGCATGCATGTTCGCTTAGCGGGCATCGGGATGAGCGACTTTGACCATCAGGGCGGCATCCAGACCGACCTGTTCTGCGAAGTCGACGACCGCGGAGCCCAATCGAGCGACCGTCGCGACCTCTCAGTCGCTATCGACGCCGTCCGAGACAAATTCGGCGACACCGCCCTTTCCTTCGGCCGCCAATCCCGCTTCAACGATTAGTCCCTTAGGCAAAAAGAAAGCCGGGCAGCTGCGAATGGCGCAACTGACCGGCGAACGGTAGAGGGTGGCTAAAAAAGCCCCAGCCCAAATAAGGCCCTAGAGGAGGTCGAGTGGAAGCTGGGGGGCGTCACCCCAGAGCTTTTCGAGGCGGTAGAACTCGCGCGCCTCGGGAGTAAAGACATGGACGACGACCGAACCGTAGTCCATGAGCATCCAGGTCTTCTGCTCGCGGCCCTCGATGGAGAACGGATGCTCGCCGCAAGCCTCGGCGACCTTCTCCTCGATCTCGTCAACGATGGAATCGACCTGGCGGTTGTTGGTGCCGGTAGCGATGACAAAGTAGTCGCACACATCGGAAAGCTCAGTCAGGTCGAGCACCTGAACGTCCTCGCCCTTCTTGTCGTAGGCAGCCTGCGCGGCGGCGCGGGCGACATCCTCGGCGGCAACACCGCTCGCGGACAGCGAGGCAGCGGTGCGGTCGGACGTGGCAACGAAACTCTTATGCTCCACACCTTCAAGAATCTGCTCGTCGGTCATGGTCTCGTCGGCCATGGAATACCTCTTTCTAGACAGCCCGAGCTAGTGCAGCTGGGCGTAATGGTTGTAAATCGTAATAGCCGTGGGATAAAGATAACGCCCGGTCTGGATCACATAGACCAGACCCTGCGCAAAACAGGAGAAGAACAACTCGTCAAGCGAGGACTTCCCCACCATCTTGCGCAGCGCATGGGCATAATCGCCGTGCCGGTTGGGTTCGATGGCATCGGCCACAAAGACCACCATATCGAGCGGCGTCATGTCGCAAGCGCCCACGGTGTGACGGTCGACAGCCTGAAAGACCGCCGGCGACAGCTCGGGAAAAAGCTGCGGAAGCTCATAGGCGGCAACCGGGCCATGCAAAAGCGGCTTCGCGGCAGACGGAGAGCCGGCAATCTTAATGCCGTAATGCAGAGCGCGCGTGACCAGCTCGTCGTCGGAGAGCACCTTATCCCAGTCATGGATCAGGCCGGCGGCAGCGGCATCAAAGCGGTCGACACCGTACACCTCAGCTAGGTGCAGCGCAGTCTCGGCAACCCCGAGCGAATGCACGTAGCGCTTACGCTTATCCTTCATGCGCACATCGAGCAACTCGTGGATACGCGTCAAGAGCGCGCGCTCGTCGCCCTCAAACTGATCTTCTACCGACAACGTTCTCCCCCATCAATCAAAATCGTCTTGCCCAAGATCGGCATACAGGCCGCGTTTACGGATATAGCCGAGCACTGACTCGCTCGTAAGATAGCGCACGCTCATACCGCGGGCAACCCGCTTGCGAATGTTGGTAGAGCTAATCGCCAGCGCCGGAATCTGGATATAGCGCACGTCGAATGGCAATCCCGATTCCTTAATCCGCGCCCGGGCCGTATCGATGTCAAAGCCGGGACGCGTCGCAGCAATAAAGGTTGCCAGTTCGGCAATCTCATCTGCATTGTGCCAGGTCACAATATCGATAATCGCATCGGCACCCGTAATAAAATAAAGCTTCACCTGTGGCGGGTAAAACTCGCGAAGAGCACGCAGCGTATCAGCTGTGTAGGTGACACCGGCACGATCGATCTCGAAGCGGCTTGCCAAAAAGGCCGGGTTCGCGGCGGTCGCGAGGACCGTCATGGCATAACGGTCCTCAGCAGGCGTCACCGGTTTGTCGAGCTTAAAGGCAGGCGAGCCCGCAGGCATAAAGAGCACGGCGTCCAAGTCGAGGGACTCACGCGCCTGCTCAGCGGTTACCAAGTGCCCGTAATGAATCGGGTCAAAGGTGCCACCCATAATGCCAAGCCGAAACTCGTGCCCATCCTTGATGGGAAGTTCAGGCAATCCGATTCCACCGCGCAGCGACATGGCTTACTCGCCCTCCGGGGTCTCGACGTCTTCCGCAGCAAAAGCGTCATCGGTACCGTCAATGGCATCCACCGCGTCGGCAGCCTCCAAGCTATCATCGGCGACGTCAACGACCTCGACGGCGACGTCCTCGTTACCGTCCTCGAACTCGTCCTCGAACTCCGAGAAGTCCTCGGCGCCCTCAAAGTCAAAGGCGCGCTGGCAAATGCGAACCTCGTCGCCGGCACGGCAGCCGGCCTTTTCGAGCGCATCGTCGACACCCATGCGGGAAAACTTATGCTGCAGGTAGATGACGGCCTCCTCATTTTCCCAGTCGGTCTGGATAACCAAACGCTCGATGGCGCGACCGACAACGCGGAAGGCACCGGGCTCCTCCTGGACAATGCGGAAGCGCTTCTCGCGCTGCAGGCGGCGACGCTCCCACTCCTCGTCGCGCAGATCGACCGGCTCATCAGAGACCGCCAGCTCAGCGCGAAGCTTAGCCACCTGCTCGCCCACGGCAAGCATCAACGTGTTGAGACCGGCACCCGTCACAGCGGACACGGCAAAGAACATATGGCCATCGTCGAGCGCCGCACGCTTAAGGTCGGCAATCTTGTCGGCCGTGCCCGGCGCATCGCACTTGTTGGCGACAACGATCTGCGGGCGCTCCGAAAGTTCGGCACCATACTGCTCGAGCTCACGGTTGATGATGCGATAGTCCTCAACCGGATCACGATCCTCAAACCCGCCCGTCATGTCAACGACATGCATGATCAGAGCCGTGCGCTCAATATGGCGCAGGAACTGATGGCCTAGGCCTTTACCCTCGCTCGCGCCCTCGATAAGACCCGGGACATCGGCGACAACATAAGAATACTCGCCGGCACGCACCATGCCCAAGTTGGGCACGAGCGTGGTAAACGGGTAGTCGGCAATCTTGGGGCGGGCGGCACTCATACGCGCGATAAGCGAAGACTTACCCACCGAGGGAAAGCCCACGAGCGCGGCATCGGCCATAAGCTTCATCTCGAGCTCGATCCAGTGTTCCTCAGCCGGCTCGCCGAGCTGGGCAAACGCGGGCGCGCGGCGCACCGACGTTACAAAATGAGTGTTACCCAGACCGCCAGCACCACCGGGCGCCACGACAACGCGCTCGCCGTCGTGCACCAGGTCGGCAATCTCGAACATCGGGGTCTGCGTCTCGGGATCGAGCTCGCGGACTACGGTGCCCATGGGGACTTTCAAAATCAGGTCCTCACCGCTTTTGCCGTTGCGGCGGGCACCCTGGCCATGCGTTCCGCGCTCAGCACGAAAGTGATGCTTAAAGCGGTAATCGATCAGCGAGGACAGCTGAGCGTCGGCCTGAATGACGACGTTGCCGCCACGACCGCCGTCGCCGCCATCGGGGCCGCCCTTGGGAACAAATGCCTCGCGCCTAAACGACATGCATCCGGCTCCGCCGTCGCCGCCGCAAACGTTAATTCGGCTGATATCGGTGAACTGTGACAACAGAATCGCCTCCTACAAAAAAGAGGGAGACCCTTGAATCCTAAAACTCAAGTGCCTCCCACATATGTGCTCTATGAAGGGTGAATTACGCGTTCGCGAGCGGGCGTACGCTGACCCTGTGCTTGATACCCTTGTGGAACTCAACGGTACCGTCGACCAGCGCGAACAGCGTGTCGTCCTTGCCACGGCCAACGTTCTCACCCGGGTGGATGTGCGTGCCGTGCTGACGGACGAGAATCGTGCCCGTGGTTACCGTCTGGCCGGCATAGCGCTTCGTGCCAAGGCGCTGACCGCGGGAGTCACGGCCATTACGGGAGGAACCGAGTCCTTTTTTGTGTGCCATTGTGTATACCTACTCTTTCGTTACGAGTGTAATCTACTCGGCGACGGGAGCCTCGGCAACAGCCTCAGCCTCTGCCTTGACAGCTTTCTTGGCGCGGGAGGTAGCCTGAACCTTCACGATCTTCAGCTTGGTGAGCTGCTGACGGTGACCCTTCAGACGACGATAGCGCTTGCGCTTGTGGAACTTGAAGACCAGCTGCTTCTCGCCCTTGAACTGCTCAACGATCTGAGCGGTAACCTTGGCCTTGGCCAGCTTGTCGGGATCGGTGACGATCTTCTTGCCATCGTTGAGGAAGATAACAGGCAGGGTGATCTTATCGCCCTCATTGCCCTCGATCTTCTCGACGGTGATGACATCGTCGGTGGCGACCTTGTACTGCTTGCCGCCCGTGTTAACGATTGCGTACATGTTTACTTGCCCTTCATGCATCAGTTAGTGCAACAGCTGAATATAGTAGCAGGCGATAATACCCCCGTCAACGAGTATGTGGAGCAAATCCACAAGTTCGCACAGGTATGGGGCTGACGAGTCGGCCCTCGTCGTCCTCGCATGCTTGATTCTGACGCTCGACATCGTAGGAGCAGATGGTCACGAGGTCTTGCATACCGGTGGAAACAATAGGTGCATCGACGCCCGGGGTCAAGCCCTGCAACAAAACATCAGCTGCGGAAAGCAAAATTTCCGGACGCATGGAGCCCTCGTTGTCGGCATGGGTGTCGAGCATGAGCACCAGATGGTCCGGGCACTCCCCCGCCGTGAGCTCATAGCCCACGAGCGTATGATCCAAGTCCAGGCGCTTGCTCTTTTTGCCGCGTGCGTAGTCGATGCCGTGCCCCGCGCGCAGCGTGTCGATCGCAGCGCGCACCTCGTCGGCGCTCACGGGAGCCTCGGGGTCCAGATGCAAGTCGATGCGGTATGACAGACGCGTAAGCTGAGCCGTCAGCGCCGGCGTGCGCACGTCGATGTAGGCGGCCTCGATAGGCGCCAAATCGGCAGGGGACGCCGCGACCAGGCGCTCAAACGCCTCATCGAGTGCGACGAACTCGGTCATAAACAGGTCATACCACTCGCAAGTCGACGACGTTCCCACCGGCAGCGCCGACGAAAAGCCCACGCGCATGTGCGGAGAGAAGCCCTGCGTCACGGCATAGGGCAGCCCCGCGCGACGCACGATGCGCTCAATGGTATGAATCACTTCGAGATGCCCCAGGTACTTAAGACGGTCGCGCTTACCATAGCGAACGCGAAGCCTAAAGAGCGTGGGGTTGTCGGTCAGGCGCACACTCATGCGCGATCACCCACCAATACGTTCTTGGCGTGGAGCGTGGGGCAGATTCCGCAGCCGGTGCACGAGGTGCGGGTACAGTCGGGCGTCGTGACGCCCTCCAACGAGCGACGGTACTCGCGCTCGAGGAAGCCGCGCGAGCAGCCGGGGCTCACGTGCTCCCAGGGCAGGCGCCAGTCCAGTTCATAGGGCAGGTGCACGAGCTCGTTGAGATCGATGCCGTTTTTGGCGGCGGCTGACTTCCAGTTGTCGAGCGAAAAATGCTCCACCCAGGCGTCAAAACGCGAGCCCGCACGCCAAGCGTCGATGATGACCGGCGTCATGTCACGGCCGGCACGGGACAGCGCGGCCTCGACGAGCGAGGTCTCGGCATCGTGGTAGTGCACGCGGACCGCACGGTTTCGCACGCTCGTGATGAGCAGCTTTTGGCGACGCTTGACGTCGTCGTAATCGAGCTGCGGGCACCATTGGAACGGCGTGGCGGCCTTGGGGATAAACACCGACACCGAGATGGACACCGAGATGGAGCCGCGGCGCGCCTTGGGAACCACGGAGCGGCCAAGCTCGAGCACATGGTCGGCCAGGTTGGCGATGGCCACGATATCCTCGTCGCGCTCGCCGGGAAGGCCCATCATGAAGTAGAGCTTCATGCGGTTCCAGCCCGCCTCGAAGGCCGCCTTGGCCGCACGGTCCAAGTCCTCCTCGGTCACGTTCTTGTTGATGATGTCGCGCATGCGCTGACTGCCGGCTTCGGGGGCAAACGTCAGGCCGCCCTTCTTTTCGCCGGCGACCGACTCGGCCATATCCACACCAAACGAATCCAGGCGCTGCGAGGGAATGGACACGCGAATGCCCGTATCTTCCAGACGGCGGTTAAGGCGACCGAGCACATCGCGGATGCAGGAGTGATCGGTGGTCGAAAGCGAGGTAAGCGACACCTCGTCATAGCCGGTCTTTTCCAGGCCCTGGATCACCGAGGACACAATCTGGTCGGCCGAGCGCTCGCGCACCGGGCGATAGGTCATGCCGGCCTGGCAAAAACGGCAGCCGCGGGCACAACCGCGCAGAATCTCGATCGACAGGCGGTCGTGAACGAGCTGCGCGTAGGGCACGCACGACTGCGACAACGGATTGGTAGCGCCAAAGTCCTCAACGACGCGCTTATAGACCACCGGTGGGACGTCCTTGCCTTCGCGCGGCACGGTGTAGCCATGCGGCGAGCAGGGCTCGTCATGGCGCACCTCGTAGAGCGACGGCACGTAGGTACCGGCGACCGTCGCGAGCTGCTCGACAATCTGAGCGCGCGAGACGCCCTCGTCGCGCAAGCGGCGATGCAGCTGACAGATCTCGAGCAGCGACTCCTCGCCCTCGCCAATGAGGATGGCATCGAAGAAGGCTGCATACGGCTCGGGGTTATAGACCGAGGGACCACCGGCAATGATGATGGGGTCGTCCTCGGTGCGGTCGGCCGCCAGCAGCGGAATGCCAGCTAGATCGAGGGCCTCGAGGAAGTTTGTCACGGCCATCTCATGCGGCACGTGCATGCCGACGATATCGAACGAGGCCACGGGTGCTGCGCCCTCGAGCGACAGCAGCGGGATACCAGCCTCGCGCATGGCATCGCCCATATCGGGCCACGGCACATAGCCGCGCTCGCAGGAAATGCCCTCGGCCTGATTGAGGATGTTGTACAGGATGGCAATACCCTGGTTGGGCAGGCCAACCTCGTACACATCCGGGTAAATCATGCAGCAACGATAGTCGGCATCGGCCTTGGAGAGCGTGCCCCACTCATGGTCGATATAGCGACTCGGCTTCTCGACCTTTGCGAGCAGGGGCTCAATCAAATGGAAACAGTCTTGGTACACAGCGCGCAAAAGAAACCCCTAAGCAGCAAGATCGGATGCGTCCTCAAAGGGACCCATGGGACGAGTAGCGCCGGCAACCGTGGTCACCAGGTCGCGAACGCGCGAGAACGTGGCGGCAGCCACCTCGTTGGCACGGCTGTAGTCGATGTCGCGCTCATACAGCGAAACGAGCGCACGGCCCATACCATAGGTGCCCGCGGCGGCGGTCAGCGCCTTGACGGCAAACCCGATATGCGGCGTCTGCTTTACCAGGGCGCGGGTGACGGCGCGGAACACCAAGCCGCCGGCAAGCACGCCCGCGACCTCGTAGCCGCGCTCGGGCTTAATACCGCGTCCAAAGATGGCCGCGAGCTCAAAGAGCATGCCCACCTGCGCCAGCGCCATAACGGGATAATCGGCCCCCGGCAAAAACACCAGCGCACCCGTCGCCATATTGGTAAGCGCGCACGAGGTGATGATGCGGTTGGCGGCGGCGATACGCATAAAGGCAAAGTTCGCCGCAAAGGCTGTCTCCTTGTCCGTGCGATCGAGAATCCAGCGAGCGAGCGTCTCGAGCAGATACGTCTTATCGGTGGCCGCCACCGCGCCGAGCATGGGCGTGGACTCCTGGATAAAAGGCGCCTCGACAGCGGACTCGGCAAGCACGCACACAGGGGCGCCGGCAATCACAAGCTCCTGTACAGCGCTCTCAAGACGGTCGGATCCGCACGAAAGAACCAGCACCACGTCGGTATCGGTCTTGGGGACGATACGGTCCTCACCCAGGCGTTCAACGCGCACAATGCCCGACATCGTCTGCGGCACGAAGGCATCGCGCACCGTCTCGACCAAAAAACGCGAGGCAGACGAATCGAGGTAGACGGACACGCGTACCGGCGTATCGGAATCCTTCTTGGTGGTCGCGCCCATCTTAAAGACGCGGGTCAGCTTGTCCACGGGAATCTTCATAGCAAACCCCTCCAGCGGTTACGCGGCGCCCGAACGATGCCGCCATATGGATTGTACGATACCCACCGTCAGCAACTGGATCATCATCGAGGACGAACCGAAGCTAATGAACGGCAGCGGGATACCGGTAATCGGCATCATGCCAATGCACATGCCGATGTTCTCGAAGGTCTGGAACGCCCACATGCCGACGATGCCCACGCACGATAGGCGCAAGAACAGCGACTCGCACTTAAAGGCAACGCGGATCGTCGAGAAAATCAGCAGCACGTAGAGGCACAGGAGCAAAAAGGAGCCGCAGAAGCCGAACGTCTCGGACAGGAAGGCGAAGACGAAGTCGGTGTGGAACTCGGGCAGAAAGCCACCGGCAGACTGCGTCGCATGGCCCAGCCCTTTACCGAAAAAGCCACCCGAGCCGACGGCAATGAGCGATTGCTGCAGATTGTACGCATCGTCCGAATCGGCATTATCGGGGTCGATGAAGACCGTCAGTCGGTTCATCTGGTACTGCTTAATGAGCACATCGTGGCCGAGCAGCGAATCGAGCACCGAATCGAGCGCCAGGACGAGCGCCACCAGGCCCACGAGCAGAGCCAAGGTCGACAGCACCCATTCGCGGCGCGCACCGCTCATGCAGATCACAACGGCACCCGACACCAACACGACCAAGCCCGAACCTAGGTCGCCCATGGCGACGACGGCCAAAAACGGAACGGAGAGCATGCCGCAGAGCTTAATGTAGTCGCGGGCGGTATCGATGCGGCCGTTGTACTGCGAACCAAGCGTGGCGATAAAGAAGATCGTGATGAGCTTGGCGAGCTCGACCGGCTGGAAGGTAAGACCGATACCGGGAATCTTGATCCAGCCCGTCATGCCCAGACCGCCCGTATAGGACAGCCCCGGAATCTTGGGCGAGAAAATCACAATGAGGTCGATGACGAGCAGCACCGTCGAGAAGTTAGAGATGCCGCGCAGATCGGTACGCCAGACGAGCACCGCGAGCACCGCACCGATGCCGATGCCCAACAGGTGGCGCGAAAATGAGGCGTCGGCCTTAAACTGCGATGCCGACCAAATGATGATGGCGCCATAGGCAACGAGCGCCAAGGTTGCCAGCAGCACGCCGATGTGCACCTTCTGGCGAAACGTGCCGCGCAAGGCCGAAAGCTGCTTGTTGACACGGTCCAGGCTGCTGCGGGAACCGGTTTTAGTTGAGCGGAACAGGTCCGCCGGCGAAAAATCCATCGCAACCTCCTATCGAACCGAAGAATCGCCCGTGGCAGAAGATGTGTCGGGCTCGTCATAAATGGCACCGAGGACATCGCGCACGACGTGCAGCGCGGTATCGGAGCCACCACCGCCCTGTTCCAAGACAGTGACAATCACGTACTTGGGCTCATCGGCCGGCGCGTAGGCGCAAAACCACGCGTAATCGTCCTCGCCGCTCTTCTCGCCCGTGCCGGACTTGCCGTAGACCGTGGGGGTCAAGGAGTTAAAGTGCGCGGCGGTCGAAGTCGACGCCGAGTAAATCACATCGTGCATGCCGTTGCGGACCAGCGCCAGGTCGGCATCGTTGTTAATTTGAGCCTCAAGGCGCTTCTTTTTGCCCTTGCCGTTGTATTTGTAGGCATCGCCGTCGCCATCACGCGAGACAGCAGACAAGAACACATGCGGCACATACTGTTTGCCGCCGTTGGCAAGACCCATGTAAGCGCAGGCCATCTGCAGCGGCGTCACCAAAATGTCGCCCTGGCCGATAGCGATGTTAGTCATATCGCCGGCATTCCACTTGCGGTCCTCGGCCGAGGCGTCGGTAAAGTACGACTCTTTCCACTTGGCGTCGGGAATGCGACCCGTGCCCTCGCTTGGCAGATCGATGCCGCAGGTCTTGCCCAGACCCCAACGACGAAAGACCTCTTGCAGGCCCTCGGGATGCTGGTCGTTGTAGAAAAACGCCTTGCCCATATCGTAGAACACGGGGTCGCAGGAGTTAGCGATACCGGACTGCAGCGTCATAGTGCCGTGACCGGAATGCAGCCAGCAGTACTTACCCCATGACTTGCCCAGGCCCGTCCAATAGCCCGTGCAGTTCGTGGTCTGGCCTGAGGTATAGGTTCCAAACTCAAGACCGGCCAGAGCCGAGAGCGGCTTGATGGTCGAAGCCGACATATACTGGCCGCTAATGGCGCGGTTGAGCAGCGGATGCGAACCCTTGTCGTCGTTGAGCTCGGTCCACACGTCGTTGGAAACGCCGCCGATGAACACCGACGGATCAAACTTGGGCTCGCTCGCCATACCCAGAATCTCACCATTGTTGGGATCGAGGCACACCACGGCGCCGTTGCCGGCATCGCTATGACCCGTGGTCTTGGCAAGCTCAATGGCATTCGCCAGAGCCGTCTCGCAGGCCTGTTGAATCTTAAGATCCAGCGTAAGCTTAATGTCAGAACCGGCCTTGGCAGGAACGGCGCCGGCTTGACCGGTCACGTTACCCGAGGCGTCAACTTTCACGGTCTGCTCACCACGAATGCCCTGCAGCAGATTTTCGTAGTAAATCTCTACGCCCGCCTGGCCCACAATATCGCCCGATTGATACGAGATCTGGCCAGCCGCGCTATCGCTGCCGTCCGACGACTTCTTGTTCTGCGCCTCGAGCTGCTCGGAGGTAATGGTGCCGGTATAGCCCAAGATATGGCAGGCGGTCTCGCCATACGGGTATTGGCGCTCGGTGCGCTCGGCGATCTTCACGCCGGGAAACTCACCGGCGTGCTCCTGAATGTAGGCGACAGTAGAGCGGCGCACGTCAGTCGCGATCGTATGCAGGCTCTGCGCGCCTTCGGAATTGTCCTGGATGTTGCGCAGCACCGCGATATACGGCATGCCGAGCACGTTGGCAAGATGACGCACCAGTACCTTGTCGTCGGCAAGGTCGCGATAGGCGACGACGGCGAGCGAGGGGCGGTTTTGCACCAGCGCGACGCCGTTGCGGTCCAAGATGCGGCCACGAACGGCAGGCGTGGTAACGGTACGGGTCTGATTGCTCTTGGCCTGCTTGTCGTAGTAGTCCGACGAGACCATCTGCATGCCCCACAGCTTAACGGCAAGCGCGGCAAACATCGCACCCACGCCCGCGGTGAGGATGGAAAAGCGGCCCTTAAAGGCCGTAGCGGCCGTATTGCCCTCGCCCTCGGTGGCGCGCGGGGCCGTTCCGTGCTGCGTGTCGTAGGTAAAGCGGGAGTCGCCGCGGCGCATGATGACCAGCGCGACCACAATGGCCACGACCAGCACGATGCCAGCGACAACAACCGTCAACTGGGAAGACATCTACAGACCTCCCCTATTTGAGTTTACGGGTCTTGGGCTTAAAGCGCATACCCGTCTGACGCCCACCGCGCGCGGAGAACCCATAGCCAGACTGCGGCGCGACGCCGGACATCAAAAACGGAACGGCGACCAGACCGGTCAGAATCGAGGACGGCAGGGCGTGTCCAAAGATCGCCACGACAAAACTCGATTCCAGACCCATAAACAGCAAGATAATGCTGTAGATCACGTTAATGGCAAGCGCAAAGGCGCCCACCGTGATGCCGCGAGCGCTCGGGGTGCCGCCCGTCTGACCGGCGGCACTGTGTGTCAGGGCAAAGCTGCCCACTGTCAGCAACAGTGACATCACACCCACCGGCACGGCTGCCGACAGGTCGTAGAACAGGCCGCTGCAAAAACCGCAGATGACGGCCCGCGTGGGATCGCCCGAAAACACACTCAGGCACACCAGGATAATCATAAAGTTGACGCGACCGCCCGCGATGGAGATCTGCGGCGCCAAGCCCGCCTGCAGCAGGACGCAGACAATGGCGGCAATCGCAAAAGTGCGGGAGCCAGTCCCCTGTTCGTGTAGATCCATGGACATGCCTCCCTATTCGCTCGAGCCCGAGTCGGTCGTGTCGGACGCATCGGAGTTTTCATCCGAGCTTTCGTCTTTGGACTTGGTGGCCGCATCGCGCGAGGTGCCCTGCGGCGTACTGTTGGCGCTGCTCACATCCTCGTCCGAAGCCGACTGCTCATCGGTCAGCGACGTAATGACCAGCACTTCCTCGTTGTTTTCGGCCGTTGTCTGGGCGCGCACGACGATGGTGTAGTACACATCGTTGGCAGACTTCTCCACGGACGAGACCGTACCGAGCGGCAGGCCCTTGGGGAATACGCCGCCGATGCCCGAGGTCACGATGATGTCGCCCACCTTCACGTCGGAATCGACACTCACGTGCTCCAGGCGCAGGGTACCGTCGGGCTGCCCCTGCAGCATGCCCTGAGCGCGCGTATCCTGCACCATGGCGGACACGCCCGAGTTCTCATCACTAATCAGGCGGACGGTGGAGGTCTTGGCCGAAACCTCGATAATCTGACCGATGACACCGGCAGAACTCGTCACGGGCATGTTGATGGTAAGGCCGTCGGCCGAGCCCTTGTCGATGGTGACCGTCGAGGTCCAGGCATCACCCGAAGCGCCGACAATGCGAGCCGCGGTGGACTTGAGGTTGTAGGTCGACTGAAGACCGACCAGGCCCTCGAGTCGCTCGGCGGTCTTTTGAGCCTCGGAGAGCTCAGCAACCTTTGACGTCAGGACCTCGTTTTGCTTCTTAAGCTCGTCGAGGGTGTCTTGCGAAGCCGTAAGGTTTGAGAACACGTTTCCGATTGCGTTAAAGGGCGCGGCCACAGCCGATCCCACAAAACGCACCGGTGAGGTAATCGTCGTCACGCCCGAACGCACGGCATGAATCGGCCCCGCCTCGCCCTCGCGAATGTAAAACGTGAGCAGCAGCACCGAAATTACGCTGAAAACAATCAACGGGCGCATACCCGTTGATTGTCGCTTGGTATTCAGATTTGAAGAGAAACCCGAAGATCGTGCCAAATGGAATCCACCTTTTGGAAATTAAGCATTGGTCTGGACGAAGCCACCGTCAAACGCGTTGGCCTCGAGCACGCGGGCGCAGCCGTTGACGACGTTGTCGAGCGCCGTAGGGCTGACGTTGACCGAAACGCCGGTCTCGTCGCGCAAGCGCACGTCGAGACCGCGCAGCAGCGCACCGCCGCCGGTCAACAGGATGCCGTAGTACATAAGATCCGAGGCAAGATCGGGCGGCGTGGCGTCGAGGGCGTCCTTGACGGCCTTGGCCATCTCGTCGAGCGGCTTGTTGAGCGCGCGACGAATCTCCTCGCTCTCGATGCGCACGGTCTTGGGCAGGCCCGTGATCACGTCGCGGCCGTTGACCTCGACGTCGAGCTCGTCCTTGAGCGGCACGGCAGAACCGACCTTGATCTTGATGTCCTCGGCCGTGCGTTCGCCGATAGCCAGGTTATAGGCATCGCGAACGTGGGTAAGGATAGCCTGGTCAAACTCGTCACCGGCAATGCGGATGGACTGCGACACGACGATACCGCCCATGGCGATAACGGCGACCTCGGTGGTACCGCCACCGATATCGATGACCATGGAGCCGGTCGGCTCCTCGACAGGCAAGTCGGCGCCGATGGCAGCGGCCATGGGCTCCTCGATCAGGTATGCCTGGCGGGCACCGGCCTGGATCGTAGCCTCAAAAACGGCGCGCTTCTCGACCGACGTGACACCGGAGGGGACGCAGACGACAACGCGCGGACGCGGGGTCCACGGATAGCGCTTCTCGGACGCCTTGTCGATAAAATAGCGAAGCATGGCCTCGGTAACGTCGAAGTCGGCGATAACGCCGTCCTTAAGGGGACGCACAGCCACAATGTTACCGGGCGTACGGCCGAGCATGCGCTTTGCCTCGATACCGACAGCCAGGATGCGCTCATCGTTCTTGTCGATGGCGACAACGGAGGGCTCGCGAATGACGATGCCCTTGCCGCGCACAGAGACAAGCGTGTTGGCGGTGCCGAGGTCGATGGCAAGATCGCCCGCATAGCTACCGAAGAACATATCCATCAAAGAAAACAACGCAACTCCTGATGTGTTGGATAATTGCTGGAAAACTACTAGCCCATCATACTAGCGCAAGCCCGGCGCCTCACTTGCGGTGAAGCACCGGGCAGCGCCAAATCTCATAAGGTCACTACTGGTTGTCAGCAGCCGAGAGATCGATGTCGAGCGAGGAGACGGCCCAACCGATATGGTTGTCGGAGCGTACGAACTTGACGGTGTACTCCTGCTCGCCGCCCTTGGACAGCGACGCCTTGACCTTGGCGGTGGTCTCGGTCATAGACTGATCCATGCCCTCGATGGAGACGGTGGCGCCCTGCGGGATCGAGGAAATGATCATCGCCTTGGCGTCCTCGGACAGGCTGGAAGCAAGACAGGACTCGGCCTTGGCGGTATCGCCGTCACCTGCGGCCTGGAACAGGTCGGTGACAACAGACTCCTGCGAGGGGAAGCCCAGGCCGCGCGTGTAGGCAAAGCCAAGACCGCCTGCGGCAAGGACAATCAGCAGAAGCAGCACCAAGAAGACCTTGAGGCCCGTATGGCGATGGCGACGACGGACCTTGGCCTCCTTGCGGTCCTGCTGAACCATCTCGGACTCGGACAGGGTAAAGAAGCCGGTGTCCGAGGGGTCGGGCATAAACTGACCGGTAGCACCCGTGGGGTCGAGCGGGTCGACGGCGGGAGCATCCATCGCGGGAGCCGGCGCCGTGGCCATGGCCGTCTGGGCCGAAAGCGCAGCGAGGGAATCTTGCACGCGGGCAAGCTCGTCGGCCTGCTCGGGCGTGAGCTGGTAGATACCGTCGGCGGTGGCGGCGTTAAAGGCATCGAGCGCGTCAGAGGGACGACCGGCGGCAGAGAGCGCCTGGCCCATGCCGGCGTTAAGCGCACGCGTGTCATCGCGCGGACCGGCAAAGTCGATGGCCGTGCGGTAGGTCTCTACGGCGTCTGCCGGACGGCCGAGCTTAATGAAGCAGCGGCCAAGATCGCCAAGGGCGGCGGCGGGAGCCGGGTTGGCACCATCGATGGCGGCCTGACGGAAGGCAGTACCGGCGTTGGCATAATCGCCCGACTGGAACAGGGCGTTGCCCAGACCCAGATAGGCCTTAAACGGCGTGGCATAGGATGCATCCTGCGTTGCGGCAGAGAACGCCTGGGCTGCGGTCACATAGTCACCCACGGCAGCAAGCGCCTTGCCGCGGTTGGTAAGCAGCGCGCCGCGCTTGCCATAGGTACCGTCGTTGAGGGCGGCGGCGTAGGCCTCGGCGGCCTCGGCATACATGCCCAGGTGCATCAAGGCGTTGCCGCGCAGATGGTCGGCCTCGCCCATAATCTCGCTGGGGGTCTTTGCCGCACCGAGCATCTGGGCGGCAGCGGAATAATCACCCGCGCGATAAGCGGCGCGGCCCTGTTGGATCAGCTGGCTATTCAAGGAAGTCCCCTTTACTCGTGAACGATCTCGACGTGGACGATCTCGTCGCCGGCACGCAGCTGCGAGATGACGTCGAGGCCCTCGACCGTGGTGCCAAAGACGGTGTAGCCGGAGTCGAGGTTATGCTGAGCGCCCAGGCAGAAGTAGAACTGCGAACCCGCGGAATCGGGATCCATGGAACGTGCCATGGCAAGCGCGCCGTCGACGTGGCTGTTACGCGGGTTGGTAGCGAACTCGCCCTTGATGCAGTAGCCGGGGCCGCCGGTACCGGGCATGCCGTCGGGGCCCTCAAGACCGGCGGCGACATCGGCGCCGGACATATCGCGGGTATTGGGGTCGCCGCCCTGGATCACAAAACCGGGCACATAGCGATGGAACTTAAGGCCGTCGTAAAAACCCATCGTGGAAAGCTCGCAGAAGTTCGCCACGTGGATGGGGGCGCCCTCGCCGTCAAACTTGACCTTGATGGTGCCCTTCGACGTCTCGATCACCGCGCACTCATCGCCGACAAGCTGATACTCGGGCGTGTAGAGCTCTTTCTTAAAACCAAACATGTGGTTCCTTCCTCGTGCGTTTAAAGCATATTTGGTCAAATTGTAGCAATAAGCACGGGCTTCCATCAATTGCGCACGCAGGTTATGCCGCCGGAGGGCAACAAATTACGAACGTTGCTGCGGTCTCCATGCGCTCACGTTGGCGTCGTACTGGTTAAGCGCGCTGTTGCCGCCTTGTGCGATGGGCGCCAGGATCTCGCTCTGACGGGCGCTCAGCGACTCGCCGTCGGGAATGGACAGTGAGATATCCCAGCTCTGGCAGATCACGTCGACACGCTCGTACATCCACTGGGCAAGCTGCTTTAGATGATCGATGTCCTCCGCATAGACGGTGTCGTCCTGAACCTTGAGGTTATTGAGCTCATCCTGGGTCTTTTTAATCTGATCGCGCAGGGCATAAGCGCTCTGCGACAGCTCCTGGCGGGTGGAGAGCGGCGTACGTAGATAGCCGTTATTAAACGAATCGATGACCTCGCCGATCTGATCATCGTCGCTGTACGACACGATGGTCTGGTACAGGCCATCGAGCCTGGCGTAGAGTTGGTCGTCGGTTAAGACGGTCTCCTCCTGAACGACCTCGGACGCATCCTCTTGCTTGGACTCTTTCTCGGTGGCCTCGCCCTTTTGGCGCGACGGGAAGGTGGTCTTGGCGGCCTGGCCAAACTGGTCGTAGAAGCCGGGCATGACGCCCATAGGATCGGCAGTCACAAACCAATACGCACCACCGCACACGGCGGCGAGCACCGCGATGACGATAAGCGGTTTGGGGATATGGCGCTTGTGCTTGTGATAGGCATCCTCGTCGGGATGGACCTTGCGCTTGGCCTTTTGCTTTTTGGGCTGGACATCATCGCGCAGGGACACCGGTGTGGGGATATCGACCTTGGGGATGCCAAAGTCCTTATCGAAGGCAGGCAGCACACAGGTCTCGTTGGGGTCAGCTGCATCGGAGAGCACCGCGGCGGCAGATGCCGGCGCGTGGGGCACCTCGGTATCGATCTGCTCCTGCGTCAAGCGCGGAAAGCCGGCCGTGCGGCCTGCTGCCAGATCGGATGCAGCCGCGTCTTTGGAAAGGATGCCCGGGGCGGGGCGCCCGCACTTGGGACAGGTGCGATCATGCGGGGACAGGCGTGCGCCACAACCATCGCAGAATACGAACTCGGTATGCTCGGGACCGTCGCCCGGACCAACGTATGCGTTGCAATAGGGGCAGAACGAGGCGCCGTCCTCTATGGTCTTAAGGCAATGCGGGCAGATCACGGCTTCCTCTTTTCGGAGCAATTCATACAGTCGAGGTTAGAGCATAACATCGCCACGCCCCCACAGGAGCAAGGCACCAATTCAACATCGCCAGGGTAGTCTTTGTGGAGGGATGATTTTTCTGGGACGGGGATTAAAAATCATCCCCCGGGCGGCTGAAGCTAGGCTTTATTTGCGGGCTTTTTCTTCTTGCTCGGCATCGAGACCTTAATGCCCTGGGCGGACTTGGTCACACGCGAGCGAGTGACGCCCGTGCCCTTCTTTTTCTTGGGCTGGGCCTTTTCCACACCCTCGAGCGCGCGAACCTCGGCCTCGCGAGCGGTGCGCTCCTCACGGCGCTGCGCCATATCGGCGGCGACGCGCTTGGCAAAACGCTGGGCAGTTGAGCCCGTCGAGCTCACCTTGCCGCCGCCACGACCCAGACGGACGCGAACGCCGCGGCCAAAGCCGGTGGCAGCATGGCGACGACGCGGCTTAAGCGAATCCATCATCGTGGCGAGCTTAAAGAACACCGTGCAGGTAAAGACGATGATCGCCAGTAAGATAACCGCCTCACCCGTCGACAGGTTGGCGATGGACAGCAGCTGCGGGAATCCGATAACACCCGCCAGGATGCCGACGACGACAAACACAAAAAGCACCACACGCAAGGGCGTAAGCGGCTGCGAGATACGCCAGATCAGACTCACGCTCGCCGCACACGACGTAAGCAGGCACATGGTCGAAAGCGTGAGCTGGTTAAAGCCAAACACGCGCGCTACAAAGATATCGAGCGCCGCAGCCATAATAACCGCCAGCGACGCCGGCAACGCACGCTTGAGCACGTTGGTCAAGAATGACCCCTTCACGCGGGCGTTGTTGGGCTCCAAACCCAGCACAAAGCCCGGCGCGCCGATGCAGAAGAAGTTGATGAGTGTCATCTGAATCGGCTCGAAGGGATACGGCGGAAACGCGATGCACAGCGCCGCCAGGCCCATCGAGAACAACGTCTTAGTCAAGAACAGCGCCGCAGAGCGCTGCAGGTTGTTGATGGAGCGACGGCCCTCAGCCACCACGGCGGGCATCGAGGCAAAATCGTTGTCGACCAGCACGATTTCGGCCACGTTGCGCGCGGCATCGGAACCGGCGGCCATGGCCACGGAGCAGTCGGCCTCCTTGAGCGCCAGCACGTCGTTGACGCCGTCGCCCGTCATGGCAACGGTATGGTCGCGACGCTTGAGCGCCTGCACGAGTTCGCGCTTTTGCTGCGGCGTCACGCGACCAAAGACGTGATAGCGGTCCACCGCCGCATCAATCTTGGACGGCGTATCGAGCGTCGTGGCGTCGACGTAGGCATCGGCCCCCGGAACGCCCACCACGCGCGCGATCGATGACACCGTGCGCGGGTCGTCGCCGCTGATCACGTTGAGGGTCACACCCTGCTCGTTAAAGTAGCCGATGGTCTCGGCAGCCGAGGTACGGATCTCGTCGCGAATGGTCACAAAGCCCACGGGCTCGGCCTCGCCCGCCATATCGCCGTCGGGCGTAAAGCCGTCCACACGGGCCACAACAAGCACGCGGCAGGTGTCGGCAAGCTCGGCCACACGATTCTCGACCTGCGCAAAGACGCGCTCCGAAAGCACAAATTGCGCTGCGCCCA
>CATYJC010000009.1 GCA_958407555.1 uncultured Collinsella sp. | reverse complement strand
TCAGTCGAGTCCGCGCGGGAAACCGCACGCCCGTCCGAATGGACGCGCACCTTGAGTACAGAATATGCGCCCCGGAAGGGGTAAGGCCCGAACGGCATCGCGCCGGGAGGGCGGCAAGCCGTGAGTGCCAAAGCCGCGACGCGCGGAAACCACGGCAACACGGGGGCGGGCGATTGCAGCGCCTCCAGACCAGCGGCCGCAACGGCCGATACGACATCGGAAAACCAAGGCAGCCCTGCCACTTGGCTGCCGCGTCGTAAGAAGATGTGTACAGCAGCGTATCGGTCGCCGCGGCCGCTGGTCGAAACGTTCTCGGTGGTGTAACGGTTCTAGCACGGTTGATTCTGATTCAGCCGGTCAGGGTTCGACTCCCTGCCGAGAAGCCATCGCGGGATAGAGTACAGGTAACTCACCGGCCTCATAAGCCGGTCCATGCGGGTTCGATTCCCGCTCCCGCGACCAACACGGGGCAAACCCAGCGGAGATGTATTGCCTCCGTATTGTTTGCCCCACCATTTGCGTGTAGCTCAGCTGGTAGAGCGCCCGGCCGTTAACCGGGAGGTCGCAGGTTCGAGGCCTGCCGCGCAAGCCACGCCGCCTTAGTTCAAAGGTAGAACTCCGGTCCTCCAAATCGGTAATGCGGGTTCGATTCCCGCAGGCGGCTCCACTGTCGCGTAGCTCAACGGTAGAGCACCCTGTTGATAACGGGGAGGTCGTAGGGTCGGCACCTACCGCGACAACCATTTCGGAGCATTGGCGCAGTAGCTACCGCAGCGGGTTGCTAACCCGTAGACCTCGTACGAGGCCCGTAGGTGCAAGTCCTACATGCTCCGCCAACGGAGGGTTGGCAGAGAGGCTTATTGCAGCTGTCTAGAAAACAGCCGGTCGTTGATAGCGATCCGTGGGTTCGGCTCCCACACCCTCCTCCACACTGCCGCAGTATTCCCCTAAAGACGGGGGCCTGACTGTAAATCAGGTGCCTATTGGCTGGCTGGGAGCGTTACCTAGATGCGGCACCATTTTCGTCGTCATAGCTCAATGGGATAGAGCGGCGGTTTCCTAAACCGCGTGTTGGGGGTTCGATTCCCTCTGGCGACTCCATGTGCTGCTGGCCGAACAGCTAGGCGGCGGACTGCAACTCCGTGAAACCAGGTGCGACTCCTGGGCAGCACTCCACAGGCGCGTAGCTCAACCGGTAGAGCAGCAGTCTCCAAAACTGTGGCGGTAACGCCGATGGGGGTTCGAGTCCCTCCGCGCCTGCCATTTTCCAAGCCTACAAACTAAGGACAACTAAATGATTCGACTCATCATCTGCGCCGGACTCGGTATCGCGGGTGCCGCCACGTGCGTGGTCGCCCACTCGCATAACAAGCGCGAGCGAGAGGAGTACGAGCGCAAGAACGAGGAGTACCTCGAGGCCCTCAAGGAGTACGAGGACCACAATCGCTGCTATAAGCCCAGCAGGCCCGATGAACCCGCAACCGTGTCGGTCGCAGGTGGCCTCGCTGTCATCGCGCTCGCAGCCGTCATCGCGGCCACCGGATGCTTCTACTCGCAGGATACCGGCGAGGTCTGCGTCATCCGCAATATCGGCGGCTCGCTCGCAGGCTCCACGTCCGAGGCCGGCTTCCACGGGAAGGCCCCGTGGCAGAACGTCGTCACCTACGACACCCGCAACAACCTCATCAACTTCTACGGGGACACCGACTACAAGGTGAACGGCGGCTCCTACGACGGCAAGCAGGTGTCCATCAACGACAAGTCCGGCGCTAGCGCGAACATCGACATCCAGGTCAACTACTCGCTCAACCCCGACGCCGCGCTCACGCTCTACAGCGAGTACGGCACGCAGGAGTCCTTCGTCGAGAAGTACATCTCCAACGACGTCCGCGCCGTTACCCGCGAGGTGTCCGGCAAGTTCGACACGGTGACTATGCTCACCGACCGCTCGCAGTTCACCAAGGCCGTGCAGAAGGCCCTCACCGAGAAGTGGGACGGCATGGGCCTCACGGTCGAGCAGGTGAGCGTGCAGGACGTCCGTTACCCGAAGAACATCACCAAGAGCTACAGCGAGGCTCAGGCCGCCGAGGTCGCGAAGCAGAAGGCCCAGAACAAGCAGGAGACTGCCAAGGTCGAGGCCGAAACCAAGAAGATCGAGGCGCAGGGCCAGGCTGACGCCAACGCCATCCTCGCGAACTCCCTCAACGAGAACGTTATCCAGCAGAACTACATCGACGCGCTCAAGAGCATCGGCAAGAACGGCAACCTCGTCGTCGTGCCCGAGAACTCCACGCCGCTCGTCGACGTCAAGTAAGGAGGCTGAAATTGATTCGTTTTGACAAGATCGAACATCGCTCTGGGTTCACGATGAACAGCGATTTTGCAGAGTATGCGATATGCCCGGAACCCATTAACGCAAGCCACACGCTACTGACTCTCGACATTACGGGGAAAGACGCTGCCGCGGTCGATTTCAATATGTGCCGTTTTGCGCCACGCAAAATCGTTGATGTGCTCAAGGAGCTTCCGAGCCTCAACAACTCCACCGCTATCAAGGAGGTCATCTTCCACGACCCCGCGACCGTCGTCTACTGGGAGGACGGCACCAAGACCGTCGTCAAGTGCCAGGACGAGGAGTTCGACAAGGAGAAGGGCCTGCTCGCGGCCATCGCCAAGAAGGTCTACGGCAACAAGGGCAACTTCAACAACATCATCAAGAAGTACTGCGAGACGGTCACGAATGGATAGCAGCCTCGAGTCCCTGCTCGCCGGAGTCGTCAAGGATGCCGTCGAGCAGGCCATGGACTGCCGCGTGCCGTCAAGCCCGACCATCGAGACGGCGGTCGCCGCCGGCATCGGTGCGCGCATGACGTACACGGTGTCCGAGGTGGCGAAGATAAGCGGCGTGTCCGAGCGCCGCATCAGGCTCGACAACGAGCGAGGACTTATCGACTTCATCGAGCCGGACGGCGAGCGCGGGGCGCGTATCCGCGCATCTGAGGTGGACAGATGGATAGAGACGATTTAAGGGGGTGCGGGCCTTGGTTACTGCTAATGCTCGCCATGGGCGTGGCAAGCTGGGCGCTGATATTTGCCCTGCTTGCCCTCCTGCTAGGCCTCTAGAGTTCTTCATCCACGCTCCGAAGATAGGCGGCGTGCAGAAGCCGTGGGCATCCATCAACGACTGGATGCACGCGATGAACGTCAACCGGTTCAAGGGCAACGACCTCAAGAAGTACTACACGGGAATCGCCGCAGAGTACGCACACGAGGCCGCGCTCCAGGCCGGATGGAAGACCCCTGACGTAAGGGTCGACCTACGCATCGTCTGGCACGAGGTCAACGCGAGGCGCGACCCCGACAACATCATGGGGGGGATCAAGTTCGTTCTCGACGGCATTGTCAAGGCCGGCCTGATCCACGACGACTCGCAGAAGCACATCCGCGGCATCCACCACGACGACATCGTCATAGACAAGCAAGACCCGGGCGCGATGGTGACCATCGTGCCCATCTACAAGGAGGAACAATGAACACCAGCCGTTACTTCAGCGATAACTGCCTGACGGACCACATCGAGGACAGCGCCGACGCGCTCGAGGTCGTCGTCACCACGAGCAAGGACTCCCTCCGCTCGCTCGCCGCTCATCGCGACACCAGTGCGCTCGCCTTTGCCATCGGCGGAACCAAAGATGATATGAGGGGCGTCGACCTCTGCGTGGCAATCGACCTCTTCTCCGTCATCGCTGCGTGCGAGGCCGTCCTCACGAGCGGCGTGCTCAACGAGGGTTCCGTCGCCGAGGCCTACGGCTGCGTCTCCAAGGCGCACCGCGGGGTAATCGGGGAGCGTGACGAAGACGACGCCATCGCCGAGGCGAAGAAGGTCGTCCTCGAGATGGTCAAGGACGTTCTCAACGGGGACGAGTAGTGCCTGTCGTAGGAGAGGGGCGTGTCTTCGACCTCATCAGGTGCGACGGGAGCGACGAATGGCTCGAGCAGCGCCGCCGCGGAATCGGAGGCTCTGACGTCGCGGCCATCATGGGGCTGTCTCAATATCGAGGGCCTTACGAGGTATGGGCCGAGAAGCTCGGGTACGTGCAGCCGGCCGACCTCAGCACGGTCGAGGCGGTTCAATGGGGCAATATTCTCGAGCCTGTGGTCGGCAGCCATTATGCCGCTCTACACCCAGGACGCACTGTCAGACGAGTCAACGCTGTGTGCAGGAGCATCGGACGCCCTCATGCCCAGGCCTCTCTTGATTACGAGGTCAGGGACCCCGAACTCGGATGGGGAATCTTAGAGATAAAGACGGCGTCGCTATACAGGGAGCACGACTGGGATGAGGGCGTGCCGCTGTACTACCTGACTCAGGTGACCCACTACATGAGCGTGACCGGGCGAAAGTTCGCCGACGTCGCGGTGCTCATCGGCGGACAGAAGTACAGGGAGTTCCGAGTCATGCGCGACGAGGACGACGTCAAGGCGGTCGACAGGGCCGTCGACGACTTCTGGGCGATGGTCGAGAGCGGCACCGAGCCGCCAATCGGCGAGATCGGCGCGGAACTCAAGGCCCTGGCGTCGAAGCACCTGCAACCCGGCGATCTTATCGAGCTGAACGAGACGCCAAGCGAGGCGACTGCGTGGCTCGACGCCAAGAAGGTGCGAGACGACGCCGAGAAGGGATACCAGGCCGCCACAAACGGGCTGTGCCAACTCATCGGGGACGACCGGGGGATTGTCACGCCCGACGGAAAGTTCACGTGGACGCGCTTCATGCGCAACGGCAAGCCGAGCGGCGGCTACATCAAGTACACGGAGAAAAAGAAGTATTAGGAGGTCATATGGGAGCAATCACGCAGGCCAAGCAGGAGATTCAGCAAGCCAAACAGCCAGACAACTCGTTTGCCGGGCTAATCAAGCGATGCGCACCGCAGTTGCAGGCGGTTATGCCGAAAGGATGCACGACCGAACGTCTGACGCATCTTGCTATTGCGGCATACAAGCAAACCCCGAAACTCTCTGAATGCTCGGTGACGTCGATTCTGTCGTGCTGTCTGAGGTGCGCAGAGCTTGGACTCATGCCGAACGACGCCATGGGCAGCGCCTATGTCATTCCACAATGGAACTCGAAAACCCATCGCTATGAGGCGGAGTTCCGGCTCGGCAAAAACGGAATGCTTGATCTTGTCAAACGTCATCCTGATGTCATTGAAGTGTACACGCAATGCGTTTACGAGGGCGATGATTTCACTTATTTCAACAACGAGACTGGGCACCATTTCACCTTTACGCCGAATTTCAAAGCGCAGCACGATGAAGACCAATTGGTCGTTGTTTACCTTGTGTGCGAGTTGAAAAACGGGAGCATCGCGTTCGACTACCTGATGAAAGACGATGTAGACAAGATCAAAAAGGCATCTAAGGCCGGAGACAAAGGCCCTTGGGCTACTTACTACGAGGCCATGGCGGAGAAGAGCGTCATTCGTCACGCATTTCAGCGAGGCAAGCTGCCGTATTCCGTCGAGACTGCTGATGCGGTAAATGACGACGGAAACACGCCGGTCATCCTCGACGAGGAAGGCAACCGCATCTTCGAGGACCCGTTGGCTCCCGAACCGACCGAGGTCCCCGCGAACGTCGACGCCGAAACCGGCGAAATCATCGACGTGAACTAGCCGACAACAGATAGGAGAGACAAATGTCCAACCTGCCACAGATGACCGACGAGCAGCGCCGCGCCGCGCTCGAGAAGGCGGCCGTCGCACGCGCCGAGCGCGGCAAGATTCGCTCGCAGATCAAGAGCGGCGAGCTTAAGCCCGAGGAAGCCATCGACCTGCCCTACGCCAAGAAGATGCGCGTGCTCCAGTTCCTCATGGCGCTCCCCGGCGTCGGCAAGGCCAAGGCACGCCTGTTCATGGAGGAGGCCGGCATCGTGCCGAACCGCCGCATCGGAGGACTCGGCGTGCGCCAGCGCGACGCCGTCCTCGAGTTTGCGAGCCGCTATGTCCATTAACAGGTGCATCCTCAGCGGCAACCTCACCCGCGACCCCGAACTCCGCTCCACCGCGGGCGGAACCAGCATCCTGTCGTTCGGCATCGCCGTCAACGACAGGCGAAAGAACAGCCAGACCGGCGAATGGGAGGACTACCCCAACTTCGTCGACTGCACCATGTTCGGTGCGCGAGCCGAGGCGGTTGGCCGCTTCCTGGCAAAGGGCAACAAGGTCGCCATCGAGGGCAAGCTGCGCTACAGCTCTTGGGAGAAGGACGGCCAGCGCCGCTCGAAGCTCGAAGTCGTCGTCGATGAAATCGAGTTCATGAGTCACAGCGACCGCGAGACGGCCGGAGCGCCGGCCGACCGCGGCTTCCAGCAGGAGCAGCCCCAGCAGCAATGGAGCGCGAAGGATGCCTACGACGACATCCCTTTTGATTTCTAGGGGGCCAGATGAACCTTGAGCGCGACGGCGCTCCCGACATCCCCGATGGGCAGGAGGAGTGCGGCTCCTGCCGCCACTTCTGCTTCATCGGCGAGAGCGGAACGGGCTTCTGCGCCCTCGACTACGACGACTGGCTCGAGGCGAGCGATGCCTTTGGCGAGCCTGTGACCAGCAGGCGCACGGTCAAGTGGATTATCGAGAACTGCATCGAGGAGGGGCATGAACCCTGCGAGCAGTTCGAGGAGTACAGATAGGAGGGCGCTTGGATAGCGAAAAGTGTCCCCTGCGTGACGGTGAGCGCCCTCTCGACAGGGACGACTTCAAGGTGTGCGTCGCCTGCGAGCACAAGTGCGAGACGGTCGAGCGCGAGTTCACGTTCGCGTTCAGGGCCAAGCCGCTCGAGGGCGATGGTACGGAATGAACGCCCGAGAGTTCTTCGTCGCGGCGCGTGATGCGGTGCAGCGCATCGTCGAGTTCGAGCGAAGGCTCGAGGCGAAGCGCGAGCTGTCGGTGATGCGTGCCCGCAGCGACGGCCCGCGCGGCAAAGGTGGCGTCACCGACCCGTCGAGGCGAATAGACGACCTCATGGAGTTCGAGGCCGAGTCCGAGCGCGAGCGCAGGCAGGACACACGCCTCGTGCTAGATGCGGGCAGCGTGCTCAACGGCTATGCGGCAATCGACCCGAACGGGGCTGCCGTCCTGCGCATGAGGTACCTACAGCTCATGCCGTGGCGCGACATCGCCGAGACGATGGGGACAGAATACGACGCGGTCCGCTCGATTGAGTCGGTCGCGTTCGACAGGATTGACAGCGAGGGCCTTGCCGCGATGCGCGACGGGGTCCTCATATCGACAGGAGCAGAACAGTGAATATCGAGTGCAAGGTCGCCAACAGGCGATTCATGCCCAAGCGTATGCACGCCGCGGACGCCGGCGCTGACATGCGGGCCAACATCGAGGAGCCTCTGACCATCCCGAAGGGGAAGATCAAGTGGGTCGACCTCGGTGCCTCGTGCGACATCCCGGAGGGCTACGTCGGCATCCTCGCCGCACGCTCGGGACTCGGGTGCAAGCACGGAATCACGCTCGCGAACGGCATCGGGGTCATCGACTCCGGCTACCAGGGTCCCAACAAGGCGGCGCTGGTGAACCTCGGCGACCGCGACTACACCATCCGACCCCACGACCGCGTCTGCCAGCTTCTCATCATCAAGTGCGAGCTTGCCGACTTCACCGAGGTCTATGAGTTCGAGGCCGAGTCGGAGCGCGGCGATGGCGGCTATGGCAGCACAGGGAACGAGTAGGCCGACCGAGCCGCTCGTCCGTGCGCTCGCGAGGTACATGGGTGATAACGACTGCATGTACACGGCCATCTCGAAAAAGTGCGGCCTGAGCTACGGGACCGTGTTCAACGTCTCCAACGGGACGCAGAACCCGAGCTACAGGATCATCAAGGCGCTCCACGACGGACTCGGCATCAGCTACGACGAAATGTTCGGGGAGGCGTGATGGGATACACGAGCTGCCAGGTATGCGGCCTGAAGTACCGCGGCGGATACGCGAGGATGCGCTGTCCGTCATGCGAGCGCAGGCACGCTGCGATGAAGTCGCGCATATCGCATATCAGGTCCGAGTGCGGGGTCGAGCCGGTCGCCTGCCCGATCTGCGGGAAGATGACCGGCAGGGACAGCGGCTTCTGCCTGCACCATGAGGCCCAGCACAAGAAGGAGGAGCGCTACCTGCGCTCATATAGGGAGGCGAGGGTTGCCAATGGGTAACGCCAAGACGAGGAAGGTCGTGCTCTGCGACCTGTACTGCACGCTCTCAAAGAGCATCGAGAACCTCAGCCAGCGACCCACTGCGAAGTTTTCGGGCGCATCGGTCGTGACTGTCCTGAAGAAGATTCAGGACGAGGTCGAGCGTGCGCTGGAGGCCAGCGAGTGATGGCGAGGTGCGGGGAGTGCCGCCACTTCAGGGAGTTCTGCTGCGATTACGGCGTCTGCATGGAGGACGTCGAGCGCATCGAGTGCAAGAACCGCGGCGGGAACCCGGTGCGTTGGGCCGTGACGCTCGTTTTCGACCGCCTTCCGCATAGGGACGCGCAGGAGAAAATCGAGTGCGCGTCGTATGAGCCGCTCGGCCGGGCCGCCTGCTAGACATGGAGCGGCGCGACTACGACCTCCGGGCAGACGACTTCACGGAGCCGACATTTACGGGCGACCCGGCCTCGTGCCTGTGCTCAACGGATGTCGTCGGCTCCAATACGTTCTGCTCGCTGTGCAACGCGTGGTGCAACTGCATGAAGCGCGGGTGCTTCATTACGCCGGACGGCAGGGCGGCGAAATCAGACAACAGCCCGGATGCCATGGAGCGCCGGGTCAAACGATGGAAGGAGAGGGGATGCGCGTGAGCGAGATTAAGACGCTTGTGCCGGACAGCAGCCCAAGGGGCAAGCCCTTCATTATCAAAACGACTGGCCTTGACGGCAGCGTTACCAAGATTGAGTGCCAGTACGCCTCGCACTACAGGCACGGCGGAATGCAGACCGCCGACAAGATTGAGGCTGTTGCCAAACTGCTCGGAGAGAGCGGAATGGTCAGCGGCGATCAAATTGCCGACGTGGCCCACGGCCTCAAGTACTTCGACCGCGCCGGCCTCAAGGACGACTACGACAAGGACATTTACAAGTGCGCCGACTGGCTCCATCGACTGATTACGGGCCAGTTCCTGAACGAAGTGGAGGATGAGAGTGGGAGCGGGGAGAAATAAGCCCATCGCCGGCAACAGCAGGGACGGGAATCTCTGGTGCGACGACGAGAAAGGCTACTACGGAACGTGCTACAGGGCCACGACCGGGAAGATGGACAGAAAGCGCTTCCCGAAGGCCGACCGCCAGAAGGCAATCGCCGAGTGGACCGAGTGGTGCAAAGGGGTGCGGGCCGCCGAGTACGAGAAGATGGCGGCCCGCTGCAAATTGAAGGACGAGAAGGCGGCTGCAACCGCCACCAAGGAGGCCTCCAACATGGAGAAGAATACCACTGAAACCAGCAACATGTACGTCCTTACCGTAGTCGGCGGAGCGCCGATCTACTGGTTCGACAGCGAGGACAAGGCCTTCGCCGTGTGCGACGCCCTGACCGCCGCGGCCGAGGCGTCCGGTTTCGCCGCCAAGTACGACGTCACTGTCATCAAGAAGTGGGTGGCGTAGTGCAACGCGTTGTAGGAGGAGAGATGATTCAGCTTCCCAGGGATGCCGATGGGCGCGAGATTCCGCTGGACACTTCGGAGCTGTTCATCGCGGACGGAACTAAGGTTCGAGCCTTGCGCTTCGAGTACATGTACCACACCAGTGACGCCCGCGACGCTTGGTTCGTGTATATCGAGCGCACGCCAGGCGAACACATGACTTTGCACGCCTGTGACGTACACCTCATCCAGCCTGACAGCTGGGAGAAGCTGGAAGAGGACATACGGCGAATCGGTACCGATGACTGCACTTGGTTCTGCGGGTACGCAAACGAGAACCCGGTCGAGAACGCATGTCCCGATAGCTGCAAATTTTTCAAAGGCGACGAAATCACTTGCCGTAAGAAGCTAGCCGATGACATCTTGTCTCGTATCCGCAAGCTGAGGGGTGAGGATGATGCCTAACGACTGTGTGATGTGCGGCAAGACGCGCTTCAACTTCGGCGATTACGACGAGGGCGTCGAGATGCGGATTAGCGAGATGGACACCGGCGAGCACATCATCGTCGTCGACCCTCCGTACGCATGGAGCATCCCGATCAATTACTGTCCGTTCTGCGGACGCAAGCTGAGCTGAGGAGCGAGAGCCAATGATTGTACTTAACCAGCCGGTCGACATGAACGGCGTGGATATTCCGATTGACACCTGCTGCCTGTGTGACGAGCAGGGCAACGAGCATGAGGTCCAGGAGTGGGTTTACAACCAGACGACTAAGGTGTGGACTTTTAAGTCGGATGATTCGGACGGCCATGACCCTGGCAAGTTCTGCGTCCCCAAATCGTTGAACACAAACTACTCCGTCATCACCAACTTCGGGTGCCACTACAAGTGCCCGTACTGCATCACGAAGCAGACCGGTATGCACCTGCCGGAGACTGACGCGCTGGCCGTGTCTAAAACCTTGCGCGGCCTGCTGGAAGATGACCGCATTGAGTTCCTCAGCTTCTCCGGCGGAGGCGACCCGATGCACGGCATTGTGACCGACAAGACGCGTGCCGCGTGGTATGACATGACGCAGGAGATCTGCTATTGGCACAACGTCGAGACAGAGATGCACACGAGCGCCGAGACTCTCCGTCAATACATGCACGACGACGATGCCATGCGTCTACTGAAGGGCTTCGACCGCGTTGTCTATCACTGTAGGACCGTCGATGACCTCGACCGCGTGAACAAGGCGTTTCCGCATCATGAGAGCATCTACGGGTGTGGGAATGGTATCCGCGTCGTGTTCGTCGTCACCAAGGAAACCACCATCAACGCTGTCGAGGAAATCGCGAAGGCGTTCCGCGGCTGCTTGGGTGTCGACGAGCTAACGTTCCGCCAGATGGTCGATGGAGATTTCACACCGGACGACACGCTCCGCGATTACCTGCTCGATGGGCACCGCGAGGGCCGCTGGCACTACACGGAGCAGGGCGACTACAACCGCTACATCGTCAACGACAAAGTGTACGACCGCTTCGAGGACATCGCCCTCGCCTACAGCCGATAGGAGGACTGATGGACAACGAGAAGATTGTCGCCAAGGCGCGGCTCGCCGCCGATTTCATGAACAACCTGTTCGAGGCCATTGAGACGCGCGAGGACTTGATTATGTCCCTGGAGCTTGAGAGCGAGAACTATATCCCGAATCACCTCAGTAAGACGGTTCTGCTCCATGCAATCCGCATGGAGCGTTCGATGCTGCTAGAGCTTTACAAGATGGTGGAGGTGGATGACAGGTGATTACCGATAAAGAGCGTCGCGAGGTGGCAAATAAGTTGCGGGAGCGCACCAAGCATAAGCTAGCCAATGGCGAGAGTATGCAACATATGTTCAGTGAGACTCTCGGTGTGTACCGTACGTATGACTACGGAGAATTTGGCCTGGTCAAGGAGTCCGCGACGTGGAAGAACATCGTCAACCTCCTTGCCGATCTCATCGACCGCCCGACCACCACGCGCCGCGGCAAGTTCAAGACCAAGTACGGTAGGGAAACCCCGTGTTGCGAGGTCTGCGGCTACTCAATCGGCGATATGCGGTGGAACCATTGTCCTAAGTGTGGGGCGGCGATTGTCGATGATTAGTGATGAAGAGCGCCGCGAGGTAGCGAAGAGATTGCGCCAACGTCGCAAGGAGATGGATAGCAAGGAACCTCCGTTGGGTTCGGGGCTAGCCGCAAGAGCCGATTTATTGGAGATCGCCAAGGCAGTTAAATGCGAAAGCGGAGAGCTTTTCTATCGGCTTGCCGATCTAATTGACCCTGGCGTCTGCCACAACGTTTACGACGAGAACGAGATGGGTGCCTGCGTAAACGGCTTCGAGTGCTCTGTCTGCGGTTGCGTGGTCGAGGATTGCGAAGGTTACTACGTTAAAGGCGAGTGGAATCGGTGCCCGGAGTGCGGAAGGATGGTTGCCGATGATTAGCGAGCGCGAGCGCCGCGACATCGTCACGGCCCTCAAAAGCATCGTCTTTCTCGAGGATGATGAGACTGGTGAGGAGTACTGCGAGGTCGGCGACATTCTCGACGCCCTCGGCGTTCACCCCGAGCTTGGCGAGTACCTCTACCACGACGACGTGGAGCGCCTAGTCGATATTGTCGACGCTAAGTGGAGCCATGGGTTCGTCCCCATGCTCAAGTCGTCCGTCAGGGCGCACAGGTACAGGCTCAACGCGAAGGCGCTGAAAATCTGGATGGTTGAGAACGACGTGACCTGCAAACGCTTGGGCGAGATGCTCGGAGTCCAATCCATGACCCTCAGCAATTGGATTAACAAGGGAGTCGAGCCTCGCGTCGGAGCCGTTCTTGCACTCGCCAGCGTCACCGGAATGGACATTTACGATCTGATGGAGGTAGCAGATGATTAGCTTCTTTCGTCACCCGGTCCTGTATATCAGGCGTCTCCTCCTTCCGACCTGCAAGACGTGCGCCAACCATTACGCCGTCCACGGTTATTGCGGCACTGGTTTCTGCGACTGCAAGGAGTACCGCGATCGGTACGAGAAGCTGGAGGGTGACGAGCTGGAGCGGACGTTCTGCTCCGAGGTTCGCGGCACTCGGTACTGCAAGTACGAGGAACTTCACTAACCAAACAACCAAATAAGGAGGAGGATATGGACTCCAACGCTATTAAAGAGATAGCCAACCAGCTCGGCGTCGGTGCCGACTACCTGCTCGCGCATCTGTCTGAGTTCGCCCCGAAGTGGGCGGCCATGCAGGTTGCAAAGAGTGGGGTCATGTGCGTGCTTATGGCTATCACGCTCGCCGTCTCGGCGTATCTGCTTGTAAAAGCGATGAGGTCGTATAGGGAGAGCGGTCTTGATTACGACAGGGAGAACGAATCTTGCGCGATGGTACTGGCGTTTGGCACCGTCGCGATCTGCGCTCTCATTTTTCTCTCCATCTCGGCGACTAACATCGCGACGCACGTCGCGTCGCCCGAGGCCGCCATGGTCGGCGACGTGCTTGAGGCGATGAAAGACTGACATGCAACTAGGTGAAAACTAGATTTTATTGATAGGGGGTAAGGCATGGCGGAGAGGCGAATGTTCTCGAAGTCCATCGTCGAGTCGGACTCGTTCATGGACATGCCGTGCTCGGCGCAGTCGCTGTACCTCCACCTCGGCATGGCGGCGGACGACTGGGGGTTCATCAACAACCCCAGGGCCGTCCGCCGCATGTGCGGGGCCTCGGAGGACGACCTGCGCCTGCTGGCGTCGAAGAAGTTCATCCTGGAGTTCCCATCGGGCGCTGCTGTCATCAAGGCGTGGTGGATCAACAACTACGTCCCAGCGGACCGCCGGCACGCGACTCGGTACCAAGAAGAGTTAGCCATGTGCTACATTGACGAGAACAAGTCGTACACTTTGCGCGACACTGGCGTCCGACCTGCGGATATGTTCACTTCGCCGAAGCCTGTATACAAATTGTATACAGAGGATAGGTTAGGTAAGGATAGGTTAGGAGAGGGTAGTAACTCCTCTAAGGTTGATACTCAACCTGATCCCGAACGTATTCCCGCGTCCGCGGGGCCGGGCGGCGATGCCGCCGCGGCAAGTGCCAAGGGAAAGCCGAAGCCAAAGAAGCACAAGCACGGCGAGAACAGCAACGTCCTGCTCACCGACGACGAGCTTGCCAAGCTCAAGGAGCGCTTCCCCGACTGGTCCGAGCGCATCGACAACCTGAGCTGGTACCTGTCGTCCACCGGCAAGTCGTACAAGTCGCACTACAGCACCATCCTCAACTGGGCGAGGCGCGACGGCAGCAAGACCAGGCCGGCCCGCATGGACAGCGCGGTCCTCAGCGCACTGGACTCGGTGATGTGACGTGGACGTCGAGATGTGCCCCAAGTGCGGCCACCCCGTCGAGCGCGTCGTATACGACGGGACCCGCCCGGTGAAGGTCCCGGTGAAATGCCGTTGCGCCTCGCTGGAGGCCCGTGCCGAGACGGCGTTCGTCGCCCCGGAGATGCGCCTGATGGACTTCGCCCACGACGACGGGAAGTACGGCGGCGACCTCGTCGACAAGTGCCGCAGGTACGCCGCCACGCTGCCGGCCCAGAGGAACGGGCTGCTCCTGTTCGGCCCGCCCGACAGCGGCAAGACGTTCCTCGCCTGCTGCATCGCCAACGAGGCGCTCGACCGCGGGATGCGCGTCGTGTGCCGCTCGATGCCGTGGGTGCTGAGCCGCAGGTACGACGAGGTTCCGACGGCCGTCCGCCTGCTCACCGACGCGGAGCTGCTGGTCCTCGACGACCTCGGGGCCGAGCGCACCAGCAGCTTCGGCAAGGAGACGGTCTACAGCATCATCGACATGCGCTACCAGCTGCACCGCCCGACCATCGTCACGAGCAACCTGACGAGGGAGCAGCTGGCGGGGGAGGGCGACGTGGCCGACAGGCGCACGTACAACCGCATCCTCGGCATGTGCCGCCCGCTCAAGGTCGACACGGGCAGGCACCGCATGACCCGCGACGTGTACGCCGAGATGGACAAGTCGTTCGGGTGGTGAGGCGGGAACCGGGGGCCGGAACCGAAATCGGCCCCCGGAACCGAAATCGAAATCAAAATCGGAAATCGAAATCAAAATCGAAATCGGAAATCGAAATCAAAATCGAAATCAAAATCACAATTTGAAAATCGAAATCGCGCACTGCGCCAGAGTTGGAAATGCCGCCTGAAGGCCATGAGATTAGATTTGCGGGGCGCTGCGGGCCTTGGACCAGTCGGTGCAGGGCGAGGCGTGGAAGTGCCCCGAGAATAGCGTCTCGTCGCCCCAGGCGGCATTTCGCGTGGTAGGATATGCCGCAGCACATTGACAGAAGAAGGAGGGCCATGGCCTGCACCACACCGCTCTCGCCGGTGAAGGACCCCAGCTCCGGGGCCAAGCTGAAGGCGAGGATGAGGGAGACGGGAACCACCGTCGCCGAGCTGTCCGAGAGGACGGGAATCTCCACGAGGACCATCACCGCGCTGAGGAGCGGGGCGAGCGCCGGCAACTTCGCGACGTGGCGCGCCATCGCGCGGGCCATGCGCTGCGGCATCGAGGAGGTGGCCGGATGACGCCCGAGCAGGAGGCCGAGCTGGGACGCGGCATCTACGACCGCGAGAAGGTCCACGCGCTCATCTCCGCGTTCGCGGACTCGGCGGTCGAGCTGGGCGCGAACTTCCTCGAGGTGGCCGAGGCGGCGCAGGCCGTCGGGACATCGGCGATGGCCGCGATAGCGGCGCAGGCGGCGATGGCGGACCGCGCCGATGCCGCTGCCGACGAGGAGGGCGCGGACGAGCCGCCCGAGTGCTGACGCTTCCCGCTGCGCTGCGCGGCGCGGCGTGCGCTGCGCGTTTCCGCAGGCCGCACGCGCTTTTTGGGTGGCCGTGCGCGTATTATATCCACTTTTTCGGAACCGGCCGAAAAAACGCGACCCCGCCGATAATATGGTCCCGGCGGGGTCGCATATTTTTCCGGCGTGCATAAAACCGCCGGCATGGCCTTTGACCTGCGAAAACGCCATCATGGGCCACCAGATAGGCCTACACGGCCCGCTATCGCGTCGTGGCGGTACTCGGTAGCGCCGGCCCAAAAACGGCCCTAAAATAGGCATTAGAGCGGCCCAGACGGCTATATACGGCCGTGGCCGTGGGCCTATATCGTCCCAGCGGCCGGCAGCCGTCGAGCGCCTGCGTTTGTGTGCGAGGCGTGGCCAGGCGGCCGCCCGGATCGTCCTACGATCTCCAGGACGACGACCAGGACGACGGCCGCGCGGGCTGATCCGGTGGCCCTGGAGCGGCAACAAAAAACGCCCGGCACCGGTTGAGGTGTCGGGCGTTTCGCCGTTTTATTGATATGGGGTAGCGCTAGCCGCCCAGCAGGATATTGAGTATTGCAATGATTATTGCGATAAACGACAGGATCAGGATTAGGGTAAACGGGAATATCCAGGGATGGAACAGCAGCTGTATTAGCGCGTCCCAGAACTCGACAGTCATTGGGCATCAGCTCCAAACGATGGCGGCCGCCTGGGGCGGCCGCCGGTTAGTAGTAATAGCAGATTATATTATCGAGCCTGATCGTCTGCACGACGACGGCCACGGCCAGGACGACGACGGCCACGGCCAGCGCGGCCACGGCCCGCCGGCTCACGTGCGCAGGCTGATCCAGCCACCGGCGCACGGCTACGGCCAGGCTAGCCACGACGGCCGCCAAGGCGTTTAAGGTCGTCGTCCGTCGCGCAGTACGGCAATGATCCGCAGCGTGCGCAGTGGTACCGGCACTCGGTATACTCCTCGCAAAACTCGCGGCAGTTGTTCCAGGTGTAGTATTCCTCGAAAACGTCGCTAACTGTATACGTCTCGTCGGCATACCGGACGGCCGCCGCCGTGGGCTGATCGTCCCACAACATAGGCTGCTCCAGGCCGTCGAGGTCGTCCCAGTCCGGCCAGCGGTCCGGGTTATCCCAGCCGTTATAGTACGATCCGCAGTGGTATACATGCTCGAACGGCCGCCAGCTGTCATTGCTCGCATGGATACCGGGTTGCACGTCTTCCCAGCCGGCACCGGTTAGGCGCACGTTCCCGTGGCCGTCCATGATCGCCAGGCGTGAGCCCTGCGACGTGTCGCGTAGCACGTCGGCCGCCAGGCGCGATACTGCCAGGCCGCCGCACCGGCGTACCTCGGTATCGTTTGCCAGGTATAGGGCAACGTCGCGAACGTATGCAACAGTGTCACTAACGCCGGGCTTTACGGCCGCCTGGTAGTCACGTAAAACGCCGTTATGCGCCACGGCCAGCGGTATGCGTATGTCGGTAGCGTGCATAAAGTCGAGGCCATCGCACACCGGGAAGGGATGCGTTAGGCCGGGCGTGTTTCCGCCGCCGGTCCCGATTCGCATATGCAGCACCAGGGGCACGTCCTCGGGAACGTCGGCGATAGCGGCCAGGTAAGTATCCAGATCCATAAAGCCCTTACGGATCTGCACCAGGCCGCCGTCCGGGTACATGAGGCCCGCGCCGTCCGGGTTAGTGTAGAAGCACTCCTCGATGATGGAGGTAGCCGGACGCACGCCGGCGGCACACGATAGAATAATGCACATGTTGAGCACCTAACTCTTTTGTTTGGTTATTGATTTGGGGCTAGCGCCGGCCGTGAGCCGGCGCAGATCGTCTAGAGGTTGCGCGCCTGGAGGTACGCCAACAGGTCAGCGCTAGGCAGTTTGTAGCGGTCAAGCGCCTTTACCATCTGCTTTACCAGCTCGCGCCAGCTCCAGGACTCGAGCGCCTCGACGTCTGTACGATCGTCGCCGGCGATAAGCGCCAGCGCGGCCGTTGCCTCGATAGTCGCCCGCAGTGTCTGCTTTACCAGGGTCCCACGCCATAGGCGCAGCTCGATAGTTGCGTCGTTATTAAGGTTGACGGCGACGTAACGGCTGTAGTCCTTGCGCGTCTTGTCGCGCTTTACGCGCGGCGCGTCCGCGATGCTTATACCGTCGTCGTAATCGCTGTGCAATTTGCAGTAGCTCATACGGTCCTTTTCGCGCCTGCTAAAGTGTCGCCACTCGGCCGCATGGCCCTGGATCAGACGTATAAACGTCGTTACCTTGTCGTCGCTATTGAGCCACGCCCGGCTCACGTGTATATGCAGGCCGCAGCGGCCGCCGTCGTGCGATTGCGCGCGCTCGTCGTGGCAGGCATCAAGGATCACGTCCCAGAGTCGGCGGCCGCCCAGATCGTCGAGCGGTGCCAGATGGTAGGCCGCGCTCATAGGTTGCGTTACGATCTCGCAGCCGTCATCAAGGCTTCCGTCCTCCTTGCACTCGATACGATCTTCTCCAGCCGCCAGCGTTACGGCCTCGGCCAGTGCTTCCGGGTCGTTTGTACTTGCGGCCTCGGTTTCAAGCTCGACACCGAGGTACATATTTGCCGGCGTAGGATCGTCCGGGAGGCGGTATTTGTGGTCGCAGTAGGTATGGCCGTAGCTATGCAGGTATTCGTTCGGACGACAACCGTAACAGTACGCATCGCCGCAGCTGTCGTGGTAGCAGTCGTCGTCGAGGGTACGGGCACAGCAGGTGCAGTGGTCCATGTTTGCCTCGCACGTCGGGCAAAGGTGCCTGTACTCGTAGTCGCCGTCGCGGTCCCATACTCGCGTTTCGCCGTCGCTGTCGCCGTAGCCGGCGTAAAGCTCGCCGCACTCGTCGCACTCGTACGCATCGTCGCGGCAGTCCTCGCACCACGTCTCGTACGACGACGACCCGGTACGTCTGTCGTAAACGCACACCGTATCCAGGTTGGAGTTATCGTGCCAGGTATGGCAATGTGCACACTCGCTCGCATCATCCATCACGCACACCGAACACCACGCCTCGCCGTCAACCTCGGTAGCGTCGTCTTCCCTGATCCAGTCGCCGCAGTTGTGGCACCTGATCCAGCCGTCCGCTATTAAGCAGCTCGGGCACATTGGCTCGGCGTCGTAGGTGTATCCCAGGTCGCCGTATGCGACCGGCTTACGACATACGGGACAAGCAACCATATAACGTTTCATATTGTGCAGCTGCTCGTTTAGCTCGTCGCAGCTGTCGGCCAGGTCCCGGTCTGCTCGGTTCTCGATACGGCAGTGCCAACGCTGAGTAGCGGCAACGTCGATAGCGTGTACTACCCTATCCACGGCCTCGATACTTGCCAGCGGCCCGGCCGCCTCGGCCGTCTTGTTGGTGGTGCTATACTCGTTCATTGTCCCGATCTCCTTTACTACGTTGGGACGTTGGCCGGTATCCGTTGCAGCGGTGCCGGCCTTTTCTTTGACTGGCCGCCGGACGTTCCGTCCGTCGCTCCAGCCGTTGGCTAGACCTTACAACCGCCGGCGCTGATCTGTCCAGC
Source organism: uncultured Collinsella sp. (assembly GCA_958407555.1). Lineage (GTDB taxonomy): Bacteria > Actinomycetota > Coriobacteriia > Coriobacteriales > Coriobacteriaceae > Collinsella. Next base: position 8,388 of record CATYJC010000009.1, on the reverse strand, counting down.
ACTTTACGCAACATTTTTGGGACGGCCGGCATACTGGCCGCCGTCGTGCATAACGCCGTGGCCCTGGATCATAGGCCGGCAGGCGGCGGGCCGGCAACGTTTCCGCAGGTAGAGCGGCATAGTAGCAGGTAGGTTGGCCGTCTGTAGCAGTGCATAGAACGGGCCAGGAATTGAATAATTGCATAAAAACCGATAGTTTCTGTAACCCACCATCCCCCCGGGTATATAGGCATTGTTGCCCGGAGGGGGTCCGGCGCGGGGAGTCAATTTAATGCGAAAACCGAATTTGAAAAACTCAATTTTTGGACAATCTGTCGTATATTACGGACGTAGAGTACGGCTAAATGAATAAGACGAATGAAAGTAGGTGATTCCCCTGGCTAGGGAGTTCGCTAGGCGCTTCTACAAGTCGAAAGGCTGGGAGAGGGCGAGGAAACTCGCCATGGAGCGCACCATCACGTACCCGTCCGGTGCCGTGTGTCCGTCCGGGATGTGCCAGAGGTGCTTCGAGACTACCGGCAGGCTCGTCCCGGCCGAGATAGTCCACCACAAGGTCTACCTGACGCCCGAGAACATCACGGACTCGCGCATCTCGCTGGACCAGTCGAACCTCATGCGCGTGTGCCGCGACTGCCACGCAGAGATTCACTACCCAGACGACTACAGGCCTCGCATGGCCTTCGGACCAGATGGAAGGGCGGTTCCGCTTGACTAAGAAGAAGGACGGGCGCGTCGAGGAGCTTGCGGCGCTCATCAGCAACCTCGACGGCCTCAACCTCGCGCTCGCGAAGGACATGCTCGAGGAGTACGTGTGGATGCTCGACCAGATGGACGAGCTTAAGGCGATGGTCGACACCTACGGCATCGTCGAGGTCACGGAGCGCGGAGGCTCCGGCAACCGCCACGAGGTCAAGGAGGAGTCAAAGTACTTCATCGCGTACCAGCGCCTCGTGACCAAGACCATCGCGGTCGCGTCGGCAATCAAGAAGTTCTGCAAGGACAACGAGCGCGAGGTCCCCGAGGACGACGGCTTCGATGAACTCTAGGAAGCCCTCCGGCGGGTACGTGCCTCCCGAGCGCGACGGACTCGAGGCAAAGAGGTATTTCCAGGACGTCATCGACGGCAAGATAACGACGAGCCAGAAGGTCGTCAAGCTCGCCAAGAAGTTGATCGACCGCTTCGACGACGGGTACAAGTGCTGGCACTACGATGCCGAGAAGGCGCTGAGGCCCGTCAAGTTCATCGAGAGGTTCATCTTCATCTCGCAGGGCAAGGTCGGAAAGCATCTCGTCCTCGAGGACTACGAGCTTGCCTTCATCGAGACTGCGTTCGGCTTCGTCGACGAACTCGGCATGAGGCAGTTCACCGAGGTCCTGCTCATCATCGCGCGTAAGAACGGGAAGACCGAGCTTGGCGCGGCAATCTCGCTGTACCTCATGACGAAGGACGGGGAGTTTGCCCCGCAGCTCTACTCCGTCGCCACGAACAAGGACCAGGCGTCCCTCATGTACGGCGCGATGCTGTCGATGGTTTCGCAGTCGCCTGCGCTCAACAAGCGCCTGCACAAGGGCATCATCCCGTCGCGACACCAGGATGGACTCATCTTCGACTCGAACCGCGGATACTACACGCCGCTGTCGTCACAGACGCGCTCGCTCGACGGCCTGAACGTACACTGCGCCGTGGTCGACGAGCTTCACGCCATCGTGAACCGCGACCTGTTCGACCTCGTCAAGCAGGCCACCGCCGCACGCGACCAGCCGATGATTCTCGAGCTGACGACCAACGGCTTCAACCGAGACAACCTGTTCGACGACCAGTACGACTACGCGTCGCGCTGGCTTGACGGGCAGTTCGAGGACGACCACTTCCTACCGTTCGTCTACGAGCTGGACAGCCGCGCGGAGTGGACCGACGAGTCGTGCTGGGTCAAGGCCAACCCTGGCCTCGGCACGGTCAAGAAGGTCGAATACCTCCGCGCCCAGGTGCAGAAGGCCAAGAACGACCCGAGCTACCTTCCGACGGTCCTGACCAAGGACTTCAACATGCCGGAGAACCGCGCGTCGGCATGGCTCACGTTCGAGCAGGCCGTTAACCGCGAGGAGTTCGACTGGAAGGACATGGGCTTCCGCTACTGCATCGTCGGCTACGACGCGTCTGACACCATCGACCTCACCAGCGCCCAGGCGCTCATGATGAGGCCGGACGACCCCAAAATCTACGAGATGTCTATGTACTGGATACCGGAGTCGCAGCTCGAGCACCACCGCAAGAGCGGCCTGCGCAAGAACCGCGACAACGTGCCGTACGACAGGTGGATTGACGCCGGGCTGGTGCGCGTGGTGCCCGGAAACACCATCGACCACCGAGTCGTGTTCGAGTGGATGCAGCAGCTCAGGGACGAGTTCAACGTCTACCCGTTCGCCATGGGATACGACCCGTGGCACCTTCAGGACGACTCGTGGAAGGACATGGCCCGCCAGTTCGTCGGCAAGAAGCGCAGCGAGGAGGTCCGATTCGGCCCGCAGACCCTGTCCATCCCCATGAAGGAGATAAGGACCGTCTACGACCGCAAGGGCATCGTCGACAACAATAACCCCGTCAACCAGTGGTGCCGCATGAACGTCGGCATAATCACGGACACCAACGACAACATCAAGCCCGTCAAGGCCAACGGCTCGTCCGGCCGCATCGACGGGTGGGCCGCCGAGATTTGCGCCTACGTGTGCCTCAAGCGGCACTGGGAGGACTACGAGGCGTCCATGTAGCAGCAGGTTCCTTCGCCGCAGGTTTCTTCGGCGAAGGAACCTTCGTCTTGACTGCCGGCGTCGCTGCCTTACATTTGGGTCATGGGACTTCTAGATATTTTCCGTCCCAAGCACGCACAGCAGGCCTCCAAGGTCGTGCTCGCGCCAGAGTTCAAGACGCTAACCGAATACGCACCGGCTTTCTCCACGTGGGGCGGACAGCTCTACGAGAAGGCCCTCACGCGCTCAGCAATCGAGAAGAGCGCCATGTTCGCGTCGAAACTCAAGCCCGAGGTGCTTGGTGACTCCAAACCGCGCATCAAGCGCATGATCCTGACCGCCCCCAACCAGTACATGAGCTGGCCTAAGATGTTGGCCCGCCTCATGACCATCATGCTCAACGACAACACGGCGGCGGTCGTCCCGTCGCTCGACACTGGCGGCAACATCACGGGCCTGTTCCCGCTGAAGTTCGCACACGCCGAGGTCGTCGAGTACGCCGGCGAGCCTTGGATTAGGTTCTACCTCGACTCCGGCGACACGATGGCAATCGAACTCAGGTACGTGTGCCTGCTGACACGCTTCCAGTACGAGAGCGACTTCTTCGGCAGCGCCAACGACGCGCTGAACTCGACGCTCGCGCTCATGGATTACCAGGAGCAGGCGCAGGAGGTCGCAATCAAGAACTCCGCCAAGATTCAGTTCATCGGCGCTATCAACGGCTCCGTCAGGCCGGAGGACCTCGACAGGAAGCGAAAAGAGTTCTCTGAGACGAACCTAAGCTCCAAGAACACCTCGGGCCTGATGCTCTACGACAACACCTTCGAGAACATCAAGCAGGTGGAGCCTCAGAACTACACCATCGACTCCGGCGAGATGGAGCGCATCGAGACGAACGTCTACAACTATTTCGGAATCAACGAGGACATCATCCAGTCCAAGTACTCCGAGGAGACGTTCGGCGCGTTCTACGAGAGCCAGATTGAGCCGTTCGCGGTCCAGCTTGGAGAGGGCCTCAGCCAGATGCTGTTCACGCCCATCGAGCGCCGCCACGGCAACGGCATCTGCTTCAGCGCGAACAGGCTGGAGTACGCAACCAACGCATCCAAGCGAAACATGATCCGAGACATGCTCGACCGCCGCGTCATGACCATCAACGAGTCGCGCGAGGTCCTACAGCTGCCGCCCGTGCCGGGAGGCGACGTCTTCATCGAGCGCGGCGAGTACGTCGTGTTCGACGCCGACGGAAACGTCCAAGTGCAGACGGGCGGAAAGACCCCGCTCGTGGCACGCCCGAAGGGCAACAGCTACGGCGAGGGCGAGCTTGACCTCGAGGGCGACGACGCCATCTACAACGACGTCGACACCAAGGGAAAGAAGGAGGAGGACGACTGATGCCCTACAAACCCGACCAGCGCGAGTACCGCAGCTTCGCTGGCAACTTCCATGCGGTCGCGGAAACAGAGGACCGCAGGAGCGCGTACACGGTCGAGGGCTACGCGACCACCTTCGACGTCCCGTACGACTTCAGGCGCGCGAAGGAGTGCATCCGCTCCACGGCAATGGCCGGTGCCGACATGTCGGATGTCATCTTCCAGCTCAACCACTGCGGCCAGACGCTGGCGCGACTCAAGAACGGCACGCTTGAGCTTACCACCGACGAGCACGGCCTGTTCGTCCGTGCCGACCTAAGCGGATCGCAGGCCGGACGCGACCTGTACGAGGCCATCAGCAACGGGCTCATCGACAAGATGAGCTGGGGCTTCAACGTTGCCCCCGACGGCTGGGAGTGGGACGAGGAAACCCGCACCAGCTACATCACCAAGGTCGAGAAGGTGTTCGACGTATCCGCCGTATCCATCCCGGCCGACCAAGACACAGACATTCACGCGCGTTCCTACCTCGACGGAGTGATCGAGCAGGAGCACCAGGAGTTGGTGCGCCGCGAGAACGAGCGCAGGCAGCGTCAGGCGGCCGCGCTCAAGCTACGTTTGCTCTAACGAAAGGAACAAGAAAATGGAGTTCATCCCCATGGACGCGGCCCAGTACCGCGCCCTCGATGACGCCTCCCTCGAGCACCGCCGCGCCGAGGTAGTCGCCGAACTCGACAACGCCGACAGCACCGTCGGCATGGACGTCCTCAACGAGGAGGTCCGCCTCATCCAGGAGGAGGTCGAGCGCCGCAACCAGGCCAACGCCCTCCGCTCCTCCCGTGTCGCCGCCGTCGCCAACGGTGCCGGCGCACTCGTCACCGGCGGCGCTCAGACCGCCAACCCCGACGTCTCCGTCACCCGCAACGAGGACCCGTTCGACACCGAGGACTACAACCGCGCCTTCTACGACTACACCGTCCGCGGCATCGAGTACCCCGACGGCCTCGTGACCCGCGGCATGGTCCCCGAGAACGTCCGCGCCGACGCCTTCACGCAGACCTCCGACGTCCCGCACTTCATCCCGACCACCCTCTCGAACACCATCATCCAGAAGATGTCCGAGTACGGCACCATCTGGCCCAAGTTCACCAAGATGAACGTCCAGGGCGGCCTTGAGATCAACATCTGGGACTACCTGCCCACCGCCAGCTGGGTCACCGAGGCCAAGCCCTCCGACACCCAGAAGGCAACCGACCCCAGCCGCATCTCCTTCCTCTACTACATGCTCGAGGTCAAGGTCGCTCAGAGCTTCCTGTCCCAGGTGACCACCATGGACATGTTCCAGCGCCAGTTCCCCGAGAAGTGCGCAGAGGCCATGGTCCGCGCCCTCGAGGCCGCCGGCGTGAACGGCAGCGGCTCCGGTATGCCGCTCGGCATCCTCAAGGACCCCCGACTCACCGCCGACAACAAGGTGACCTTCGACGAGAAGGCCATCGGCACGTGGGCAGGCTGGGCCAACATCCTCAAGAAGGTCAAGGCCCCGTACCGCAGCCGCGGCGAGTGGACCATGACCCAGGCCACGTGGGACACCTACGTCGACGGCATGGTCGACGCCAACGGCCAGCCGGTCGCCCGCGTCAACTACGGACTCGACGGCGCTCACAGCGAGTCCTACCGCCTGATGGGCAAGAACGTGAACATCGTCCCCGAGGACATCCTGCCCAACTACGAGGACGCCAAGGGCGGCGCAGCCGACACCCCCTGCATCCTGTTCGGCGACCTGTCCAACTACATCGTCAACCAGCAGATGGGCATGCGCTCTGTCCGCTGGAACGACGAGGACAAGAACGTCACCAAGCTCAAGATGCAGACCGTCGTCGACGGCAAGCTCGGCGACACCAACGGCCTGCTCGTCATCTCCGCCCCCAAGAAGACGGCTTAGCCCATGGGAGGTGACGCGGCATGGCGCTCCTAGACGAGGTCAAGGTGGCCCTGCGCGTCACCTCCGATGCCTTCGATACGGAGATTCAGGGCCTCATCGAGGCGGCCAAGCGCGACCTTAACCGCGTTGGCGTCGAAGAGGCCCTCGTCGATTCCGACCCGCTCGCGAAGATGGCGGTCGTCCTCTTCGCGAAGTCGAGGTTCGGTTACGACAACAGCGACGCGTCCCGCTTCGAGGACGCATACAGGCAGACGGTCGTGGACATCCTCAACTCGCCGACGTCCTACGGTGGCGACGGCAAATGAGGTGGAACGACGTCTGCTTCCTGCTCGCGTGGCCCGACATGGTCCAGGACGAGGCCGGAAACGTGATCCAGGGGCAGCCGGAGCGCAGGATGCGCTACTGCAACCGCTTCACCGTCGGCAGCGACCTATGGGCCACGTCGTTCGACGTCGGCCTCCGCGCCGACGCCCTCATCCAACTCAGGGCCGACGAGTACTCGGGCGAGAGCGAGGTCGAGTTCGACGGAGTCCAGTACGACGTCGAGAACGCCTCAGTCTCGGGCGAGTTCGTGAAGCTACAGCTGGGGAGGCACGTCTCCAATGGCTAGCAGGACTGTCGGGGCCGACGCCTTCGCATCGGCACTCGACGAGATATTCGGAGACATCAAGGCCGTATCGTGCGACGACCTGCTCGAGTCCGTAAGGGACGGCTCCGAGGAGGCAAAGCAGGCGTGGCGCGATGGCGCTCCGGTCCGCACTGGCGACTACAGCAAGTCGATCCGCTACAGGGTCGAGGGGACCGAGGAGAAGCCCGAGTCGCACGTCTACTCGACGAAACCGGGCCTCCCGCACCTCCTCGAGAAGGGCCACGCCACCATCGGCGGCGGCCGCGTGCCCGGAAGGCCCCACGTCGCCCCGGCGGCAGAGCGCGGCTTCCAGAAGGCATACGAATCGCTCGTCCAGAGGCTGGAGGCCGACCTATGAGCAACGTGGGAGTCATCGGCGCGACACTGACCGGACCGCTCGGAAAGACCGAGGGCGGAATCGTCATCGGCGCGAACGTCGAGGTCGTCGAGCCGACTGCGCACATCGGAGAGGCTCTCGAGCTGTTCGGGTCGTACGACAGGCTCGTCTACGAGGCGTGCAGGTCCACCGGCCTCGCCGGAACGCACCAGGCGTACCCGGAGGGGTCGAAGGTCAAGCCGCCGTTCTTCGTCTACTCGCTCGACTCCGGCGGAGAGCAGTACGCGGACGACGACAACTGGTACTCGATGCCGAGGTACCGGGTCGAACTCATCGAGAGGCAAGCCGACCCGGTGGTCGAGACAGCCCTTCTGATGGCCCTAAAACGGGCGTTCGGACCCGTCCGTGTGTACGAGGACTGGTCCGAGTCGGAGCACGCGCGAATCGTCTCCTATTACTTCACAGTTACCAAGGAAGGGAACTAACCAATGGCAAAGGTTAAGTACGGACTCAAGAACGTCCACTATGCCGTCTGGGACCCCGAGAAGTCCCAGTACAAGATGCCCGTCAAGGCACCCGGCGCTAAGAAGCTCACCGTCGAGTACGACGGCGACGTGACCAAGTTCTACGCCGATGACGTCGTCTACGCCACCTTCGTCGACTCCTCCAGCATCTCCGGCGAGCTTGAGCTTGCCGACACCGAGGAGCAGATGCTCATCGACCTGCTCGGATATATCGACGACAGCGGACTCCTGCTCGAGGACATGGACAGCACCGGCGTCGAGTTCGCCCTGATGTTCGAGGTCAACGGCGACCCCTACAAGCGCCGCTGCGTCTACTACAGCTGCAAGCTGTCTCGCCCCAACACCGAGGCGAACACCAAGGAGGACACGACCGACCCCGACACCGACACCTACAGCTTCTCCGCCGCAGGCAAGCAGCTCCAGGTCAAGGGCGAGGCCAAGAGCATTTCCAAGGCCACCGTCAAGTCCACCGACAAGGCCAAGTACGACTCCTTCTTCGATAGCGTCCTGCTTCCGACCGCTTCGGCCTAGACAAACAGCTGAAAGGGGCACCTGCGGGTGCCCCTTTTCTTTTGAAAGAAACACGCGGACCTCTCGTCGAGTAGGCGGGCGAGAGGCCCGCGTGTCTCTTTTAACGCCTACAAGGAAAGGTAGACAGCATGAAATACGACATCGACGGCACCGGGGAGCTTGAGTACATCTGCTCCGCGTACACGACCTACCTGTATGAGCAGGAGTTCGGCGTGTCCCTCATCGCTGACTTCTACGGCAGGGTCGATCTCGGTGATGACAGCGGCGAGGTGGTGACCGCCGAGTTCGTCGAGAACAGGCTTGCC